>NZ_BADA01000045.1 GCF_000333395.1 Microbacterium sp. B19
GAGTAATCCACACCTCTGATCCGTTCACAGATGTGGCGATGCCCCGGGCGGCTGTCCGCCGTCCGGGGCATACTTGTGCCCGTCCCCAGCCCGAAACCGACCGGGAGTCGCTTTGACCGACCTGCGCCTGTTCACGTCCGAGTCCGTCACGGAAGGACACCCCGACAAGATCTGCGACCAGATCTCCGACAGCATCCTGGATGCCATCCTCACCGAGGACCCGTCCGGGCGCGTCGCCGTCGAGACCCTCGTGACCACGGGCCTGGTGCACGTCGCGGGCGAGGTGTCCACGAGCGCCTACGTCGAGATCCCCGCAATCGTGCGCGACGTCGTCAACCGCATCGGGTACACCTCCAGCGAGACCGGCTTCGACGGCGACTCGTGCGGCGTCAGCGTGTCGATCGGCGCGCAGTCGTCCGACATCGCCGCGGGCGTCAACAAGGCGTTCGAGCAGCGCGAGCGCGGCTCGGTCGACCCCCGCGACCTGCAGGGCGCGGGCGACCAGGGCATCATGTTCGGCTTCGCCACGAACGAGACGCCGCAGCTCATGCCGATGGCGGCCTGGACCGCGCACCGCATCGCCGAGCGCCTGGCATCCGTTCGGAAAGACGGCACGCTGCCGTTCCTGCGCCCCGACGGCAAGACCCAGGTCACGCTGGGGTACGACGGGCATACGCCGCGCACGGTCGACTCCGTCGTCCTGTCGACGCAGCACCACCCCGACATCTCGCAGGAGGAGCTGCGCGCCCTCGTGCAGGCCGAGGTCATCGACCCGGTGCTGCGCGACACGGGTCTCGAGCTCCCCGACGTGCAGTACTACATCAACCCGGCCGGTCCGTTCGTGATCGGCGGCCCCAAGGGCGACGCGGGCCTCACCGGCCGCAAGATCATCATCGACACCTACGGCGGAGCCTCTCGGCACGGCGGCGGCGCCTTCAGCGGAAAAGACCCGTCCAAGGTCGACCGCTCGGCGGCGTACGCGATGCGCTGGGTCGCGAAGAACGCCGTGGCGGCGGGTCTCGCCGACCGCCTCGAGGTGCAGGTCGCGTACGCGATCGGCAAGGCGAACCCGGTCGGCCTGTACGTGGAGTCGTTCGGCACGGCGCACGTCGCCGACGAGACGATCGTGAAGGCCATCCGCGAGGTTTTCGACCTGCGGCCCAAGGCGATCATCGATCAGCTCGACCTGCTCCGCCCGATCTACGCGCAGACGGCCGCGTACGGTCACTTCGGCCGCGAGCTGCCCGACTTCACGTGGGAGCGCACCGACCGCGTCGACGCCCTGCGCACCGCCGCCGGACTCTGACGTGGGGGCGCCCGCGCCGGGCGTGCACCGCGTCGCCGCTGCCCTGGCATCCCTCGCTCCGCTCCGCCGCGCGTGGCGGGGCTCGCGCGGAGCCGCCGCTCGCCGTGCGCGGCGAGGTGCGCGCGGAGCCGCCGCGTGAGCGCCCGCCGCGTCGCGCGGGTGCAGCTCGACTCGCCGGTCCCGCAGCTCGATCGGCTGTTCGACTACGCGATCCCGCATCCGCTGGTCGCGGACGTCGTGCCCGGGGTGCGGGTGAAGGTGCCCCTGCGGTCGGCGGGTCGGATGATGGATGCCTGCGTGGTCGAGGTCGTGGCCGACGACGGCACGGAGCGGCCGCTGTCGTCCGTCGAGAGCGTCGTCTCGACGATGCCGGTGCTGCCCGAGCGCCTCTTCGCCCTCGCGCGCAAGGTCGCGGACCGCGCCGCGGGTTCGGTGAGCGACGTGCTGCGCCTCGCGGTGCCGAAGCGCATGGTGCGGGCCGAGAAGGCCTGGCTCGCCGCACCGGTCCCCGAGACGCCGGTGGTCCCGGCGGAGTCGCTCGCCCGCGCCGACGCGGCGCTGAAGCCGTACGTGGGGCTCGCGGATGCCCTCGACGGCGGCGAGCGCCTCGCGGTCGACGCCCCTCCGCACACGACCGGCACCCTCCCGAGGGGCGCGTGGGCCGATCTCCTGGCCGCCGCCGCGGTGCATACGCTCGCGCGGGGGAGGAGCGCCGTGCTCGTGGTCCCGGACTACCGCGATCAGGCGCAGCTCATGGCGGCGCTGGCCGACCTCGTGCCGGCCGACGCGGTCGTGCGCGACGACGCGGACCAGTCCGGTCCGGCGCGGTACGCGCAGTACCTTCGCACCCTCGCGCCCGTGCCCGTGATCGTGGTGGGCCGCCGGTCGGCGGTCTACGCCCCGGCCCACGACACGGGCCTGGTCGCGCTGTGGGACGACGGCGATTCGTTGCTCGCCGAGCCGCTCGCCCCGGGTGTCCACGCACGCGATGCCGCTCTGGTGCGACAGGAGCTGGAGGGCTCGGCTCTCGTCTTCGCGGGCCACACCCGCTCGACCGACGTGCAGCGGCTGGTCGAGGTGGGGTACGTGCGCGAGTCGGCGCCGGCGCGGCGGCAGAGTCCGCGGGTCGTTTTGAGCGCGACGCGCGAGGGGGAGTCGCGGACCGCGCGCGTGCCGTCCTCGGCGTTCGCGGCCGCGCGCGAGGCGCTGACGCAGGGCCCCGTGCTCGTGCAGGTCGCGCGCCCCGGGTATGCGCCGTCGCTCGTGTGCGCGGACTGCCGCCGCCCCGCCCGCTGCACGCACTGCGCGGGGCCTCTCCGTGCCGCGCGCCCCGGCGCGGTTCCGGTGTGCGCGTGGTGCGGCCGCAACGCGCACGCGTGGACGTGCGGGCACTGCGGCTCGGTGAAGCTCCGCATGGCGTCCTCGGGCAGCGAGCGCACGGCCGACGAGCTGGGCCGCGCGTTCCCGAACACGCGCGTGATCATCGCAGACGGCGCGCATCCCGTGGCGGAGGTGGATGCCACCCCGGCCCTCGTCATCGCGACGCGGGGAGCCGAGCCGATCGCGCGCGGCGGATACCGCGCGGTGATCCTCCTCGACGGCGACCGCATGCTGCAGAACGAAGCGCTGCGCGTCGGCGAGCACTGCCTGCGCTGGTGGTCGAACGCCGCGGCCCTCGCGGCACCGGGAGCGCCGGTGCATCTCGTGGGCGTCGCGGGTCCGGTGGCCCGGGCGCTCGCGACGTGGACGCAGCCGGCCTACGCCCGCGCCGAGCTGGCCGACCGCGCACCACTGCGCATGCCCCCGGCCGTGCGCGTCGCGAGCGTCGACGGACACGCCCGGAGCGTCGACACCCTGCTCGCCGAGCTGCGCGAGGCCGTACCCGACCTCGACGCTCTCGCCGTCCTTGGCCCGGTCGACACGTCGACGACCCCCGACACCCCGACGTCCCGCGCACTCGTGCGGTTCGACTACGCGCACGGTCGCGCCGTCGCCGACGCCCTCCGCGCGGGGGTCATCGCCGATGCTCTGCGGGCCCGCAAGTCCACCAAGGACAAGGGTCCGAGGCCCCGGAATACACTCAGAGTGCGGCTCGACCTCCCCGAGCCCGACCTCTGAGCGCCTCCTGCCCCCAGCAGACCGGTCCCACCCACCCGCATCCGAAGCGTGAGGAGAACCATGCGCCTCGTCTTCGCCGGCACCCCCGCCGTCGCCGTCCCCTCCCTCCGCGCCCTGGCGGAAGGCCCGCACGAGATCGCCGCGGTCGTCACCCGTTCCGACGCGCCGCTCGGCCGCAAACGCGTTCTGACGCCGTCCCCGGTCGCGCAGGCGGCGGAGGATCTCGGCATCCCGACGATCAAAGCCGACCGCCTGGATGCCGAGGCCACCGCGCGCATCATGGCGCTCGAGCCCGAACTCGGCGTGATCGTCGCCTACGGCGGCCTGGTTCGCGAGCCGCTGCTGTCGGCCCCGGCGCACGGATGGATCAACCTGCACTTCTCGCTCCTCCCGCGCTGGCGCGGCGCCGCCCCCGTGCAGCGGGCGCTCATCGCGGGCGACCGCGAGACCGGCGCGAGCGTGTTCCAGCTCGTCGCCGCACTGGATGCCGGCGACGTCTTCGCCGAGGAACGGTACGAGGTGCCGTGGAACGCCACCGCGGGCGACGTGCTCGACGCCCTCGCCGAGATCGGCGCCCCGCTGCTCGCCCGCGTCGTGGACGGAATCGCCGACGGTTCCGCGGTCGCGGTCCCGCAGCAGGGTGAGCCGACGCTCGCCCCGAAGCTGACCCTCGACGACGGCGCCCTGGACTTCTCCCTGGATGCCGAGACCCTCCGCGCGCGGATCGCCGGTGTCACGCCCGAACCCGGCGCCCACACGACGTTCGACGGCGCGCGGCTCAAGGTGCTGCGCGCCGGGGCGAGCACGGCGGATCCGATTCCGCCGGGCCGGGTCGTGGCATCCGGTCGGGAAATCCTGGTGGGGACGGCGAGCTCCCCGCTGCGGCTCGAGACCGTGCAGCCCGCGGGCAAGGGGGCGATGCCCGCCGGTGACTGGTTCCGGGGCCTGCGCGTCGAGAACCCGGTGCTGGGCTCGTGAGCGTGCAGGGAGCACGCGCCGTCGCGTACGACGTGCTGCGGGCGGTCTCCGCCGACGAGGCGTACGCGAACCTGTCGTTGCCGCACGCGATCGAGCGG
>NZ_BADA01000044.1 GCF_000333395.1 Microbacterium sp. B19
CACGAGTACGTCGCCGCGCGCGTCGCCCACGACGTCAACGAGGCGAACATCGGCGCGCCCGGTGCGCTGGGCTCGATCGGCGTCGTCGTCGGCGCCACCGTGGACCGCGCCGCGTTCGGTCTCGGCGATGTGACGCTGGCCGGGATGCCGATCCTCGCGCCCGGCTTCGGGGCACAGGGGGCCGATCCCGCCGACCTCCGCCGCCTGTTCGGGTACGTCGCGAAGGCCGTGGTCGCGAACGAGAGCCGCAGCGTCCTGACTGTCGGCCCCGCGCGCCTCGCCGACCGGATCACCGCGCGCGCCGACCTGTACCGGGAGGCCCTGAATGGTTGATTCCCGTCGCCCGCCCGAGGTCGACCGCGCCGCGGCCTCCCGCCGTGCCGTCGCCGCCCGCCGCGAGCGTGCCGCGCTCAAGCGCGACGTGTCCACGCGCGTCATCACCCCGCAGGAGCTGCTGCGCCGCGGGCTCGCCGACCCGCTCTCGGCGGCCGGTGCGATGCGAGTGACCGAGTTCCTCACCGCGATCCCCGCGATCGGGGAGAGCAAGCGCGATCGCATCCTCGCCTCGCTCGGCATCTCGCCGGTGAAGCGCCTCGGGGGTCTCGGTTCCCGCCAGCGCGACGCGCTCCGCGGGTACCTCGACGCGCGGTGGCCCGAGCCGGGTCCGCGCGACGGGCGCAGCCGCCTCGTCGTGCTCGCCGGTCCGACGGCCGTCGGCAAGGGCACGGTCGCCGCGTACATCAAGGAGCATTTCCCCGAGATCCACCTGTCGGTCTCGGCGACCACCCGTGCCCCGCGCCCGGGTGAAGTCGACGGTGAGCACTACTACTTCGTGGACGACGCCGAATTCGACCGGCTCGTCGCGGAGGGGGAGCTGCTGGAGTGGGCCACGGTGCACAACAAGCACCGCTACGGCACGCCCCGCGAGCCCATCGAGCGCGTCCTCGCCGACGGCGGCACGGCACTGCTGGAGATCGACCTGCAGGGCGCCCGCCAGGTGCGGGCCGCGGATCCCTCGGCGACGCTGGTGTTCCTGCTGCCGCCGAGCTGGGACGAACTCGTCCAGCGCCTCGTCGGCCGCGGGACCGAGGATGCCGAGGAACGGGCGCGGCGCCTGCGCACCGCCCGCACCGAACTCGCGGCGCAGAACGAGTTCGACTACCGGGTCGTCAACGACGAGGTCGCGCGCGCCGCGGCCGAGGTCGTGGCCCTCGCCGCCTCGCGACCCTGACCGGGCCAGACCGCGATTCGGGGCGGATCCGTCTCCTCGGGGCGGGTGTTTCACGCCCCGAAGCGCGAAACACGCCCCAAACCCCATCCACCGAGGTGCGAGAGCCCTCGCCGCACGTCGCCCCGACGTCGGATAGAATACGAGGATGCTTCGGCGCCGACGGGCGCCGCATCCACCCCATCCCGCCGAACCAGGAGGTTCCCCATGGCCGGACGTGACAAGGGCATCATCGACCCGCCCATCGACGCGCTGCTCGACAAGGTCGACTCGAAGTACCAGCTCGTGATCTACGCGTCCAAGCGTGCGCGCCAGATCAACGACTACTACTCCGATCTGCACGAGGGCAACCTCTTCGACAACGGGGCCCGCTCGTCGACT
>NZ_BADA01000043.1 GCF_000333395.1 Microbacterium sp. B19
AGATTGTCGCCTGGGCAGGCCCGAAGCGACAATTCTTGACCCCTCACGCGATCGGGAGACGCACCCACGCGTCGCCGCGGCGCTCGATCGCGCCGGCGGCGGCGAACGCCTCGAGCCAGCCGCGCATCGGCCAGACGCCCCAGCGGCGGTGGAACGCGGCGCCGTTGCGGAGGATGTCGTCCAGGTGCTGCCAGGGCGGCGAGGACACCGGATGCCACTGGTGATAGGCATCCGCCCCGCCCGTCCACACGAGCGGAACGCCGGCGGCCCGCGCGGTCCAGGCGAGGTCGGTGTCCTCCGCGCCGTAGCCCTCGTAGGCGTCGTGGAATCCGCCGAGGCGCTCCCACGTCGCCGGGGTGACGGCGAAGGACAGCGACCAGAACAGGTCGTATTCGTCCGGCTCGGCGACGCGCGTCTCGCCGGCGGGCAGCGCCGGCCGTGCCCGGTGCGGGCGCGTCACGTGCGGCAGGTCGACCACGGCGGGGCGCTGCACGCTCGCCAGGTACGTCACCGGCCCGGCGAGCAGCGCGTCCGGGTGGGCTGCGGCGGCGTCGGCGTACCGCGCGAACACCTCGGGTCCCGGCAGGCAGTCGACGTCGAGGAACACGAGCAGTTCCGCCCCCTCCGCGATCGCGGCCGCGGCTGCGGCGTTGCGCCCCGCGCCCACGCGGAGTCCGTGCGGCCCGGGCGGCACGTGCAGCGTGCGGGCGTCGGCATCCCGGATGCCATCGGGCACCGCCGCGTCGAGGAAGACCTCCACCCGCATCACGTCCGGCGCGACCTCGGCGAGCACCGCGCGCTGACGTTCCAGGTGCGCGCGGCGGGCGGCGGAGGCGACGGTGAGGACCGCGATCCTCACGGCAGCATCGCCTCGATGGATTCGGCGGCGCGTTCGGCGGCACCGGCCACCTGCCACCGCGACCAGTCGGGTTCGTCGTCGGCGGCGGCCTCGACGAGCGCGACGATGCCCGCCGCATCGACGCCCTCGGGCGCGACGCGCGCGAGACCCCACCGGTGCAGCGCGCACGCGGTGTGACGCTGCTCGTCGAAGGGACGGTCCTGCGCGACGACGACCGCGCGCGCTCCCGCCGCGGCGAGGTCGGCGACGCTGTTCTGTCCCGCCGCGCTGACGACGACGGTGTGCGAGATCACGAGTGGCCACGGGTCGTCGATGCGCGAGTCCGCGTCGTGCCCAACGGCGCGCGTGCGCCATCCGGCCGCGGCGAGAAGGCCCTCGGCATCCCGGCGCACGTCGTCGTCGAGGACCCGGCCGAGGAAGAGCACGGTGCGGCCGGCGTCCGGCGTGGTCGCTCCCCGCCCGTCGTAGCGCGAGATCCCGCCGGTCCACACGACGCGATCGGTGCGGGTCGCCAACGCTCCGGCCGGAACGGCGCCGTGCGCCCACGGCGCGAGGATGCGGTCGGCCAGGTCGTACGCGAGCGCGTGCGCCGCGTCGGTGCGCTCGCCCGGCTGTGTGACCGCGATCGTCCGGAGTCCGAGCAGCCGCGCGAAGGCCACGACCTCCGCGCTCACGTCGACGACCATCGCGCGAAGGTCCGCGGCGCCGGCGGCGATCCGCGCGAGGCGGGCGCGGTGGCCGGGATGGTCGTGCGGTGCCCAGTGCAGCGCGCCGCGGGCGGTCGGATCGGCGTGCCGCGGGTCGAACCGGCTGCCGTCCTCGTGCTCGACGGTGTCCGCGTCCTCCGGCAGGACGATCCACTCGACGGCGTCGCCGAGCCCCGCGGGGCGGGGGAGCGACGAGAACGCGCGCACGGGTCCGCGCAGGTGCGGGTGCACGGCGAGGAAACGGGCGACGTGCCCGAACCCGTGATGGTGGACGTACCAGCCGATCACCACGACACCGCCGGCATGCGGCGCTCGGCCGCCGGCTGCGCGGTGTGCGCGAGCACGCGCTCGACGTCGCGGTACCGGCGGCTCAGGGCATGCTCGCGCACGGCCGCGCGCCGCGTCCACACGCGCGTCAGCGGTTCGCGCTGCCCCTGGGCGGCGAGGTCTCGGGCCGCGTGGGCGAGGGCGGTGACGTCGCCGGCCATGACGGCGGCGGTCCCCGGCATCCCGGCGAGCACCTCCGACACCCCGCCGATGTCGAACGCGGCCACGGGCGTTCCGGTGATGAGCGCCTCGGCGATCACCAGGCCGAACGGCTCCTCCCACATCGGCGTCACGAGCGCGACGGCCGAGGCGCCGACGAGTCGGCAGAGATCGGGCTGGTGCAGCGCGCCGACGTAGCGGGCGCGCTCGCCGAGCCGCGGGGCGACCTCCTGCTGGAAGTAGTCGACGTCGCCGATGCGGCCGGCGACGACGATCTCGGCATCCACGACCCGGGCCGCCTCGATCGCGAGGTGCGGCGCCTTCTCGGGCACGATGCGTCCCAACCACACCCAGCGCGAGCCGCCGGGCCCGCGGGTCCAGCGGTCGGTGTCGATGCCGTTGGGGAAGACGAACGCGTCGACGCCCTCCACCGACCACGCGCGCGCGGTGGCCTGGCTGACCGCGACGAAGCGGTGCGCGCTCCCGCGGGCGTACGCGGCGGCCTCGAGCAGCGGTTCGAGCGGCGGCGTGTGCAGGGTCGTGACGACCGGGATGCCGGCATCCCGGCTCCACCGGATCGGAGCGGGGTGCAGGCTGTGGTTGTCGATGACGTCGAAGCGGTGCCGTTCGTCCCGGAGGCGTTCGAGGAGCGCCGCGTGTGCGGCGTCGGTCGCCGCGGCGTACCCCTCGGGGTACCCGGAGTCGGAGGCGTCCTCGACGCGCGACCATTCCGGCGCGGGCAGGGCGTAGGCCGAGTCCTCGAGGAAGTCCGAACCTTCCGCGGCACACAGCGTCACCTCGTGTCCGCGGTCGCGCAGCCACCGCACGCGGTCCCACACCGTCGCTTCCAGTCCACCGGCGTGCGGCTGGCGGAGGGGGTAGCGCGACGGCGCGACCACGAGCACGCGCATGCGGTTCAGCGCCCGGGTCATGCCGCGTGCTCCGCCCGGAGCGACCGGCGGTACAGCGCGACGTGGGCCGCTCGCACCCGCTCGCGCTCGTCGAGCCGTTCTTCGCGACGCCGGGCCACTTCGGCGGCCCGTGCGTCCGATCCCGGAACCGACCACGCGGGGGCCGTGGCATCCACGATCGCCCGTTCCAGCGACACGGGGTCGCCGAGGCCGAACAGGTGGAAGTCGCTCGGGTGCTGGGAGGCCACGTGGCCGACGCGCGTGCCGACGACCGGCACCGCGAGGTCGTAGCAGAGCTCGGCCCACCCGGAATGCGTGCCGTGCGAGTACGGCAGCACGCACGCGTCGAGATCGGCGAGCCACGACGCGAGCGCGTCGTCGTCGAGGCGGGCCGATCGCTCGAGCGTCACGCCGTCGGCGTTCCCGGCGAGGGCGTGGACGGATGCCGCGGCCTCGGCGTCGCGCACTCTCTCGTTGAGGCGCACGACGGCCTCGACGTCCACCCCGCGCGCCCGGAGGTCGGCGACGGCGCGGACGAGCGTCGCGGTGGTCCCGACGCCGTCGATGTTGGGGCGGAGATCGCGCAGGTGGACGCCGACGCGGGTGGCCGTGCGCGGGCGTCCGGTGGGAAGAGTCCCGCCGTCGACGAGCGTCGGGTGGGGGATCACGTCGGGGGAGCGGCCGTAGTCGCGTTCCACCTCCGCCGCGGTCGCGGCCGTGAGGGTCGTGAGGGCGTCGGCGCCCCCGATGAGAACGCCGAGGGCGGCGCGGTGCGCGAGCTGATCGGTCAGTTGCGGGTTCTCGAGGTCGTGCACCGTGTAGATGAGCGGGATGCCGCGGCGGCGGAGGGCATCCACCGTCGCCGTCAGCTCCTCCGCCGAGTACGACTCGCTGCCGAAGTGGACGTGGACCAGGTCGATCTCGTCGGCGTGCGCGTCGAGCCACGTCGGCAGCAGCACCTGCGGCGGCCACCACTGCCCGGGGGCGGCGCCGGGCGGCGGCGGGTCGGACCGGAGGTCGACGACGCGCTCGTCGGTCACGGCTCGGGTGTACGGGTGCCCGGCGGGCACGGCGGCGACCCGGATCCGGCGAGGGGCTGCGGCGTCGATCGGGGGTCCTCCTGGGCTACGGCGGTGGGGGCGTGTATCGCATCAGGAGAGCGGTCGCAAGGCAACGGGACCGTTGCGAAGGCGACGGCACCGACGGCGTACGTTCACATCATGCGCGGCAGTGAGAGCGGTTCCGAGAGCCTTGCGGACGAGGATGCGGCGGTGCTAGCGCGCCGTCGGCACTACGCGGAGTTCTTCGGCGACGCTCCCACCCCCGGCGGCTACGGCGTCGTGGTGGGCAACTGCCAGGCCGAGTCGATCCGGCTCGTCGTGTCGAACGACGCGCACCCCGGCGTGCGGATCCCGGCGGTGCACGAGATGGATGCCGCGGATGCCGAACGCCTGCACCGCCTGCTCGCGCGAGCGTCGTTCCTCATCGTGCAGCCCATCCGGGCCGACTACCGCGGCCTGCCGCTCGGCACGGCGCAGCTGCGCGCGGCGCTGCCTGCCCGCGCCCGCACGGTCGTGGTGCCCTCGCTCCGATTCGGGGGACTGCATCCGTTCCAGGCCGCGATCCGCGTGCCCGGTGTCGACGAGGACCCGCCGCTCGTGGCGTACCACGACGTCCGGCTGCTCGCTGAGGCCGCGGGGCTCCCGGTGGCCGCTGCCCTTCCGGCGGACGCGGTCCGGGCCGTGGCCGAGGACTCGGTCGCCGAGCTGCGCCGCCGCGAGGACCTGGGCGTCGACGTCGTGGCATCCGATCTGTACGTCCCCGTCGTCGCCGACCTCGCCCGCACCGTCAATCACCCGGGCAACGCCGTGTTCCTGCCGCTGGGCGAGCGCATCGTCGCTGCGCTCGGTACGCCCGGAACCGCGGTCGACCCCGGACGCCCGATCCTCGCCGGAGTGCACGCGCCGCTCGAACCGTGGGTCGTCGAGACCTGGAACCTGGATGCCGAGCCCCGACGCGACTGGATCGTCGGCGGAGAGGCGCTCGATGCCGCCACCGTCGCCGAGGCGCATCGCCGGTGGTACGCCGGGCACCCCGACTTCGTGAGTGCGGCGGTGGAACGGCTCGCGCCGCTCCTGCGCCGGTGGCGGGCGGCATGAGCGTGCGTCCCGTCCTGCTGACGCCCCCGGGACCGCACGGCGTCGCGGTCTACGCGCGGGCGATCGCCGAGGAGGTAAGGGCCCTCGCGCCCGCGGTGCGCGTCGTGACGCCCGACGACCTCGAGGGGCTCGCCGCCGGCACGCCCGTGCACGCCCACGTCACGGAACGTCTGTGGGGAGCCTCGCCCGAGGAAGCGACCGAGCGGTTCGAGGCCCTGGCACGGCGGCATCCGATCACCGTCACGTTGCACGACGTGCCTCAGGCCTCGGACGGGGAGCGCAACCGCCCCCGGCGCCGGGCGTTCTACGCCGCGGTGACCCGGGGCGCGCACGCCGTCGCCGTGAACAGCGCGCACGAGCGCGCCCTGCTCGCCGAGGAGGACGTGTGGCACGGACCCGTCGCGGTGCTGCCGCTCCCGGTGCCCGCGCTCGCCGCCGGCCCGCGCCCGGAGCCCGACGGCACCGTCGGGGTCCTGGGTTACTTCTACCCGGGCAAGGGCCACGACGAGGCGCTCGCCGCGGCCCTCGAGGCGGGTGTCGGGCGGCTCACGATCCTGGGCCGCGCGTCGGATGGGCACGCGGCCGACCTCGACGCGTTCGTCCGGCGGGCCGCCGACGCCGGAGTCGCCGTCGAGGTGACCGGCTGGCTCGACGACGACGCCATGGCCGAACGCGCCCGCGCGGTATCCATCCCCGTGATCGCGCACCAGCACATCTCGGCATCCGGCTCGCTCGCGTCGTGGATCGGCTGGGGACGGCGGCCGATCGCCGTCCGTAACCGGTACGTCGACGAGATGGCCGCGCTGCGACCCGGCACCCTGCGGTCCGTCGAGCCGTTGGCTCTGGCAGCCGAGGTGCGCGCGACGGCGGAGGATCCGGATGCCACCTGGCATGGCATCCATCCCGTCCCCGTCGGCCCCGCCGACGTCGCCCGCGCGTACCTGGAGTGGTGGGCGGGTCTGCCCGCCGCGCCCGTTCCCTCCGTCGAGTGTCCAAGACACGCCGATGCGCCCCACCCCGATACGGCGTGTCCTGGACACTCGACGCGCGACGACGCCGGGTGGGTCGTCGGGAACCGCTGGGACCTCGTCGCGGGACGCGAGCCCGAACCGCCGCGGGTGAGCGTGATCGTGACGCACTACGCGCAGCCCGAGGAACTCGCGCGCACCCTCGCGGCGCTCGCGCGGCAGGACCACCCGGCCGACCGCCTGGAGATCGTCGTCGCGGACGACGGGTCGCCCGAGGCGCCCGTCGTGCCGGAGGGCGTCACGCTCGTGCGCCAGGAGGATCGCGGATTCCGTGCCGCCGCCGCCCGCAACCTCGGCGTCGCGGCGAGCACGGGCGATGTCCTGTGCTTCCTGGATGCCGACACGACCCCGGAACCCGGATACGTCCGGGCGCTCACGCGCCTACCCGCGCTGCTGCCCGAGGCCGTGACCGTCGGGCGGCGTCGGCACGCCGACTTCGCGGGCCTCGGTCCCGCCGTTCCGGTCGCCGAGGAGGGGCCCCTGCGTGAGCTCACCGAACCCGCGTGGCTGCGGGAGGAGTACGCGCGCACTGGCAATCTGCTGCGCACCGACGACCGCGCGTACCGATTCGTGATCGGCGCGGTGATGGCCTGCTCCCGCGCGTTCTTCGACGAGGTCGGCGGCTTCGACGAGACGTTCCGCGCGTACGGCGGCGAGGACTGGGAATGGGCGCACCGCGCCTGGCAGGCCGGAGCCGTGCTCGCGCACGTCCCCGACGCCGTCGCCTGGCACGACGGTCCCGACTGGTCCGGCCGCGACCTCGACCGCGCCCGCGAGGGCAACCGGCAGACGCTGCGCCTCGCGGCCGACATCCCCGTCACCGGATCCGCCGGCCGCGGGCTCCTCCCCGCCACGCCCGACCTCGTCGTGCACCTCGCCGGCGAGCATCCCGAGGCCGCGGTGTTCGTGTGCGTGGATGCCGTGCTCGCGGCGTTCCCGCGCGCGACGGTGGTGCTCGATGCGCCCCCGTCCGCCGCGGCGCTCGCCGCCGACCCGCGCGTGCGGTCGGGGGCGGTCCCCGACGCCCGGGTGGTCTGGCGTCTCGACCGGCCGATCCTGATCGAGGACGCGGGGCTGCTGGCCGCGCGGCTCGCCGCCCTCGGGCAGGGCGAGGAGGGACGGGTGCGGGTCAGCACCGCCGATGGAACGCCCCTCGGGACCGCCGTCGCCGGCCGCGCCCGCCGTCGCGCCGAGCGATGGGGCGCCGAGGTCGGGTTCACGACCGGCGAGCTCGTGGCATCCGGTCTCCACGTCCTCCGCGACGAACCGCACCTGGAGGCGTGGGTGGGAGGCTGGGGCGGTCTCGACCGCTTCGTCTGACACGGGCTACCCCGCTGCAGAAACGCTCCGGCTCGGCGCAAACGCCCGGGCAGAGCGTTTCCGCCGAGCAGGAGCGTTTATGGCAACCCGACGGCGGCACCGCGGCACGACAGCGCCCTGGGAGAATCGAGGCATGACCGCCACGCTCGTCGCCCAGGGACTCGCCGGAGGCTACGGCCACCGCACGCTGTTCGAGGGTGTCGATCTCACCGTCGCGCCGGGGGACGTCATCGGCGTCGTCGGGGCCAACGGCGCGGGCAAGTCGACGCTCCTCCGGCTGCTGGCGGGCGTCGACGAACCGCTCGCGGGCACGATCGCGCTCGCCCCCGCCGACGCCTTCGTCGGCTGGCTGCCGCAGGAGCACGAGCGCATCGCCGGCGAGACCGTCGCGGAGTACATCGCGCGCCGCACCGGATGTGCCGAGGCGACGGGGGAGATGGATGCCACGGCCGCAGCGCTCGGCGACCCCACGGTCGCGGGAGCCGACGACGCCTACGCCACGGCCCTGGAGCGCTGGCTCGCCAGCGGAGCGGCCGACCTCGACGAGCGGATGCCGGTGGTGCTGGCCGACCTCGGTCTGGAGGTGGGGCCCGATGCGCTGATGACCGGGTTGTCCGGCGGGCAGGCGGCACGCGTCGGGCTCGCGGCGCTGCTGCTGTCGCGCTTCGATATCGCGCTGCTCGACGAGCCCACGAACGATCTCGACCTCGACGGCCTCGAGCGTCTCGAGACGTTCGTGAAAGGCCTCCGCGGCGGGGTCGTGCTCGTGAGCCACGACCGCGAGTTCCTCGCGCGATCGGTCACTCGCGTGCTCGAACTCGACCTCGCCCAGAACTCGCACCGCGTCTACGGCGGCGGGTACGACGCGTACCTCGAGGAGCGCGCGACGCTGCGCCGCCAGGCCCGCGAGAAGTACGAGGAGTTCGCCGAGACGAAGGCCGACCTCGTCGCGCGCGCGCGGACGCAGCGCGAGTGGTCGAGCCAGGGCGTCCGGAACGCGATGAAGAAGGCGCCCGACAACGACAAGATCCGCCGCAAGGCCTCGATGGAGTCGAGCGAGAAGCAGGCGCAGAAGGTGCGGCAGATGGAGAGCCGCATCGCGCGGCTCGACGAGGTCGAGGAGCCGCGCAAGGAGTGGAAGCTCGAGTTCACGATCGGCGCCGCCCCGCGGTCGAGTTCGGTCGTCTCCACGCTGTCCGGGGCCGTGTTCCGGCAGGGTGACTTCGCGCTCGGACCGGTCTCGCTCCAGGTCAACGCGGGCGAGCGCATCGGCATCACCGGGCCGAACGGTGCCGGGAAGACGACACTGCTCCGTGGCATCCTGGGCCGTCAGACGCCCGACGAGGGCTCGGCATCCCTCGGGTCCAGCGTCGCGATCGGTGAGATCGACCAGGCGCGGTCGCTGCTCGTGGGGGAGCGGCCGCTGGCCGAGACGTTCGAGGCGCTGGTGCCCGAGATGACCTCGGCCGACGTACGCACGCTGCTGGCGAAGTTCGGGCTGAAGGCCGACCACGTGACCCGTCCCGTCGACGGGCTGTCGCCGGGGGAGCGCACCCGCGCCGGACTCGCGCTGCTCCAGGCGCGCGGCGTCAACGTGCTCGTGCTCGACGAGCCGACGAACCACCTCGACCTGCCCGCGATCGAGCAGCTCGAGCAGGCCCTCGAGTCCTACACCGGCACGCTGCTGCTCGTCACGCACGACCGCCGGATGCTGGATGCCGTCCAGACCGACCGCCACTGGCGCGTCGAGGCCGGGCGGGTGACCGAGCGGTAGTGGTGCGCGAGCGCGGGACGGTCGTCTCGCGATAAACGCTCCGCCTCGCCGGAAACGCTGTGTCGCGGCGTTTCTGGCGAGCCGGAGCGTTTCTCCGCTGCCCGTCACCGCGAGGATGCAACTGCCCGGCGGGCGAAGAAGGCGGCGAAGCGCCGGGTCACTCGCATCCGCCGTCGCCCGGTGAAGGCCACGCCCTCGAGCGAGCGCAGCAGGCGGAGAACATCGCCGACAGACATCCGCAGTGTCCCGCTGCTCGTGCGGGCAGAGCCTGCCGCCCCGTGGATGTCGAGGTGCAGCGTCGTCAGGGGTCGCCAGGCGTCGCGGAGGGTCGGCGCCGCCTTGTGGCCGACGATCCGGAGCGGGGAGCCGTCGTCCGCGCGGCTGTCCAGCACGTACCGCATGGCGATGTCCTCGCCGTCGGGGAACAGTTCGAGCCGGCCCTCCACGCGCCGGCCGGTCGCGACCCCTTCGATGTCGAGTCGTCCCGTGATGGCGATCGGATGCCGCGAACTCGCGCGGAAGTGGTCCCAACTGGAGATCTCCGCCGTCAGGTGCAGTGTCGTCCGCGCGCGCCCGTCGATCTCGACGGTGCCGGAGAGTCGTTCGCGGAAGCGGAGTCCGTCGCCGGCATGGCGGTTGCGGAGTGCGGACATCGCGGCGAACGCCTCGTCCTCGGTGGCCGGGGTGGGGCGGACGTCGTCCCATTCGGGGGCGCGCCACTCCGGGGTTCCGGTGGTGCGGATGGCGTGTTCGATGCTGCGCTCGGCGAGGGCGAGGATGGTCGCGGAGGGGTTCGAGCCGGTGGCCGCGGGCACGGCGGTGCCGTCGGTGATGATGAGCCCGGGGTAGCCGTGCACGTTCCCGTAGCGGTCGATGACGCCGTCGCGGGCGGCGCCGCCGCGCGGTGCCCCGCCGAGCGGGTGCACGGTGACGGGGGTCCGCAGCACCGACCAGGTGGGGCTGGCGTAGGCCCGTCCGCCGAGGTGTCGCCGAACCACCCGGCCCACGCGGGCCTGGGCGCGGGTGAGCCGTCGGTTCGCTCTCGCGTCCCACGCCACTTCGGCCTCGTGGTCGCCGTCGAGGGTGAGCCGGCCCGTCGCGGAGTCGCGGCCCATGAGCAGGAGCGCGATCGTGTCGCGACGCCGCCTCCCCGCCCGATGAGTGACGCGCCGGGGCCCGGGCAGCGCGTCGCGGACGACGTTCGAGAGAAGCGCGGTGAGGGGTTCGGGGATGGCCCCGTCCTGCACCTGGAACCAGACCGGCGCACCGTCCTCTTCCACGTCCAGGACGGTGGTCGTCGTGATCGTGGGTCCGCGCTGTTCGTCGCGGTCCCGGCGGGGACGGTCGAGGAACGTGAGGGCGTCGCCGTTGCCGGAGAATCCCTCGCCCAGCCGCGGCGACAGTTCGGGGAGGGTGCCGTGGACGTCGCGCTGACGAAGCAGGAGTTCGGTGGTTCCCACCGCTCCGGCGGCCACGACGACCATGCGCGCCCGGCGCTGTCGGCTTCGCCCGCTCGCGTGGTCGATCCAGCTGACGAGATATCCGTCGTCGAGCGGTTCGATCCGATCGACCTCGGCGCCGGTGACGGCTCGAGCACCATGCTGTTCCGCGAGGGCGAGGTAGGTCAGATCCAGGGTGTTCTTGGCTCCGCGCGTGCACCCGATGACGCATTCGCCGCAGAACGAGCAGCCGCGCTGCGCGATCCCGTACCGGTTGGTGACCGTGGCATCCGGGTCATCGGTGAAGGTCACGGCGAGGTTGGGGCGGATGGTGCCTCCGGGGCGGCCGATCCGCGCGGCCAGACCCTCCAGCGCCGCCACGCGACCGGGCACCTCACCGGTGACGGGGTCGGCGGTGACGGGGGACACCGCGAGCATGTGGGCGGCGAGGTCGTAGTAGGGGTCGAGCGTCGCGCGATCCTCCGTCCAGCGAGAGTCGGCGAAGACTTCGCCGGCGGGTCGGGCGAACACGTTGGCGTAGACCAGGGATCCACCGCCCCAGCCCGCGGCCTGGACGCTGAGCATGCGGCCCATCCAGCGGATGTCGTAGATGCCGCGTCCGCTCTGCCACAGCCAGCCGTCGGACAGGTTCTCCGATCGGGGGAAGTCGGCGGCGGCGTACCGCCGTCCCCGCTCGAGCACGAGCACCGAGCGTCCCGCCTGCGCGAGCCGGGCGGCGGCGACCGCGCCGCCGAAGCCGCTGCCGATCACGATGGCATCCACGACGACCGCGTCGTCCGAGAGGTGCTGGGCCTCCGCGGTTCGCGGGGCGGGGGAGGCGGACTGGCACATGAGCTGTTCCTTCCGTGTGGTGTGGGGCGGGGTGGGCGGTGCCGGCGTGGGGCCTCGCCCACGCCGGCATCCGGTCAGTTCTTCCGGGCGAAGCCCGTGGCGATCGCCGCGACGACGGAGACGAGCGCGGACCCGATGAACAGCCAGGAGAAGCCGCCGGTGGTCGCCTCGGGTCCGGAGATTCCGGATGCCATCAGGTCTCCGGTCCGGAGTGCGGCGACCGTGCCGAGGATCGCAAGGCCGAGGGCGCCGCCGATCTGCTGGCTGGTGTTGACCAGGCCTCCCGCGAGGCCGGACTCGCCGCCCTCGACTCCGTCGACCGAGAGCTGCGTCGTCGTGACGAACGCGCCACCCATCCCGACGCCGATCACGATGCTCGGGCCCAGGATGTGCACGAGGAACTGCGCGTCCGACGGGGCGAAGGACAGCCAGACCAGGCCCGCGGCGAGGACGACGAGCGAGCCGATCAGTGTCGACTTCGTTCCGATCCACCCGATCACGGCCGGGACCAGACCCGCGACGATCACCAGGGCGCCGGCGAGCGGCAGCTGCGTGAGTCCGGTCGTGAGGGCGTCGTAGCCGAGCACGGACTGCATGTAGACCGAGAGGGCGAAGAACAGCGCGACCATCGCGGCGCCGATGAGGAGCATGACGATGTTGCCGACGGTCAGGTTGCGGTTGCGGAACACGTCGAGGGGGACGAGGGGCTCGGCGGTCCGGCGCTCGATGACGACGAAGGCGATTCCCAGGACGACCGCTCCGGCCGCCAGGGCGAGCGTGAGCGGGTGGATCAGGCCGACCCGCTCGATCGCGCTCAGTGCGCCGACGGCGCTGACGAGCGCAGCCGTGATCGTGGCGGCGCCGGGGAGGTCGAGCTTGCCGCGCGCGCCGGGAGCATCGCGGGTGATGAGCAACGGGATCGCGATGAGGACGATGGCGCCGATCGGGACGTTGACGAAGAACACCGACTGCCATCCGAGAGACGCGGTGAGCACTCCGCCGAGCAGGACGCCGGCCGCCGAGCCGATGCCGGCGACGCCGCCCCACACGCCGAGCGCCTTCGTGCGGTCCCGGGTCTCGGGGAAGAGGTGGGTCAGGAGCGCCAGGGCGGCGGGGGCGAGGAGCGCGGCCGACGCCCCCTGCAGTGCGCGGGCCGTGAGCAGCATCTCGCTGGTGAACGACAGGCCGGCGAGGGCCGAGGTGGCGACGAAGCCCGCGGTGCCGATCAGGAAGACGCGGCGGTGGCCGTATCGATCGGCGAGACGGCCGCCGAGGAGCAGCAGACCGCCGAAGGCGAGGACGTAGGCGGTGATGACCCACGCCAGGGCGGCGGTGTCCATGCCGAGCTGCGCGCCGAGGACGGGGAGCGCGATGTTGACGATCGAGGCGTCCAGCACGACGAGGAACTGGGCGAGGGCGAGGATGCTGAGCGCGAGCCAGCGGCGCCGGCTGCGGGTGGTCCCCGCGGGCGCGGAGATCGAGGCGGTGGAGGTGGACATGGTGAGGCTCCTTTCGAGGGGATGCGGGATGCGGGATGCGTCCGCGATCCGTGAGGTTTTCGTGGGGGCCGGGGCGGCAGCGGCCGCCCCGGCCGACGGGGTCAGTTCCAGAGAGCGAGCATCAGGACGATGGCGAGGGTGAGGGCGCTGAATGTGATCCACCAGGCCGTCTTCTCGCGGCTGCTGCCGGTTCGCGCGGGGGACGAGGTCTGAGTCATGGGTTTCTCCTTCGGGGTGTGCGTGAGGGGGTGGGAGCGCGTGTCAGTTCCACTGGCTGAACATCGCGACGACGATGAGCGCCAGGGGGGCCAGTGCGACCCAGCGCATCGTGATCTCGTTCTTCATTCGGTTTCCTTTCCATGGGGGAGTGAGTGCTCACTCACTCTTTTGGGCGTGCGTCGGCGAGGCCGGGCGCGTGGTGGGTGGGTCAGTCGGGGTGGCGGATGCCGTGGGAGAGGAGCTGTGCCCAGCTCGCCGGGGACTCCTCGATGCGGGCGGTGACGATGAGGTGGCACAGCTGGCCGTAGGCCATGAACCGCTGGACGTCATCGTCGGTGCCGGCGGAGCGTTCCTTCGCGAACTGCGTCACGCGCGCCAGTCCCGCGCGGAGGGCGTCTCCGATCTCGGGGATGTCGGCAACGGACTGCGCGTGCACCTGGAGCATGAGAAGAGTGCGGTCTCGGATGAGCGCGGCGTAGGCGCCGCCCATCGCGTCGAGGATCTCGGTCGGGTCGACCGAGTCGGCCGCGTCCGCACCTTCCTCGAGCGCCTGGACCACCGCATCGAAGCACGCCTCGAGGGCGGCGGCGAACAGCGCCTCCTTGCGGGGGAAGAGCTTGAAGACGTACGCGGGGGAGATGTTGGCCTCCCGGGCTACGTTGGCGACGGTCGTGCCGTGGTAGCCGCCGCGAGCGAACTCGCGCAGGGCGGCGGTCGCCACGGCGGGCCGACGAGTGTCCGCCGTGGAGAGGATCGAGCTTCGAGGTGTCATGAGAGTGACTGTACACTCACTCACGGTGACTGGTCAATCACTCACCAGAAAAATGTGCGAATCCGCTTCAGTCAGCGCCCCTGGCGCTTCTTGTACGGCTTGGGCTGGCCCTTGACGATCGGTGCGCGGCCCTTGCCCTTGGAGGCCTTCGCCTTCCCGCCCTGAGCCTTCGGTGCTGCGGTCGCCTGCGGCGGCGCGTCGGCGATCCGCGCGTGCGCTTCGTCGAGCAGCAGCACGCCGGCCGGAGTGAGGCGCGTCGGCGGCGTGCGCGACACGAGCGGCTGCCCGACCTCCTCCTCGAGCTTGTCGATCGTGGTGTACAGCGACGCGAGCGGGATGCCGAGCTTCTCGGCCGTGCGCGGGAAGTGCAGCTCCTCGGCGAGGGCGGCGAACCGGACGAGGTGCGCGAGCTTCATGGCATCCATTCTCCCGTGTCGGCTCGGTCGTGTCCGCCGGGACGGCAGCCCAGCGCCCACGATCCGGCCGAGCGCCGACGTCCGGGTCGCCCCGATCGTGGGCGTTCGACCCGATCGTGGGCGCTCGCGACCGTCACCCCGCCGCGAGGAACCGGTCCGCCGTACGGAGGGACAGCGCCATGATCGTCAGGGCGGGGTTCGCGGCCAGCGCCGAGGGGAAGACGCTGTTGTCGCAGATCCAGAGGTTCGGGATCTCGTGCGAGCGGCCGTCGCCGTCGACCACGCCGTCCGCGGGGTCGGTCGACATCCGGGCCGTGCCGATCGTGTGTGCCGACCGAGCGAGCACGAGAGTTTCGCGGGCGCCCGCCGCTTCCATCACCCGCAGCAGGAACGACGTGGCGTGCCGATCGAGAGCCTTCTCGTTCGGTCCGGCGGTGAAGGTCACCCGGGCACGGGGGATGCCGAACTCGTCGGTCTCGTCGGCGAGCTCGAGGCGGTTGTCGTCCGACGGCAGGCAGTCGCCGTTGATGCCGATGCCGGCCATGTGCTGCGCCTGGTCGAGACGCTGCATGAGCTCCCGCCCCCACAGCCCGCCGCCGCGGGTGAGGGTCGTGGCGAAGGTGAGCGGCATCACGCCGAGGCTCTGCACGAGGTAGCCGCCGGCGAACTCGGCGCCGGCGGGACGCATCATGTCCTCGGTGATGAGCGACGAGGGGTATCCGCGGTGCCCGCGCACGGGCTCGTCGAAGCGTCCCCACACCTGCGTCGCGCCGTGCGCGAGGAAGTTGCGGCCCACCTGCCCGGAACCGTTTGCGACGCCCGTGTGCAGCAGCAGACGCGGCGTCTCCACGCCCCCGGCCGCGAGCACGAGCGACCGGCACCGCTGGCGCACGTCCACGCCGTCCTGCCGGTAGACGACGGCCGCGACGTGCCCGCGCGCGTCGAGCTCGATGTCGTGGACCATCGCGCCGGTACGGATCTCGGCCCCGTGGGCCACCGCGACCGGGAGGTAGGTGTTGGCGGTGGTGGCCTTGGCATCCACCCGGCATCCCTGGTGGCAGGCGCCGCAATTGATGCACGCGCGGCGTTCGCCGCGATGATCCTGCAGGCGCGCACGCGTCAGCACCGCGGCCGGAGCGTCGGCGTACCGGATGCCGAGCGCCTCGCATCCGCGCGCGACGAGGGTCGCGGGCGCGTTGCGGGGAGAGGGAGCGTACGCGTACGAACGGTCGCGGTCCCACGGGTAGGGCGTCTGGCCGGAGACGCCGATGTCGCCCTCGACCCGTGCGACGTACGAGAGCAGTTCGGCGGGGTCGAGCGGCCAGTCGCGGGCCTCGCCCGTCTCGGTGCGCAGCCGCAGGTCGCGGGCGTCGGGGCGAGGGGTGACGCCGCCCAGTGCAGCGTGGATCCGCCGACCCCGCGACGCTGTTGTTTGGGGCCAAAGGGGTGGCATCGGTCCCGGCGCTCAGC
>NZ_BADA01000042.1 GCF_000333395.1 Microbacterium sp. B19
GGTCATCATCGTCAACATCGCGGGCGTTCCTGCTCGCGGTGGGCCTCACCGCGCAGATCCGCTTCAAAAAGGCGCTGCGCACCGTCTTCGTCATCCCGATGGTGATCTCGGGCATCATCATCGCCTACGTCTTCAACTTCCTCTTCAGCAACTCCCTGCCACAGGCGGGGACCGCCCTCGGCATCCCGTGGCTGGAGAGTTCGCTGCTGGCCAACCCGGACCTCGCCTGGGTCGCGATCGTGATCGTGACGGCGTGGCAGGCCATCCCCGGCACCCTCCTCATCTACATCGCAGGGCTCCTGTCGGTGCCCGGCGACGTGTACGAGGCGGCGGGGCTGGACGGCGCGAGCAAGACGCAACAGCTCCTGCGGATCACGCTGCCGCTCGTGGCCGGCTACGTCGTCATCAACGTCATCCTGGGCTTCAAAGGCTTCCTCAACGCCTACGACATCATCGTCGGTCTCACCAATGGTGGGCCCGGTACCTCGACCCGCAGCGTCGCGATGTCGATCATCCTCGGCTTCAACGGCGGCGACTACGCCTACCAGATGGCCAACGCGGCCCTCTTCTTCGTCGTCGCCGTCGCGATCTCGCTGCTCCAGCTCTCGCTCACCCGGGGAAGGAACACCCTCTCATGACCGCTGTGAATCAGCCGGCGCTCACCTTCGAGCAGGCCGAACTCTCCGTCCCCTCGCGCCGACGCTCCGGCATCCGGCGCGTGGGCACCGAGCGCATCAACTGGTCCGCGACCACCGTCCTGGTGTTGTGCGCCGTCACGGTGCTGCTGCCCCTCTACGTCTCGATCACGATGGCGCTGAAGACCGGGGCGCAGGTCGTCGACGGCAACGCCTTCTCGTTTCCGACGCCGATCAGCTTCGACGGATTCGTGCAGGCGTGGACGCTGACGAAGTTCCCCGTCGGCCTCGCGATCTCGCTGTTGGTGACCGCCGGCACCGTGGTCGCGACGATCGTCCTCGCGGCCTTCGCCTCGTACGCGATCGCCCGCAACTGGGACCGCAAGCTCTTCCGGTACTCGTTCTTCTACCTGCTCGCGGCGATGTTCATCCCGTTCCCGGTCGTCGCGCTGCCGCAGATCCAGCTAAACCGTCGGGTCGGGCCTCGACAACCCGTTCGGCGTGATCATCCTCGCGACGATGTTCCAGCTGAGCTTCAGCGTGCTGCTGTTCACCGCGTTCCTGCGCTCCATCCCGCTCGAACTCGAGGAGAGCGCGCGGATCGACGGCGCGACGACGTGGCAGACCTTCTGGCGGCTGATCTTCCCGCTCCTCGCCCCGATGAGCGCGACGGTCGGGATCTTCGCCTTCCTGTACGCCTGGAACGACTTCATGATGCCGTCGCTCATCATCAGCGATCCGGCCTTGCAGACCCTCCCCGTGCGGCAGAACCTGTTCCAGACGCAGTTCAGCAACAACTACAACGTCGCCTTCGCTTCCTACCTCATGGCCATGGCCCCCGCGATCGTCGCCTACCTCTTCACCCAGCGATGGGTGATGGCCGGTGTCACGCAGGGCGCCGTCAAAGGCTGACCCCCGACCTCGACTTCCGAAAGGAACCCGTACGTGACCACCACCGCACCCTCCGTGCACGCCCGCGAGCTCTCCGACGCCCCCGACTGGTGGCGCCAGGCCGTGGTGTACCAGGTGTATCCGCGCAGCTTCGCCGACAGCAACGGCGATGGACTGGGCGACATCCCCGGCATCACCTCGCGGGTGCCGTACCTGGCCGAACTGGGGGTGGATGCCATCTGGCTCAGCCCCTTCTATCCCTCGGCGCTCGCCGACGGCGGGTACGACGTCGCCGACTACCGCGACGTCGACCCGCGCCTGGGGACCCTGGCCGACATGGACGAGCTCATCGCGCAGTTGCACGCCCATGGCATCCGGGTCGTCGTCGACATCGTGCCGAACCACACCTCGAACGACCACGCCTGGTTCCAGGAGGCGCTCGCCGCCGGCCGCGGTTCCGCGGCGCGCGACCGGTACATCTTCCGCGAGGGCACCGGACCTGATGGTTCCGAGCCGCCGACCGACTGGCAGTCCGTGTTCGGCGGCTCCGCGTGGGAGCGCGTCGCCGACGGACAGTGGTACTTCCACAACTTCGACGTCTCGCAGCCCGACCTGAACTGGGCGAACCCCGAGGTGCGCGCCGACTTCGTGAAGACCCTGCGCTTCTGGAGCGACCGCGGGGTCGACGGCTTCCGCATCGACGTCGCGCACATGTTGACGAAGGACCTCAGCGAGCCGCTGCCGTCCGCCGCGGAACTCGCCTCCCTGCCCCAGGACGGCAACCACCCGCTCCTCGACCGCGACGACGTGCACGAGGTGTACGCGGAGTGGCGCGCGGTGTTCAACTCCTACGACCCGCCCCGTACAGCCGTCGCCGAAGCGTGGGTGCACCCCTCGCGCGTGCCGCTGTACGCGAGCATCGAGAGCCTGGGGCAGTCGTTCAACTTCGACCTGCTCGAGGCCGACTTCGACGCGGGCCAGTTCCGTCGCATCGTCGCCGACAACCTCGCGCTGGCCGCGCAGTCGGGGTCGTCGACGACGTGGGTGCTGTCGAACCACGACGTCGTCCGCCACGCCACGCGCTACGGCCTGCCCGACGCGGAGCGCGGTGCCGACGGTCGCCCGACGCTCAAGCACGGCAACGAGTGGCTGCTCTCCGGCGGCACCGAGCCCGCGCTCGACACCGAGCGGGGCGACCGCCGCGCCCGCGCCGCCGCGCTCTTCGTGCTCGGCCTGCCGGGTTCGGCGTACCTGTACCAGGGCGAGGAACTCGGCCTGCACGAGGTCGCGGAGATCCCCGACGCCGACCGCCAGGACCCGACGTTCTTCCGCAGCCCCGGGGTCGACATCGGGCGGGACGGATGCCGCGTCCCACTGCCGTGGACCGCGTCCGACGCCGCCTTCGGCTTCGGCGCGGGCGGGGCGCACCTGCCGCAGCCGGAGTGGTTCGCCGCGTACGCCGTCGACCGCCAGGACGGCGACCCGACCTCGACGCTGTCGCTGTACCGCCGCGCCCTCGATCTGCGGCACGAGCTGCAGACCGCCGAGGAGCTGGAGTGGCTCGACCTCGGCCGCGAGGACGTGGTGGCCTTCGCCCGTCCCGACGGCTGGACCGTCGTGACGAACTTCGGCACCGAGCCGGTGGCGCTCCCCGTGGGCGAGGTGCTGCTGTCGAGCCTGCCCGTCGCGGGAGGCGCGCTGCCCGGCGAGGCGTCCGCCTGGCTGCGGAGCGCGTAGCCCCCGGCATCCCCCTCTGTTGTTCAGTGTCCAAGACACGCCGTATTGCTCCGGCCGCATACGGCGTGTCTTGGACACTCAACGGGCCTGGGCGTCAGGGGAGCGATGCCCGCACCACCACCGGCATCTCCACCAGGTGCTCGCCGGGGGGAGGGCCGTCGGGGGCCAGGAGCAGTTCGACGGCGCGGCGGCCCATCGCCTCGTGCGGCAGGCCGATCGTCGTCAGACCCGGGCGGAGGTACGCGGCCAGCTCGTCGTTGTCGAACGAGACCAGCGCCACGTCGTCCGGCACCCGCAGCCCGGCCTCGCCGAGCGCCTGCGAGGCGCCGAACGCGAGACGGTCGTTGAGGCACACGATCGCCCGGGGAGGGGGACCGGATGCCAGCACCCGCGCCGTGACCTCGTGCCCGTGATCGGGCTCCCACAGCCAGATCGACTCCTCGCGGGAGAAGGTCATGCCCTCGCGTGCCATCGTGTCGTAGATCCCGCGCAGGCGGGCGGCGACCGTCGCCGAGCGGAACAGGTCGCGCTCGGCCTCGGCGTCGTAGCCGAGGAGCAGGATGTCGTCGCGGATGCCGGCATCCCTCAGCAGCTCGATCGCCCGACGCCCGCCCGTCTCCTCGTCGGGCAGGACGCTGCAGCCGTGGACCTCGTTCGTGGCGTTGAGCATGACCGCCCGCACGCCGGCGGGGATCGGCGGGACGAGGATCTCCCGCGCCCGCATCGAGGCGAAGATCACCCCGTCCACCTGCCGATCGAGCAGCGCCGACACGGCCTCGGCCTCGCGTTCGGGCTCGCCGCCCGTCTCGGCGACGAGCACGACGTGCCCGGCGGCCTCGGCCGCGCCGAGCGCGCCCTTGATGAGACCGCTCGCGAAGCGGGTGGTGGCGACGAGATCCGAGACGAACCCGATCGTGTGCGAGGTGCGGGTCCGCAGGGCCCGGGCGGCGACGTTGGGGCGGTACCCGAGTTCCGCGGCGGCGGCCAGGACGCGCTCGTGCGCGTCGCGCGAGAGCCGGGTGTCGGGTCGACCGTTGAGGATCATGGATGCCGCGGAGGGGGAGAGTCCCGCACGGCGCGCGACATCGCTCAGCGTGACGCGTTTGACCATGCCCACCTCCCGGCTCGTCGGCGACGGTGCCGACGGTAACGATCTTCCGTCGAATCTTGACAGGGCCGAAGCGGTCTGCGTAAATAGCCCTGCTAAATCCTTTCAGCACTGTACCGCAGGGAGGATCGCACCAGGAACACCCCGTTCGGGTACTCGCAGCACAGACGAAGGAGTCGACATGTCCACCCGTACCCCGCGCCCGCGAACCCGTCGCGTCGCGCCCCTCGCGCTCGCGGCGATCGCCGGCCTCACCGGCGCCCTGCTCGCCGGCTGCGCCCCCGGCGCCGCCGCGCCGCAGACCGCCGCCGCGACCGACGTGAGCACCGAACTCACCAGCGACCCGGTCCAGCTCACGATCGCCGACGAGACCGGATTCCCCGTCACCGACAAGCTGACCGAGGAGTTCACCAAGCAGCACCCGAACGTGACGTTCACCATCACGCGCGACACGTTCCAGAACCTCACGGCCAACGCCCCCAAGCTCCTCGCGAGCGACACCCCTCCCGACCTGATCCGTCTCCCCACGCTCGGAGACACGGTCAAGGACGGACTCGTGGCCAACCTCGACCCCTACTTCGACGCGTACGGCTGGGACGCCTGGCCGGCGTCGCAGCTCGCCCCATTGCGTATGAGCGAGGACGGCATCCGCGGGTCGGGGTCGCTGTACCAGCTCGGCCTCGGCTACAGCATCACCGGCATCTACATGAACGACACCCTCGCGTCGCAGCTCGGCATCACCGCCCCGCCGCAGACCCTGGCCGAGCTCGAGGCCGACATGGCCAAGGCGAAGGCCGCCGGCATCCTGCCGATCATGGCGGGCGACAAGGACGGCGTGGTGAACTTCGTCGTGCAGGCCGCGATGAACCAGTACGTCGACAAGGACCAGTTCCTGTCGTGGATGTTCAACGAGCCGGGCGCGCGCTACGACGAGCCGGGCAACGTCCAGGGCGCCGAGCTCATCCGGAAGTGGGCGGATGCCGGGTACTTCCCGTCCGACATCAACGCGATCGACTACTTCACCTTCACGAGCCGCTTCTCCGCGGGCGAGGGTCTGTTCACGTTCAACGGCAACTGGGAGGCCGCGAACTACCAGAAGGCGCTCGGCGACAACGTGAGCTTCTTCCTGGTGCCGCCGGCCGAGGCGGGCGCCGACCACGTCGCCATGGGAGCGGCCAACTCGTTCTCGGTCGCGGCGAAGTCGAAGCACCTCAACGAGATCGTGTACTTCCTCAACTGGGTGCACACCGACCCCGCGGCGCGCCAGATCATCGTCGACGTCACGGGCGCCTCTCCCGGTGGCGACCCGAGCCTGGCGCTCCCGACCGTCCAGCCCGGCTCCCTCATCGAGAACGCGCTGAAGATGTCGGCGCAGATCGGCGCCGAGAACGGCCAGGTCGACTTCATGGCCAACACCACCGCCGGCATCTACGCGGGCTCGATCATCCCCGAGTCGCAGCTGCTGGTGACCAGCCAGATCACCGGTCAGGACTTCGTCGACCGCGTGCAGAAGTTCTACGAGAGCGAGGTCGGCAAGTAATGACCGATCGTGCGGTCGCCGTCGCGGCGGCCCCTCCCTCAGACGCCGCCGACCCGGCGACGACGACCGCACCGCCCCGGCGGGCCGCTGCACGCGCAGTGGCCCGCCGGGCCACCCTCGCCGGCTGGCTGCTCCTCGTCCCCGCGCTCGGCTTCTACGTCGCGTTCGTCATCTGGCCCCTGTTCCAGGGTGTGCAGTACTCGTTCTACGACTGGAACGGCATCGGCGTGGCCAAGTGGGTGGGGTTCGGCAACTACCTCACCGTCTTCACCGACCCCGACCTGCTCGGCGCGATCCGCAACGCGTTCGTGCTCATCGCGTTCTTCACGATCATCCCCGTGGGGCTCGGGCTGGTGCTCGCGACACTGATCCGTGGCATCCGGTACAAGGCCTTCGCGGCCACCGCGCAGACGGTGCTGTTCCTCCCGCAGATCATCCCGCTCGCCGCCGCCGGTATCGCGTGGTCGTGGATGTACGCCCAGACCGGTGCCGTGAACCAGATCCTCGGCTGGGTCGGGCTCGGCTGGATCACCCGGCCGTGGCTCGCCGACTACGGCACGGCTCTTCCCGCTGTGGGCCTCATCGGCTCGTGGGTCCTCACCGGATTGTGCACCGTGCTGCTGCTCACCGGACTCGGCAAGATCGACGTCTCGCTGTACGAGGCGATCCGGCTCGACGGCGCCGGCTGGTGGCGGGAGTTCTTCACCATCACCCTGCCGGGCCTGCGGCAGGAGATCGCGGTGCTCGTCACCGTCACCGTGATCGCCGCACTGTCGAGCTTCGACATCATCTACACCTCGACGCAGGGCGGCCCCGGCCGCGCGACCCTCGTGCCCGGTCTGTCGATCTACCGGATCGGCTTCACGCAGAGCGACGTGGGCCTGGCCTCGGCGTTCGGCATCGTGCTCATGGTGCTCGTCCTCGTCGTCGTGCTCCCCATCCAACGCCTCTCGAGAGCGAGTGACTCGTGATCGCCAGCCGCACCGAGCGCGTCCTCGGAACCGTCCTCCTCGCTGTCGCGGCGATCGTAACGCTGCTGCCCCTGATCAGCATGTTCTCGGCGGCGCTGCAGCCCGCCGACCGCAACCCGACCGGGCTCACGTGGCCGACCGACCCGCAGTGGGGCAACTTCGCCACGGCGTTCGAGACCGGTCACGTGTGGCAGCTCATGGGCTCGAGCCTGGTCATCGTGCTCGGTGTCGTGCCCGTGAGTCTCGTCGCCGCGACCCTGGNCGGGTTCGCGCTCGGCTCGCTGCAGGTGCGGTTCGGCCGCGGAGTGCTCGTCTTCTTCGTGCTGGGCCTCACGATCCCGGTCGGAGCCCCTGATCATCCCGCTGTACTACCAGGCGCAGTCGATGGGCACCGTGAACCCCCGTGGGCCGTGATCTTCCCCCTGATCGGCCTGTACATGCCGTTCGGCGTGTTCTGGATGCGCGCGCACTTCATCAACGTCCCGCGCGAACTGTCCGAGGCCGCGCGCGTGGACGGGGCATCGCTGTGGCGCGAGTTCCGCAGCATCCAGCTCCCGTTGGCGACGCCGGCGCTCTCGGCCCTCGCGATCCTGCTGTTCATCTGGACCTGGAACCAGTTCCTGCTCCCGGTCGTCCTCATCGCCGACCCGCTGCAGCGGACCGTCGCGGGCGCGCTCACCTTCTTCCAGGGGCAGTACTCGCTCAGCATCCCCCTGCTGAACGCGGGCGCGCTCATCATCATCACGCCGGCCGTGCTGCTCTTCCTCGTCTTCCAGCGGCAGTTCATCCGTGCGCTCGTCCAGGGCGCCGTCAAGGGCTGAGCGCCCGACCCTCCTTCCGAAACGGACATCATGACGTTCACGCTGCCCGACCACTGGGTCTGGGACTTCTGGCTCGCCCGCGACGGCGACACCCACCACATGCTCTTCCTGCAGGCGCCGACGAGCCTCGGCGACCCCGATCTGCGGCACCGCAACGCCACGGTGGGGCACGCGACCTCGAGCGATCTGCGCTCGTGGACCGTGCATGGAACGGTGCTCGAGCCGGCCGGGGGAGAGGCTCCGGATGCCACGGCCACCTGGACCGGCAGCATCGTCGAGGAAGCGGCCGGGTGGCGCATGTTCTACACCGGGTCGCGGTTCCTCGAGCCGGGGCGGATCACCAACGTCGAGACGGTGCTCGCCGCCACCTCGCGGGATCTGACCGAGTGGGGGAAGGACCCCGCCGTCGTGGTCGCGGCCGACCCGCGCTGGTACGAGACGCTCGCCGCCGGCACCTGGCACGAGGAGGCGTGGCGCGACCCGTGGGTGTTCGCGGATCCCGACGGGGACGGCTGGCACATGCTCGTCACCGCCCGCGCCGTCGACGGTCCGGGGCGCGACCGCGGGGTCCTCGGACACGCGTGGTCGCCGGACCTCGTGCGGTGGGAGGTGCGGCCGCCGCGCAGCACCCCCGGCGCGGGGTTCGCGCATCTCGAGGTGCCGCAGGTCGTGCAGGTCGAGGGGCGGTGGGCGCTGGTGTTCTCGTGCGACTCGGCGCACCTCGCCGGCGACCGGACGGGTGAGCGCGGAGGCATCTGGGCGGTGGCGCTGGACGACCCGCGCGGCCCGTACGACGTCGGCCGTGCGACGCTCATGGCGCCGGAGAACCTGTACAGCGGCCGGATCGCCGAGGACGCCGACGGCCGACCCGTGCTGCTGGCGTTCGAGAACGTCGCCGCGGACGGCGCGTTCGTGGGCACCCTGTCCGACCCGCTGCCGGTGGCCTGGGACGGCGACCGCCTCGTGGTGACGGAGCTCGTCCGATGACCTCGGTGCAGGGGTTCGCGGCATCCGGATTCGAGGTGGTCGCCGAGGCGTTCCGCGCGGCGTTCGAGACTCACCCGGGCATGGGCGGTGCCCTGTCGGTGCGCGTCGACGGGCGCGAGGTCGTGGACCTGTGGGGCGGCACCGCCGACTCCCGCGACGGCCGCCCGTGGGACCGCGACACCCCGACCGTGGTGTTCTCGTGCACGAAGGGCCTGATGTCGGTCCTCGCGGCCCGGCTCGTGGCATCCGGTCGCCTCGACTACGACCGTCCGCTCGCCGAGCTGTGGCCGGAATTCGGCGTCGAGGGGAAGGACACCGTGACCGTCGGCGACGCGCTCGCGCACCGCGCCGGCGTCTCGGCCCCGCGCGTCGACGTCAGCCGCGCGCAGCTGCTCGACTTCGACGCGGTGTCCGCGATCATCGCGGCGCAGGCGCCCCTGTGGACGCCCGGCGAGGGGTGGGCGTACCACGCGCTCACGCACGGCTGGATCTCGGGCGAGATCGTTCGGCGCGCCGGGGGAGTCGGGATCTCCGCCGCCTTCGGCGACATGGCGGACGCGGTCGGCGGCGGAGCCTGGCTCGGGATGCCGGCGGAGGTCGCGGCATCCGTCGCCCACCTCGAGGTGGGACCGACCCTCGCCGCGGGCGTCGCCGCTCAGGCCGCCGCGCGAGACCCCCACGGCGTCGACTGGCTCGACCGGGCGATGACCCTCGGTGGCGCGCTGCCGCCCACCCTCGTGACGGAGGACGACGGATTCAACGCCGACGACGTCCGCGCCGCGGTCATCCCCGGCGCCGGCGGGATCGCGACCGCCCGCGCGCTCGCCGCGATGTGGTCGGCGACCGTGGCCGAGACCGACGGCGTGCGGCTCCTCGACGACGCGACGGTGCGGGAGGCGGGGCGCGAGCGCACGTCGGGCGCCCCGGTCTTCGACGCTCCGGCGCCGTGGCCCCGCTGGGGAGCGGGCATGCAGCTGGACTCCGAGGCGCGCCGCTACCTGGGCCCGAGCAGCGTCGGGCACGACGGCGCCGGCGGGCAGGTCGCCTTCGCCGACCTCGACGCCCGCGTCGGCTTCGCGTTCGTGACGAACCGCATGGAGTCCGAGGACCCGCGCGCGACGCGCATCGTCGAGGCGCTGCGGGAGGCGCTCGGCTGAGCCGGCGGCTTCAGGCGTGAGGGGTCA
>NZ_BADA01000041.1 GCF_000333395.1 Microbacterium sp. B19
ATGAGCTTCGGGCGGAGCGTCGCGCGGTTGGGGTCGAGCATCGTGTCGGCCATCGCGGTGTCGGCCGCCTCGACGAGCTCGGGGGCGGCGACCGCGCCGCGCCCTCCGCGGACGGTCACGATGTTGCCGGTCCGCAGCGACGCGAGCGCGCCGGGCTTCGACTCGGCGCCGCGGAACAGCTTCGGCGCACCCAGGCGGCCGAATCCGCCGGGGCCGTCGAGCTTCGAGGTGTCCACCGAGCCGGCGAGGCGCTTGCGCTCCGAGAGGCCCAGGAACCAGGCGAACGCGAGCGCGACGACGAGACCGGCGAGCAGCGACGGGACCATCGGAACGAAGACGTCGGTCGGCTGCAGGCCGAGGGCCGTGGCCGCGCGGACCGTGGGGCCGCCCCACGGCACGATGTTCAGCGTGCCGTTCATCAGGCCCGCGACGCACGTGAGGACCACCGGGCTCATGCCCAGCCGCAGGTAGAGCGGCAGCATCGCCGAGGTCGTGATGATGAACGTCGTCGATCCGTCGCCGTCGAGCGACACCGCACCGGCGAGGATCGCCGTGCCGAGGACGATCTTGGCGGGGTCGTCGCCCAGGAAGCGCGTGATCACGCGGATCAGCGGATCGAACAGGCCGACGTCGATCATGATGCCGAAGTACATGATCGCGAAGAGCAGAAGGGCGGCGGTGGGCGCCATCTTGCCGATCGCGTCGATCACCATGTCGCCGAGCCCGAAGCCCGCCCCGGCGATGAGGCCGAAGACCGTCGGGACGACGATGAGCGCGACCATCGGGGTGAGTCGCCGCGTCATGATCAGCGCCATGAACGACAGCACCATGAGGAAGCCGAGCGCCACGAGCACGCCGTCCGCGGGCGTGTACGCCACGGCGTAGTCGTCGGCCGCGGCCGAGAGGATGTGGGGGGTCATCGCGACTCCTTCGTCGTGGATGCCGGCACGCTCCGCGCCGGGGAATGGGCCGAGGCTACGGATCGCGGTGCCCCCGCGCGCGCTTGCTCGCATTGAGCGGCGTTGTGCGCGTAGCGTGTGTTCTGCGCATTTCGCGCACGACGGCGTCCGGAGGTGTCATGCGATTCGCCACCCGGATGCTCCTCGTGCAGATCGCCACGATGGTGGCCGTCGTCGCCGTGTGCACCGCGGTGTTCGCGTGGCTCGGCATCCAACAGCTCCGTGCCGAAGCCGATTCGTCCGCGCTCAACATCGCCCGCTCCGTCGCCGAGGCCCCCGAGGTCCGCGAGCTCGTCGCGGAGTATTCGGCCGATCCGGGGACGCCGGATGCCGCGTCCCTGCGCGGCGGGACGCTCGAGCGCTACGCCTCCGACGTCACCGCGCGGACCGAGGGCCTGTTCGTCGTGATCACCGACGACCATGGCATCCGTCTCGCCCATCCCGATCCCGACCGCCTCGGCGAGGTCGTGAGCACGAGCTTCACCGACGCGCTCGCCGGCCGCGAGGTCGTCACCTGGGAGACCGGGACGCTCGGCGAGTCCGCGCGCGCCAAGGTGCCGGTGTACCCGCCCGGGGGAGGCGACCCGGTGGGCGAGGTGAGCGTGGGGTTCGAGCGCGCGAGCGTGTTCGACGACCTGCCCGCGCTGCTGATCGGCATCGGCATCGCGGTGGTCGTGGCCGTCGGACTCGGCGTTGCGGTCGCGCTCCTCATGCGCCGACGCCTCGAACGGGTCACGCTCGGCGTGCAGCCCGAGGAGCTCGTCGCCCTCGTGCAGACGCAGACCGCCGTGCTCGAGAGCGCGGACGAGGGAGTCGTCGCCATCGACGACACCGGCGTCGTCCGCGTGTGCACGACGACGGCGGAGACGCTCCTCGGGGTGACCGGTGCCGTGGGACGCCGGTTCGACGACCTGGGGCTGCCGGCCGCGGTCGTCGCCGCGCTCGCCGGATCCGGAGCCCCGAACGGGATGCCGATCGGCGACCGCATCGTCTTCGTCGACGTCCGGCCGGTCCGGCGTGGGCCGCGGGCGCTCGGCAGCGTCGCCGTGCTCCGCGACCGCACCGATGTCGTCGCGCTCACGGACCGTCTCGACAGCGTCCGCGCGCTCGGCGACGCGCTGCGCGTGCAGCGCCACGAGAACGCCAACCGCGTGCACGCCGCCGTCGGGCTGCTCGACGCGGGCCGCACCGCCGAGGCGCGGGAGTTCCTCGCCGACCTCGTGGACCGCGGCTCGGTCGACTGGGCCGTTCCCGGTCTCGACCTCGTCGGCGACGCGATGCTGCGCTCGTTCCTCGGCGCGAAGGGGCTGTCCGCGCGGGAGCGCGGGGTGGCGCTGCGGGTGAGCGACGACACGTGGCTGCCCTCGACCGTCGCCGACGTGGAGGACGTCGTCGCCGTGCTCGGCAACCTCGTCGACAACGCCGTGAGCGCCGCGGCATCCGGGGGAGAGCCCCGCGAGGTCGAGGTCGCCGTGCTCGGCGACGGCGCCGACGTCGTGCTGACGGTGGCCGACACCGGTGGCGGCATCGCCGACGTCGACGCCGCCTTCGCGCCGCGCGAGCGCACCGACGACCCCGCCGCCGTCCACGGCCTCGGCGTCGGGCTGCCGCTGTCGCGGGAGTTCGCCCGGCGGCGCGGAGGAGAGGTCTGGATCGTGGATGCCGGCGGGTCCGGCCGCGGCGCGGTGGTGGCGGCCCGGCTGCCGGGCGTGCTGCAGTCCGGAACGGAGCAGGAGAGATGACCGATATCCGTGTGCTCGTCGTCGACGACGACTTCCGGGTGGCGGGGCTGCACCGCGACACCGTCGACGCGCGCCCGGGCTTCGCGGCGCTGGAACCCGCCCGCACCGTCGGCGAGGCCCGTGCGGCGGTCGCCGCGCACGCCCCCGACCTCGTGCTCGCCGACGTGTACCTGCCCGACGGCGACGGGATCGAGCTCGTCCGGTCGCTCGGGCTCGACGCCTTCGTGCTGTCGGCGGCGACGGATGCCGCGACGGTGCGGCGCGCGTTCACGGCCGGGGCATTGGCGTTCCTCGTGAAGCCGTTCGACACGCGGGTGCTCGCCGAGCGCCTCGACCGCTACGCGCGGTACCGCAACCTGCTCGCGACACCGCGGCCGCTGACCCAGGACGACGTCGACCGCGCCGCGGCGGTGATGCGGGGTGAGCGCGACGGTGCCTCGCTCGCCCGCTCGGCGACCGAGCAGGCGATCCTTGCGGCGCTCGGCGACGACGAGGCGTCGGCGACGGAGGTCGCGGAACGGATCGGCGTCTCGCGCGCGACCGCGCAGCGGCACCTGACGGCACTGGCCGAGCGGGGCCTGGTCACGGTGGGCCTCCGCTACGGCTCGACGGGTCGCCCCGAGCACCGCTTCCGCGGCGCGTGAGTCGTCTGGCTCACCTCGCCTGAGCCCGCCCCAGCATGTCCCACTTTGTGCTGCTTCCGCCCGCCAATCCCGCACATTTCGGGACGCGCCCTGCCGCCCCCGCGTCGAGCCTGACGTCGCTTGCGAAGGCCTGTCCCACTTTGTGCGACGGGGCGCGGCTTCTTCCGCACATTTAGGGACATGCATTCCTCGGCGTGCGATCCTCTCGCTACGCCTCGAGCACGACCCACCCGCGCGGCCCCAGCTCGACGCGCCCGTCCAACGGCAATCCCGCGCCGGCCGCGGGGGTCAGCCCGTCGGCCAGGGGCAATGACACCGGCTGGTCGCCGACGTTCAGCGCGACGATCACCGCCTCGGCATCCACGGCCGTCCGCAGCACGAGGGTCGCGTTCGTGACCTCGACGACGTCGGTGCGGGCGCGCCAGAGCCACGGATGCCGTCGGCGCAGGGCGATGAGCGCGCGATGCGCGTCGAGGATGCGCTCGTCGACGTCGGCCACGTCCGCCGGTGTCGCGGGGAACTCCGGCCGCACCGCATCGTCGCCGCCCTCGCGCTCCTCCTTCACCGCGGTCCAGCCGAACTCGTCGCCGGCGTACACCGAAGGGGTGCCGCCCACGGTGAACAGCACGGCGAGGGCGTGCGGTACGAACTCCGGCCCGACGGCCGAGGCGATCCGCGTGACGTCGTGGTTGCCGACGAAGGTCTGCGGAACGTAGGTCGCGAGCAGCTCGTCGTGCCGCTCGATCGCGTGGCTCAGCTCGAAGAAGTTGCCGTCGGCGATGCCGTGCCAGATGCCCTGCCACAGCTCGTACTGGGTCAGCGAGTCCATCGTCGACGCGTGCACGATCGCTGGCCCGTCACCGTGGATCACCTCGCCGAGGAACCACGCCTCGGGGAATCGCTCGCGCACGCGGGGGAGCACCCGCGCCCAGAATTCCGGCGGCACCGCGTAGGCGGCATCCAGTCTCCAGCCGTCGATCCCGCGTGCGAGCCAGTGGCACATGACGTCGACCACGAGGTCGGCCGTCGCGTCGGACGAGTGGTCGAGCGCGACGAGCGCGCCGTGCCCCTCGAACACCTCGGGCTCGAACCGCCCGTCGACCCACGCCCCGCGGAACAGCGTCGTATCCCCGCCCGCGAGCGCGGCCTGGAACGCGGGATGCCCCCGCCCCACGTGATTGAACACGCCGTCGAGCAGGACCCGGATGCCACGCTCCCGCGCCGCGGCCAGCAGCCGGTCGAGGTCGGCGTCGTCGCCGAGCCGCGGGTCGACGCGGAAGTGATCGACGGTGTCGTACCCGTGGGTCTGGGACGCGAAGATCGGCCCCAGCAGCAGACCGTTCAGGCCGAGCTCGATGACGTGGTCGAGCCACGGCTCGAGGCGCTCGAGGCGGTGCACCGGTTCCGCCTCGGGGTCCACGCCGTCGCGGATCGGAGCACCGACGAACCCCAGCGGGTACAGGTGCCACCAGAGAACGTGCGCGGGCCAGTCGGGCATGCCCCCGAGGCTATCCGCCGGTGTTGCACCCGGCGACCCCGTTGCGTGAGGGGTCAATATCTGTCGCCACGAGCGCGCCGAGGCGACAGATACTGACCCCTCACGCGCCAGAGAGTCAGGCCCGCGCGCGCTCGTCGGGCAGGGCGAAGGGCTCCAGGTCGATCGCTCGGGCGCGGGTCGCCTCGAGGGCGGCGGCGACGGCGCCGGTCGAGACGATGTCGGCGCCGAGGGGGGAGGCCACGATCTCGGGCGGCGGCAGGTGCAGCGCGGCGGGCAGGGACTCGGCCGCGGCGGCGATGATCGGGCCCGCGCCGGCGGCGATCGCCCCGGAGATCACGACCCGGCGCACGTCGAAGAGGCTGCCGAGGAGGCCCGCCACGATCGCCAGCTGCCCGCCCACCTCGGCCGCGACGGCCAGGGCACCCGGGTCGCCGGCGGCGGCGAGGTCGAGCACGGTCTTGGCATCCAGGCTGTCCACCGGCACGTCGGCCAGGATGCTGCCGGACGGCAGGGTGCCCGCCGCGATCGCGGCCCGCGCGGCGTCGACGCACCGCGGAGCGAGACCGTAGGCGCTGCCGACCCCCTCGACGCGGTCGAACGCGACGGTCTCGCCGGCGCCGCCGTGCGCTCCGCGCAGCAGCCGCCCGTCGATCCACAGCCCGGCACCGAACCGCTCGCCGGCGAGCAGGGCCACGAAGTCGTCGTCGCCGACGGCGGCGCCCTGCGCGTGCTCGGCGACGGCGGCGAGCGAGGCGTCGTTCTCGACGCGGACGACCGGCGCCCACGAGGCGAACGTGTCGACGAAGTCGGGGTTCATCCGCTGCCAGAAGCCGTCGTGGTGCACGGGGGAGCGGCCGGTGCGATCCACCGGTGCCGGGACGCCGACGCACACGGCGACGAGGGCATCCCGCGAGGCGTGCGCCCGCGTCAGCGTCGCGTCGACGACCTTCTCGGCCGCCCGACGCCGTCGCTCGGGGGAGTCGCGCTCGGGGTCGATCGACAGGCGCGATGTCGCGAGCGGGACACCGCGGAGGTCGGCGACCGTCGCGGTCACGTGCCCCCGGCCGGCGTCCACTCCGACGACGAGGGCGGCGTCGGCGCGGAGCGCGAAGCGCCGGGCGGGCCGTCCCTTGGAGTACTCGCCGACGGCGCGCGCGTTCGGCAGTTCCTCCAGCAGCCCGCGCGCCACCAGTTCATCGAGGACGTCGATCGTCGTCGAACGGGTCAGGGCGACGGCCGCCATGACGTCGCTCGCGGTGAAGACTTCAGCGTCCCATGCGTAGGCGAGCACGGCATCGAGGCTGTGGCGGCGGAGCGAAGGCGCCGAGAGTGTGGCATCCGTCATCGGTTCTTGACCCCTCTCGTGCCTGATGCAATACTGCCCTCAACACATTGATTTGGCGAGTAGATTTAATCCCTGATTCAAGATCGCAAGGATGCGAGGAGGACACGTGTCGAGAAAGACAACGGTGCGACGCGGGCTCGCGGCGCTGGCGGTGACGGCGCTGGGTGCGGCGATGCTCGCCGGCTGCTCCGCCGACGGCCGAGAGACGATTCGCTTCACCTTCAGCAAACGTGAGGCCCTCGGCTTCATGAGCCAGGTGGTCGACGAGTACAACGCCTCGCAGGACAAGGTCCGCGTCGAGATGGATGCCTCGGGCGTCGACGTCGTCTCCGCCAGCTTCGTCCGCGGCAACCCGCCGGACATCATGCTCGCGAACTACAACTACGAGGTCGCGCGGTTCGTGCAGCGCTGCGCGCTGAGCGACCTCTCCGGCACCGCCGCGGCCGCCACGGTGCGCGACGACCTGCAGCCCCTCATGGACCAGTACGGCGTCTGCCCCGGACGCACGAGCGCGCTGCCGTACTCGGTGATGGCCTCGTCGGTGATCTACAACCAGGAGATCTTCGACCGCCTCGGCCTCTCGGTCCCCACGACGTGGGACGAGCTCATCCAGACCGCCGAGACCCTGAAGGCGAACGGCATCGCCCCGTTCTACGGCACCTTCAAGGACGACTGGACCGTCGGCCAGGGCTGGTACGACTACGCCGTCGGCGGCTCGCTGAACGTCATCGACTTCTTCGACGCGCTCGCCGCGGAGGGCGATCAGGTCGGCCCCGACTCCACGGTGTCGTTCCAGAAGGACTTCGGCCAGGCGATGGACCGCATGACCCAGTTGGCCTCGACCTACACGAACCCGGATGCCGACAGCCGCGCGTACGGCGACGGCAACCTCGCGTTCGCGCAGGGGCAGGCGGGCATGTACCTGCAGGGGCCCTGGGCGCTCGGCGAGATCGCGAAGACCTCACCCGACCTGCGCGTGGGCACCTTCCCGCTCCCGATGACGGACGACCCGAACGACCTCGCGGTACGCGTCAACATGGACCTCGCCGCGATCATCCCCGAGGGGTCGAAGCATCAGGATGCCGCCCGGGACTTCCTCGAGTACCTCTACCAGCCGCAGATCATCGAGGCCTACAACGAGTCGCAGCTCGGGTTCGCGCCGACGAAGGACGCCCCCGCCCCGAGCGACCCGCGCGTGGCCGGGATGATCCCGTACTACGACGAGGGCCGGATCTACCAGGGGGCGTCGGTGCTCGTGCCGAAGACCATCCCGGTCTTCAGCTACGCGCAGGCCATGATCCTCGGGGCGTCGACCGAGGGCACCCTCGGCACCCTCGACCAGGACTGGTCGCGACTGGCGTTCCGGCAGCCCGCCGCCTCCACCACCGAGTCCGCCGCCGAAGGAGCCGCGCGATGACCACCACGACCACCATCGTCACCGGCGGGAAAACGGCCGCGCGCCG
>NZ_BADA01000040.1 GCF_000333395.1 Microbacterium sp. B19
CGAGGAGGGCGGACAGCGTTACGGGGATGCGTCCGGAGGCCTCGTAGAACGCGGTGACGCCGGAGTCCTTCAGCTTCGTGCCGAGGTCGAGGAACTGATCCCACGTGGTTGGCGGCGTGGTGTACCCGACTTTGGCGAGCATGTCCTTGTTGATCAGGATGCCGCCACCCCACGACGCGATCGCGGCGCCGTAGACCTTGCCGTTGCTGCTGTAGGTCTGCTGGGCGGCGTCGGAGATGTTCGAGATCCAGGACTCGCCGCTGAGGTCCTTCGCGAAGCCGCCGTCCATGAGCTGGTGCTTGTTCTCGGCGGTGATGATGAACACGTCGGGGCCGGTGTTCGAGCCGAGCTGCGTCTGGAGCTTCTGCACGTAGTCCGTGACGGGCGGGGCGTAGGAGGCGTTCACCGTCAGCCCGGGGTTCTCCTTCTCGAACTGGTCGATGAGGGGCTGCATCGTGTCCTGGGTGTCCCAGGACAGGAACGTCACGGTCTGGGAATCGGTGCCGCCTCCGGCGCTGCCGGAGCATCCGGTCAGCGCGGCCGCGGCGAGTCCGACGACGGTCAGGGCGACGGCGGTCCGAGTCGTGCGACGGCGCGCGACCGAGGACGGGGTGGGGAGCATCATTGCTTTCTCTTTCTTCTCAGGTGTCGAGGGTTTCGGGTACGAGGGACGAGGTCAAGCGGATGGCGTGCGAGCCGGGTTCCACCGGAACGAGATCGCCGACCGCCGAGTAGCGCAGCGGGTCGATGACGATCTCGCGCCGGTAGCCGTCGCCGTCGGGCACGGCGAAGCGGTGATAGGCGATGACCCACTCGTCGGTGCCGGGGAGGCGCAGGATCGAGTGGTGGCCGGTCGCGTAGATGCCGGCATCCGGTCGCTGTTCGAGGAGGACGCCGCGGTCCTCCCAGGGGCCGTGGGGCCCCGGTCCGTCGGCCCAACGAACGCGGTAGGACGGATCGCGGGTGTCGTTCTCCGACCAGGTCAGGAAATACCGGTCGCCGCGGCGGTGCAGGTGCGCCGCCTCGCGGAAGGTCGGGTGCTCCCACGACGACACGGTCTCGGGGTCGATGGCCAGCATGTCGTCGCTCAGCCGGGCGACGTGGGCGACGGTGTTTCCCCAGACGAGGTACGCCGTGCCGTCGTCGTCGACGAACACCGAGGGGTCGATCGCGCGCCCCGGGTACGCGCCGCGGGCGACGAGGGGGCGACCCGAGTCGACGAAGGGGCCGCGCGGGCTGGGGGCGCTGGCGACGCCGATGTTGTCGTCGGCCGTGAAGTAGAAGAAGAACCGTCCGTCGCGCTCGGCGGCCGACGGTGCCCACGCGAAGCGATCGGCCCACGCGACGTCTTCGCCGAGGCGCAGGATGACGCCGTCGTCGTCCCACTGCGCGAGGTCGGTCGAGGACAGGACGCGGAAGCTGGATGCCGCCCACTCGGGGGAGCCGTCGGTGGTCGGATACAGGAAGAACCTGCCCTCGAAGTGCGAGAGGGAGGGATCCGCGAAGAATCTCCGACCGCGCTGCTCTGCGCTCACAATGCCTCCATGGCTTCTCGCCGTTTATCGATACAAACGGCGACGGCCTGTATCGTTACACGACTCGCCTCGCAATGCAAGCACGAATGCGTCGCTCGCCCGACGAAGGGGACCCGGATGCCATGGCATCCGGGCCCCCGTCGAACGAGCGGCTCAGCCCAGCAGCGGGACCGCCCCCACCAGCACGCCGACGGCGAGCATCAC
>NZ_BADA01000039.1 GCF_000333395.1 Microbacterium sp. B19
CACACCCTCCGCTCACCCCCTGAGAAAGCGATCGAGCATGACATCCGAACGTGCTGCCGTCGTCGCGATGCGCGGCATCAGCATCTCCTTCCCCGGAGTGAAGGCGCTCGACGGCGTGGACTTCACCCTCTATCCCGGTGAGGTGCACTCCCTCATGGGAGAGAACGGCGCCGGCAAGTCCACCCTCATCAAGGCCCTCACCGGTGTGTACGGGATCGATTCCGGCACCATCCGCGTCCAGGGTGAGGAGCGGTTGTTCCGCTCGACCGCCGACGCGCAGGCCGCCGGTATCGCGACCGTGTACCAAGAGGTCAACCTCTGCCAGAACCTGTCCGTCGGCGAGAACGTGATGCTCGGCAACGAGATCCGCCGCGCCGGCCTCGTGGATTGGCGCGCGACCCACGCCGCGGCCGCGAAGGCTCTCGCCGAGCTGGGCCTGAACATCGACACCCGCTCGATCCTCGCCAGCCACTCGATCGCCGTGCAGCAGCTCGTTGCGATCAGTCGCGCGATGGTGGTCGACACCACCGTGCTCGTCCTCGACGAACCGACCTCCAGCCTCGACCGCGGTGAGGTCGAGCAGCTCTTCGACGTCATTCGGGATCTCCGCGACCGTGGCGTCGCGATCCTCTTCGTCTCGCACTTCCTGGACCAGATCTACGAGATCTCCGACCGCCTCACCGTGCTGCGCAACGGCACGCTGGTGGGGGAGTACCCGATCGCCGAGCTCGGCCGCGAACAGTTGGTGGCGAAGATGATCGGCCGTGAGCTTGGCGAACTGGATGCCATCTCCGCCAGCGCCGAGCGCGTCATCGACCGCTCCGGCACCCCGGTGTTGAAGGCGGTCTCGCTGGCCCGCAAGAACGCCCTGGAGCCGGTGGACCTCGAGGTCTTCCCCGGCGAGATCGTCGGTCTCGCGGGGCTTCTGGGCTCGGGCCGAACGGAGCTCGCGCGGCTGATCGCGGGCGCCGACCGCGCCGACCAGGGTCAGGTCGACGTGGGCGGATCGCCGTCGCGCCTCGGCTCGCCGCGTCACGCTCTCGACCGCGGCATCGCCTTCTCGTCGGAGGACCGTCGCGCCGAGGGCATCGTCGGCGATCTCACCGTCGCCGAGAACATCATCCTGGGCGTGCAGGCGCGTCGTGGGGCGCTGCGCAAGCTCGGTGCCGCCGAGGTGCAGGCGATCGTCGACGAATACATCACCGCGCTCGGCGTCCGCCCCGCGAACCCGAACGCGCTCATCCGCAACCTCTCGGGCGGCAACCAGCAGAAGGTCCTGCTCGCCCGGTGGCTCGCCACCGCCCCGGAACTGCTCATCCTCGACGAGCCCACGCGCGGCATCGACGTCGGCGCGAAGGCCGACATCCAGCGCAAGGTCGCCGAGCTCGCCCAGAAGGGCCTGTCCGTGGTGTTCATCTCCTCCGAACTCGAGGAGGTGCTGCGCATCGCACAACGCGTGGCCGTGCTGCGTGATCGTCGTAAGATCGGCGAGCTGGCCACCCAGGACGTCGACCTCGACGGCCTGGTGGCCTACATCGCCGAGGGGCAGCCCGAGACAACGCCGTCCGATCGGGAGAAGATCGCATGAAGAAGTTCTTTTCGCACCGCCTCGTGTGGCCCATCGCCGCACTGGTGGCGCTCATCGCCGTCAACACGATCTCGCGGCCGTCGTTCCTCAGCATCACGGTGCAGAACGGCGAGCTCTACGGGTCGCTGATCGACATCCTCCGCAACAGCGCTCCGCTGATGCTGGTCGCACTCGGCATGACCCTCGTCATCGCCACGCGCGGCATCGACCTGTCGGTCGGCGCGATCATGGCGGTCTCCGGCGCCGTGGCGCTGACGATCATCGAGGCCTCGCCCGACCCGGGCAACCTCGGCGTCGTCATGATCGCCATCGCCGCCGCCGTCGGCACCGCGCTGCTGCTCGGCGTCTGGAACGGCTTCCTCGTCTCGGTGCTCGGCATCCAGCCCATCATCGCCACGCTCGTGCTGATGCTCGCCGGTCGCGGCGTCGCCCTGCTCATCACCAAGGGCTTCATCACCACGATCAACAGCGACCCGTACCAGTTCATGGCGCAGGGATACGTCCTGGGGCTGCCGTTCGCGTTCTACGTCTCGATCGCCGCGGTGATCGTCGTGGGCATCGTCGAGCGGCGCACGGCGCTGGGCATGCTCACCGAGGCCGTCGGCATCAACCCCGAGGCGAGCCGTCTGGCCGGTGTCCGCTCCCGCGGCATCATCTGGGGCGCCTACATCGCGAGCGGCACCCTGGCCGGCATGGCGGGCGTCCTCTACAGCTCGAACATCATGGCCGCCGACGCCAACGCGGCCGGTCTGTACATCGAATTGGATGCCATCCTCGCGGTGGTCCTCGGCGGCACCTCGCTCGCCGGCGGCAAGTTCAGCCTGGCGGGAACGGTCGTGGGTGTCTTCACGATCCAGACGCTCAAGAGCACGATCACCTTCCTGGGCGTGCCGCCCGCCGTCAGCCCCGTCTTCATGGCCGCGGCCGTGCTGATCGTGGTGCTGCTGCAGTCGCGCCGGTTCCGCGCGTTCTTCCAGACCGCGGGCCGCTCGGCCCTGCGGCCCCTCACCCGACGTCCCGACGCAAAGGTGCTGTCCTGATGGTCACTCTCACCGCCGAGCGCGGCGCCTCGGGCGCCGCCGCCACCACCACGTATCGCCGGTTCCTGAACCGTCACGTCTCCTGGATCCCGGTGTTCGCCGCGATCGCGATCCTGCTGATCATGATCGCCGGGGCGATGGCGTACTTCCCCAATTTCCAGCTCCCGCGCATCCTGTCGTCGATCCTCCTCGACAACGCGTACCTGCTGGTCCTCGCGGTCGGCATGACCTTCGTCATCCTCACCGGGGGCATCGACCTCTCGGTCGGCGCGGTCATGGCGTTCACCGGCATCCTGTGCGCGAGTCTGCTCTCGCAGGGCGTTCCGGTAGCCGTCGCGGTTCCCGCGATGATCCTCATCGGCGCCGCGATCGGCCTGCTGATCGGGGTGCTGGTGCAGTTCTTCGACGTGCAGCCGTTCATCGCCTCGCTGATCGGCATGTTCCTGGCCCGTGGACTGGCGTTCGTGGTGAGCCTCGAGTCGATCAAGGTCGACAACGAGGGCATCCTGTGGCTGCAGTCCACCCGCTTCTCGTTCGCCGGGTGGTACATCACGCCGACGGGCATCATCGCGCTCCTCACGGTGGCGCTCGCGGCCTTCGTGCTCCGCTTCACGCGGTTCGGGCGCACCGTCTACGCCGTGGGCGGCAATGAGCAGTCGGCCCGGCTCATGGGCCTTCCGGTCGTGCGCGCGAAGCTGTCGGTCTACGTCATCAGCGGGGTGTGCGCGGGTCTCGCGGGGATCGTCCTGACGGCGTACTCCGGCGCGGGATACCCCCTGAACGGCGTCGGCACGGAACTGGACACGATCGCCGCCGTCGTCATCGGCGGAACGCTGCTGACAGGTGGCAGCGGCTTCGTGCTCGGGTCGATGATCGGCGTCTTCGTCTACGGTCTGATCCGCACGATCATCTCGTTCTCGGGTGCCGAGCAGTCCTGGACGCGCATCACCGTCGGCGCGCTCCTGCTCCTGTTCGTCGTCGTGCAGCGGATCATCGTGTCCCGCTCGGCCCTCAGCAAATGACGCGCCCGCACAGGATGTTCACGCTGCGGTCATCGCGAGGGCATGATTGACCCCATGTCGACCGTCGCCCCGCCCCTCCTCGAGGTGCGCGGGGCGACGGTGCGTTTCGGCGTCGAGTCGGCGCTCGCCGATGTCGACTTCCGGCTGCGCCCCGGCGAGGTGCACTCCCTCATGGGCGAGAACGGTGCCGGCAAGTCGACGCTGATCAAGGCGATCACGGGCGCGCTCCGGCTCGACCAGGGCGAGATCCTCCTCGAGGGGCGCCCGCGGCAGTTCGCCACCCCGGCAGACGCTCAGGCCGTGGGGATCTCGACCGTCTACCAGGAGATCGATCTCCTCCCCAACCTCACGGTCGCCGAGAACATCTCCCTCGGACGGGAGCCGCGCCGCTTCGGGATGATCGACCACCGCGCGATGCGCGAGCGCGCGATCGAAGCGCTCTCCGCCCTCGGCGTCGACGTCGACCCGTCCTCCGTCCTGTCGACGCATCCGCTGGCGATCCAGCAGCTCGTGGCGATCGCCCGCGCCGTCTCGATCGACGTGAAGGTGCTCGTCCTCGACGAACCGACCTCGAGCCTGGATGCCGACGAGGTCGCCGAGCTCTTCCGCGTCATCCGTGACCTCAAGACGCAGGGGATCGCGATCATCTTCGTGTCGCACTTCCTCGACCAGGTCTATGAGATCTGCGACCGCGTCACGGTGCTCCGCGGCGGGCGCCTCGTGGGGGAGTACGGCACGCGCGAGCTCCTCCGCATCGACCTCGTCGAGAAGATGCTCGGTGCCGCCGCCGACGCTCTCGCCCCGCTGGGACAGCGGACGTCGCTGCCCGCGGAGGGCCCGTCGATCGTGCGCGCGCGGGGACTGGCATCCGGACCCCGCCTGCGCGAGGCGGACGTGGACATCGCCGAGGGCGAGGTCATCGGCGTCGCCGGGCTGCTCGGGTCGGGCCGCAGCGAGCTGGCCCGTGCGCTGACCGGCGTCGACCATCCCGACGGGGGAGAGGTGCGCATCGACGGCGAGCCGGTGCGGCTCGGGTCGCCCCGCGACGCCATCCGTCGGCGGGTGGCCTATTCGTCCGAGAACCGGCGCACCGAGGGGATCATCGGCGACCTCAGCGTCCTGGACAACATCACGCTCGCGCTGCAGGCGCAGCGGGGGATCTTCCACCGGCTGAGCACCGCGCGACGCCGCGAGCTGGCGACGAGCTGGGTGGAGGCGCTCCACATCCGTCCCGCCGACATCGATCGCCCCGTCTCCACGCTCTCGGGGGGAAACCAGCAGAAGGTGCTCCTCGCCCGGCTCCTCGCACTGTCCCCCCGCGTCATCGTGCTCGACGAGCCGACGCGCGGCATCGACGTCGGGGCGAAGGCCGAGATCCAGCGCCTGGTGGGGGAGCTCTCCGACAACGGTCTGGCGATCGTCTACATCTCCGCGGAGCTCGACGAGGTGCTGCGTGTCGCCCACCTGGTGGCGGTGATGCGCGACGGCGTGCTCGCGCAGATCCTCCCCGCCGCGGAACTCACGTCCGACGCCCTCCTCGCCCTCGTGGCCAAGCCCGCCACGGAGGAGGAGGGGCTGTCCGATGGTTGACGAGAAGGCATCCCGCACCGCCAACATCTTCGACGTCGCTCGATTGGCCGGCGTCTCGCACCAGACGGTGTCGCGTGTGCTCAACAACATGCCGAACGTGCGCCCGGCGACGCGGGCGCGCGTCGAACAGGCCATCGCGCAGCTCCGGTACAGTCCGTCGCCCGCCGCGCGGGCGCTCGTCACGCGTCGTACCCGCACGATCGGCCTCGTCACCCCCGGGACCGTCGACTACGGCCCCTCGTCGATCGCGACGAACTTCAACTTCGCGGCGCGCGCCGCGCGCTACAACGTCGACGCCATCAGCTCGCCCCAGAACGACGTCGCCGCTGTCCGCGCGGCGATCGACGGGCTCCTGAAGCAGCGCGTGGATGCCATCGTGCTCATCGTCGTGGACGTCGAAGTGCTCGCGGCGGTGCAGGCGATCGAGATCGACGTGCCGATCGTGGCCGCGGCCACGACCAGCCGTCCGCACCCGCGCCTCGTGGCCATCGATCAGTACCGCGGTGCCCGGGCAGCCGTGCGGCACCTGCTCGAGTCGGGGTACGGCACGGTGCGCCACATCGCCGGTCCCGCGCGCAACCCCGACGCGGTCGAGCGTCTCCGCGGGTGGCGCGAGGAGATCGCTTCCGCTCGAGCGCAGTCGACGCCGCCCGTCCACGGCGACTGGTCGGCCGCCAGCGGCTACCGGATCGCCACCGAGACGGACCTCGCCCCCGGCGAGGGGATCTTCGTCGCCAACGACCACATGGCCATCGGGGTGCTGTCCGCGCTGCGCGAGCGCGGCCTCCGCGTGCCGGAGGACATCGGGGTGGTCGGCTTCGACGACGTGCCCGAGGCGCCGTTCCTGTTCCCCTCGCTCACCACCGTGCGCCAGGACTTCGCCGCGCTGGGTGAAATCCTCATGCAGAAGGTGCTGCTGATGGTGGAGGAGCCGGACACGGTGAGTGAGAGCACCCCGCTTCCGACGCGCCTCGTCGTGCGCGATTCGGCGCCGCTGCGTCCCTGACGCGAGCAGTTCGCGGTGCCCGACGCCGCTCGGAACGATCGACGCGCCGCCCGGTTCACCCGGACGATCGTGGGACCGCTCACACGGCAACGATCACGTCACAACCTGGTGATCTCCAAGTGTGAGCGCTAACATCGCAGACAGTCGTCGCTGTCGACGACTCCATGCAATGTCGCATTCACGAGAGGATCAGCACCCCCGTGCCTACGCTCCACCGGACGGCTCTCCCCCGCCGTCTCCCGTCCTGGACGCTCGCCGTCCCGGTCGTCGCCGCGCTGGTCGCGGCACCGATCACCCTCCCTATAGCCGCAAATGCGGACACTCCCGCGACCGGACTGGTCGTTTCCTATCCGATGGACGAGACGTCGGGAACCGTCGCCCGCGACGACTCCGGCCACGGCCGCGATGCCACCTATGTCGGTGGACCGTCGCTGACCGGTGCCGGCGGCGTGCGTCTCGACGGCGCCGACGACTATGTGAGCGTTCCCAACGACATCCTCAAGGGGCTCTCGTCGGTGACCGTCAGTACGGACGTCCTCGTGCGTCCGGAGCAGTCCGGCAACTACTTCATCTGGGGCCTCGGCAACACGACCGACTGGTACGGCAACGGCTACCTGTTCGCCACGGGAAACCCCGCGCGCACGGGCATCGCCAGCGGCAACTGGACCACGGAGCAGGAGACGCGCGGCTCGGCGAACCTCGACCGCGGCGTCTGGAAGACCCTCACCTACACCCTCGACGCGGGGAGCAAGACCTCGCGCCTCTACATCGACGGCGTCAAGGTCGCCGAGAATACCAATACGACGACGACCCCCGGATCGATCGGCAACGGCACGACGACGGCCAACTACCTCGGCCGCTCGAACTACACCCCCGACAAGCGCCTCGCGGGCAGCCTCCGCGGCTTCCGCCTGTACGACCGGGCGCTGGCCGCCGACGAGGTGACGACGCTCGTCGCCACCGACGCCCAGCGGGTCGCGCGCGACAAGGCCGCGCTGGATCTCGGAGACCTCAGCGCCGTCACCGCGAACATCACCCTGCCCACGAGTGGCCCGAACGGCGCGAGCATCTCGTGGTCGTCCTCGAACGCCGCGGTCGTGTCCTCCACCGGCGCGGTGACGCGCCCCGCGGCCGGGCAGCCGGACGCGAACGTCACGCTGACGGCCACGCTCACGCGCGGATCCGCGACGGAGACCGCGGCCTTCGCCGCGACGGTGCTGGCCGTTCCGGATGACGCGGGTGCCGCGCAGAAGGCCCTCGACGGCATCACCGTCGTGAACGCGGACGACGCGCGCGGCAACCTGACCCTGCCGACGACGGCGAGCGGTCTGCCCGTGACGTGGACGAGCTCGAACCCCGCCGTGGTCTCCACGACGGGTGTCGTCTCGCGCCAGGAGACCGACACGACGGTGACCCTCACGGCATCCGTCACGAAGGGCTCGACCACGAAGACCCGCGACATCGTCGTGACGGTCCGTAAGGCTGCCCACATCGGAGCCTTCGCGGGGTACACGTTCGCCTACTTCACCGGCAACACCATCGCCGGCGAGAACATCTACTTCGCGGCGAGCAACGGCAACAACGCCCTCTCCTGGACCGAGCTGAACGGCGGCAAGCCCGTCCTCACCTCGAAGTACGGCGAGAAGGGCCTGCGCGACCCGTTCATCATCCGCTCTCCCGAGGGCGACACGTTCTACCTGATCGCCACCGACCTCTCGATCGGTGGGGGCACGTCCTGGGACACCTCGCAGCGCCAGGGCTCGAAGTACATCGAGGTATGGGAGTCGCACGACCTCGTGAACTGGAGCGACCAGCGTCACGTCCGCGTCTCGCCCGACACCGCGGGCAACACCTGGGCGCCCGAGGCGTACTACGACGAGACCCTCGGCCAGTACGTCGTGTTCTGGGCGTCGAAGCTCTACGCGGAGAACGACCCGAACCACACCGCGGGCGTCGACAACAGCATGTTGTACGCCACCACGCGCGACTTCGTGACCTTCAGTGACACGAAGGTGTGGCAGGGCGGAATGTCGCGCATCGACTCCACCGTCATCAAGGCGAACGGCGTCTACCAGCGCTTCACCAAGGACGAGGGCGCCGGCACCACCGGGTGCAGCGACATCATCCAGGAGAGCTCGCCGGTCCTCACCGCTCCGCTGAAGGACTGGACGCAGGTCGCCTCCTGCATCGGCAAGAAGGCCGGCACGGGTGCGGTCGAGGGTCCGAGCATCTTCAAGGCCAACCCGGGTGACGTCAACGGCGACAAGTACTACCTGTTCGTCGACGAATACGGCGGGCGCGGCTACATCCCTCTCGCCACGACCGACATCGCGAACCCGAACTGGCAGGTCCCGGCGAGCTACAAGCTGCCGAGCAGCCCGCGCCACGGCACGGTCATGCCCGTGACCGCGGACGAGCTCGCCGCCCTGCGCAAGAACATCCCGACCGAGCCGACCGTGACTCCTGTCACGGCCAACGACAAGGGCGAGGTGCTGCGGTACGACTTCACCGACGGTTCGGGCGCAACGCTGCACGACCGCTCCGGTGCGGGGCGCGACGCGCAGATCCAGGGCGGCGCGGCGTTCTCGGACGGGGCGCTCACCTTCGACGGCAGCAACGACTACGTCGATCTGCCCGACAACGTGCTGGCGGGGGTGACCGACCTCACCGTCGACACCGAGGTGCGGATCGACCCGGCGCAGAAGAACCCGTACTTCCTGTACGGCTTCGGCAACACCGGCAGCGACGGAAAGGGGAACGGCTACCTGTTCTCGACCGGCAACGGCCAGTACCGGGGTGCGATCACCACGGGCAACTGGACCGGAGAGCAGAACGCGTCGGCCGCCAGCGCTCTTCCGCGTGACCGCTGGGTGCACCTGACCTACACGCTGAGCGGAAACACCGCGCGGCTGTACCTGGACGGACAGAAGGTCGCCGAGAACACCAACGTCACCGTTCGACCGGGCGACATCGGAAAGGGTGCGACCCTGGCGAATTACCTCGGCAAGTCCGTGTACAACGAGGACAACCTGTTCCGCGGCCAGATGCGGGAGTTCGCGCTCTACAACCGTGCGTTGAGCCCGGAGGAGATCGCCGCGCAGAACCCGGGCCTCCTCACCGGCATCGGTCTGCAGGATGCCGCTGCGCTCAAGGTCGCCCCGATCGTCGACGCCGACAACCGCACCGTGCTGTTCCCCGTCGTACCGGGAACCGACCTGTCGAAGCTGCGTCCGACGTTCACGACCGCACCCGGCACGACGGCCACCCCGGCGTCCGGAACGGTCCGCAATCTCAGCACGCCGGTGACGGTGACGCTGAAGACCGAGGGACAGTCCGACGTCGTGTGGACGTTCAAGGCGGTGGAGATGAAGAGCCCGGTCCTGCCGGGGCTGTACGCCGACCCGAACATCGCGGTGTTCGGCGACACGTACTACATCTACGCCACGACCGACGGCTCTCCCGGATGGGGCGGCAACACGTTCTACGTCTGGAAGTCGAAGAACCTCGTCGACTGGACGCGCTCGGAGAAGCCGATCCTGACGCTCGACGGCGCCAACGGGAACGTTCCGTGGGCGACCGGCAACGCGTGGGCGCCGACGATCATCGAGAAGGGTGGGAAGTACTACTTCTACTTCAGCGGTCACAACCCGCAGGACAACCGCAAGGAGATCGGCGTCGCCGTGGCCGACAGCCCCGAGGGGCCGTTCACCGCGGAAGCGCAGCCGATGATCACGAACGGTGAGAGCGTCCACAGCGGACAGGCGATCGACCCGGCGGCGTTCCACGACCCGAAGACGGGGAAGTACTACCTGTTCTGGGGGAACGGCAGCCCGGTCTACGGCGAGCTGTCGGACGACATGAAGAGCATCAAGGCGGGCACGATCAAGCCGATCTCGGGTCTGAACGACTTCCGCGAGGGCTCCTTCATGAACTACCGCGACGGTCTGTACCACCTGACGTACTCGATCGACGACACCGGTTCGCCCGACTACCGGGTCGGGTACGCCACGTCGACGAGCATCGACGGTCCGTGGACCTACCGGGGCGTGATTCTGTCGAAGGACCCCTCGCAGGGCATCCTCGGTACGGGCCACAGCTCGATCATCAACGTGCCGGGCACGGACGAGTGGTACATCGCCTACCACCGGTTCGCGATCCCGGGCGGTGGCGGAACGAACCGTGAGACCACGATCGACCGCCTCGAGGTGGGCACCGACGGCCTGTTCCAGCCCGTGAAGCCGACGCTCTCGAGCGTCGACCCGCGCGAGGTCCCGGACAACCCCGGCCCGACGCCGACGCCGACGTCGACTGTGACGCCGACGGCGACGCCCACGCCGACGGCGACGCCCACGCCGACGGCCACGCCGACGCCGACCGTCACGCCGACGGCGACGCCGACGCCCACCGTCACGCCGACGGCGACCCCGACGGCCGAGCCCACCGCGACGCCGACCGGCCAGCCGACCGCGACGCCCGGCTCCGCGCCGAAGGTGTCCGTCTCGACGACGACGGTCGAGCGGGGCGGCATCGTGAAGGTGACGGTGACGGGGCTGCAACCCGGCGAGCAGGTCACGGCCGAACTGCGCAGCACCCCGATCCGCATCGCCGGCATCCCCGCCGCCGACGCCAGCGGCCGCGTCACGTTCGACGTGCAGATCCCCGGCAACCTCGCCGCGGGCAGCCACTCGATCGTGGTGTTCGGTGCGAACGGGCGCACGATCGCCACCGTGCCGATCACGGTGGTCGCGGCCGGCCAGCTCGCGGCCACCGGGGCGCAGGCGCCGTTGGGTGGCGCGCTCCTAGCCGCCTTCCTGCTCGTCGCGGGAGGGGTGGTGTGGACGATGCGTCGCCCCCGCCGCGCGGACGCGTAAGGGGCTGATCGTTCGATCGACGCAGGACCCCGGATGCTTGGCATCCGGGGTCCTCCGTCGTTCCGCCCGGGCGACGAGGGTCGCACCGACAGGGCGGGGAAAACTCCGTTTGTATCGTTACGAATACATGGTTGTGTATCGATACATACTGCCCTAGTCTCGCGCGTGGAGCGGTCATCGGTGACAGCTCCAGATCGGAGAACCCCGTGCATGACCGCAGCGACGTCGTGTCGCCTCCCGTCCGACGGACCCGCCGACGCCTCCTCGCGATCGCCGCGCTCGCGGCGGCGATCGCCACGGTCGGCGTCGTGGCCGCCCCCGCCGCACCGACGCAGGCGGCGACGGCCAACGCCGACTACGTGATGGCGTACTTCACCGAGAGCCCCAGCGGCTCCGGTAACTCCAACACCGTTCATCTGGCCGTGAGCCCGGATGCGCTGGAGTGGACGCCCCTCAACCAGAACCAGCCGATCCTCGTTCCGACTGCCGGGACGAAGGGCATCCGCGATCCCTTCCTCTACCGTCTGCAGAACGGCTCGTGGGTCCTTCTCGCGACCGACATCGCCACGGGGAACGACTTCTTCGCCGCAAGCCCGGCGATCCACGTGTGGACCTCGCCCGACCTGGTGAACTGGTCCGCCGACCGCATGCTCACCGTCAACGCGGTGAACACCAACTCGTACTCGTGGGCGCCCGAGGCGTTCTGGGACGCGGGGCGTCAGCAGTACGGCATCCTGTTCAGCGGTATCCCGAACGGGTCCAACGTCGCGAAGATCCTCGTGTCGTACACGACGGACTTCCAGACCGCGACCTCGCCCACCGTGTTCTTCGACAACAACGGTCAGGGCAACATCATCGACGCCGACATGGTCACGGGCGTCAACGGCGTCAACTACCTCTACTACCGCGGGAGCGACGCGACGCTCCGCGGAGCCAAGTCGACGACGCTGAACCCCGGATCCTTCACGGAGTACGTCACGGCGCCGCCGCAGGGCAGCTGCGTCGAGGCGCCGACCGTGGTGCGCTCACTCACCGACAGCACGAAGTGGTGGCTGTGGGGCGACAACTACTGCCCGAACAACACGTTCAACGTATGGCAGGGCGACATCACCACGGGGTCGTGGACCGCCGTGAGCAAGGCGAACTTCACGGCGCCGCTCGGTTCGAAGCACAACACCATCCAGCCGATCACCGCCACGGAGTACAACGCCCTGCAGAGCACGTACGGCACGACGTCGCTGATGCGACTGAAGTCCTGGAACTTCCCCGATCGCTACGTGCGGCACTCCAACTACCAGGGCCGGATCGACCCGCTGCCGTTCGACCCCCAGGCCGACTCCCAGTGGCGGCTCGTCCCGGGTCTGGCCGATCCCAACGCGGTGTCGTTCGAGTCCGTCAACATCCCCGGGTACTACCTGCGTCACTCGAACTTCGCGCTGGTGTTGAACCAGAACGACAACTCGGCACAGTTCGCCGCGGACGCGACGTTCACCCGTGTCCCGGGTCTGGCGAACTCCACCTGGAGTTCCTTCCGCTCGTACAACTACCCCGACCGCTACATCCGTCACTACGACTTCCAGCTGAAGCTCGATCCCATCTCCTCGGCCACAGACCAGGCCGACGCCACGTTCCACGTCGCTCCGTAACCCCCACCCCTCCTCCGGGCGCGCGCGGCTCCCCCCGCGCGCGCCCCCCTTCGAAAGGCATCCCGTGACTCCTCGTTGGAGACGGCGCGCAGCCATGCTCGCCGTCGCAGCCCTCGCCGCGATCGGTCTCCCCGTCATCGCGTCCGCGCCGGCGCAAGCCGCCTGCACGACCTACTACGTCTCCCCGTCCGGCAACGACGCCGCCGACGGATGCTCGACCACGACGCCGTGGAAGACCCTGGGCAAACTGAACGGCACCACCTTCGCCGCCGGGAACCAGATCCTATTCCAGCGCGGAGGGACCTGGGCGGGGCAGTTCGCGCCCCTCGGGTCGGGCTCGTCCACGTCCCCGATCGTCGTCTCCTCCTACGGCTCGGGCGCGGCGCCGCTCCTGGCCGGCGGCGGAGTGGCCGCCACCGTGTACCTCCACGACCAGCACGACTGGACTATCCAGAACCTCGAGATCACCAACAGCGCCGGCGGCAACGCCTCGCGTGCCGGGTTCCTCGCCGACAACGACACGACCGGGACGCTCCACGGCATCCACGTGGTCAACAACCTCATCGACAACGTCAGCGGGTTCTGGAAGAACGGCGACCCCCAGCCGTCGCGCACCTCGGCCATCTCATTCGACCAGACCGACAACAACACCACCGCGGCATGGGACGACGTGCTGCTCTCGGGGAACACCCTGAAGAACGTGGATGCCGGCGGCATCTACATCGGTTCGGCGATCGGCCTCAACCACAACATCAACTCGACCAACATCGTGATCCAGAACAACACCATCACCGACGCGGGCGGCAACGCCATCGTCTGCGTGTTCTGCTCGGGTCCGGTGATCCAGTCGAACGTCGTCACCGACAGCGGCTACCGGTTCTCGGGCGCGGCGATCTGGGGCGGATGGACGAACAACGCCGTCCTGCAGTACAACGAGGTCGCCCGCAACTGGCGAGCGCTCTACGACGGCGAAGCGTTCGACATCGACAACAACAACACCGACTGGACCCTGCAGTACAACTACACGCACGACAACCCGTGGGGATCGATCGAGTTCTGCTGCTCGTCCACGTTCGGCGCGTTGGGCACGACCACGATCCGCTACAACATCAGCCAGAACGACGGCGCGTCGAACGCCGTGTGGGCGACGCTCCAGGGCATCGCCAACGGCGGGACCGCGAACTTCTCCAACAACACCGTCTACATGCCGCCGGGGGACAACGGCGACGTGACCAACGGCACGCCGCCGGGGAACGTCACCTTCTCGAACAACCTCATCGTCAAGCACGGCACCGGCGGCTACCAGACGAACAACACCACCTGGTCGCGCAACCTCTTCTACGGCCAGCACCCGGCCTCGGAGCCGGCGGACACGAGCAAGATCACGGCCGACCCGCTCCTGGTCAACCCCGGCGGGGCGGGCGACGGGCGCGCGACGGCGTCGGCATACCAGCTGCGCGCGGGCTCACCGGCGCTGGGCGCGGGCAACGTCATCTCCAACAACGGCGGCAAGGACTACTTCGGCAATGCCGTGTCGTCGACCGCGGCGCCGAACATCGGTGCGTACAACGGCGCCGGTGTCACGACCAGCGCGTCGACGCCCGGGGTGTACTGGCGGTTCGACGAGTCCAACGGAACGACGGCCAACGACACGTCGGGGCACGCCAACCCCGCGACGTTGCAGTCCGGAGCGACGTGGACGACCTCTGCCCAGATGGGCAGCGGTGCGGTCGCGCTGAACGGCACGGCATCCGGATTCGTGGATGCCGCCTCGCCCGTGGTCGACACCTCGGCGAGCTACACCGTGGCGGCGTGGGTCAAGCCCGCCTCGCTGACCGGCAACCAGACGTACCTCAGCATCGACGGGTCGACGATCAGCCCGTTCTACCTGCAGATCGAGGGCGGAAAGTACGTCTTCACCGCGCGCAGCGCCGACTCGACGGCATCCACGTACGCCCAGGTCTTCGGGCCGACGGCGACCGTCGGAACGTGGGCGCAGCTGGTCGGCGTGTACGACGCGTCGGCGAAGGTCATCAAGCTGTACGTCAACGGTGCGCTGCAAGGTTCGACCGCGTTCAGCAGCGGCTGGAAGGCGACGGGCCACACGAAGGTCGGTCAGGCCAAGTGGAATGGCGCCGCCGTCGACTTCGCCAACGCGACCGTCGACGACGTGCACGCGCTGCCCCGCGCCATCAGCGACCGCGAGGCGTTCGCGTTCGGCACCGGGGCGACCGGATACTGGCAGCTCGACGAGGGCAGCGGTGGCACGTTCACCGACGTCACGGCGGGCCTTCCGACCGGGCACCTCGAATCCCGGACGGCGTGGGCCGGCGCGGGCAAGATCGGCGCCAACGCCCTGTCGTTCCCCGGCTCGGCCGGGTCATACGGCGAGGCTCCCACCTCCGCCGTCGACACGAGCCAGAGCTTCGCGGTCGGCGCCTGGGTGAACCTGGACTCCACCGCGGGGAACCAGACGTTCGCGAGCATGTCGGGCTTCAACATCAGCCCGTTCTACCTGCAGCTCAGTGGCGGGAAGTTCACGTTCACGATGCGCAGCGCCGACGACACCAACTCCACGGCCACGAGCGTGTCGGCGACCTCGAGCGCGACGACGGGCACCTGGTACCACGTGCTCGGGATGTACGACCGGGGCGCGGGCACGATCTCGCTCTACGTGAACGGCGCGCTGCAGGGCACGACGTCGTACACGACGCCGTGGAAGTCCATCGGCGCGACGGTCATCGGCGGCGCGGAGTGGGCGTTGTCGCCCGTCGACCCGGTCAGCGGGAAGATCGACGACGTGCACTTCTACAACCGGGTCCTCAGTGGCGCCCAGATCACCACGCTCGCCACTCCGTGACGGGCGCCGACCGGGTGGGACCTCCCGCCCGGTCGGCAGCCGGACGACGCCCGGTCGACGGGGCACCCGCCCCTCGGCCGGGCGCCGTGCGCGCCCGGTGCTGATCGCCGTCGCGTTCGTCGTCCTCCTGGCCGTCGCGGTGGTCCTGCTCCTCCTCCCGAGATCTCCGGCGCCGACCGATCCCGCACCCCCGCTCCCGGATGCCACGGCGCTGACGGTGGACGGGACTCCCGTGCCGTTCCGTGCCGTGAGCGTCTTCCTCGCCCGTGAGCGGTCCGACGTCGTCGCGCAAGCGCAGGCCTCCGGAGCCGACGTCGCGGGGGCCCGGTTCTGGGACACCCCGATCCAGGGCACGACCCCGGCCCAATCGCTGGTCGACCGGGCCGAGGCATCCGTCGTCCGTCTCCAGATCGAGTTGGATGCCGCGGAGCACGCGGGCGTGTCCGCGCCGCGCACCTACGCCGACGTGGTGCAGGCGTGGACGGCGGAGAACGACCGCCGTGCGGCGGCACTGCGCGCGGGGGAGCCGGTGTACGGGCCGCCGAGCCTGTCGGAGTCGGACTTCATCGACTACTTCCTCGGGGCCCTGCGGCAGGAGGTGTCCGAGGCGCTGGCGTCGGCGGGCGCGATCGACGGTTCCGCCACTGCCGTGCAGTCCTATCGGGGCGAGCACCCCGAAGCGGCGGCCGCCCCTGAGGAGGCCGTGCGGCTCTCCGCCCTCGAGGAGCAGTACACGAACCTCGTCGACGCCCGCGTCGCGGCGGCCGACGTCAGCCCCGCTCCGGCGCTGGCCGACCTCGCGCACGCACCGTGCGTCGCGGCCGGAGCCTGCTGAGGGCGCGGTCGGCTGTTCGGTGTCCAGGACACGCGGAGCGGAAGCGCGCGCGTCCGCGTGTCCTGGACACTCAACGGGTATGCCGCGCCACGCGGCCGCGTCACGTGGGCGCCGGGGCCGCGTCGCGCGGACGCCGCGGCCGCGCCACGTGGGCGCCGGGGCCGAAAGGGCGAGCGCTAGCGCACGACCCGGGCGACGGCGAACGTGAACGGGGGGACGGTCCACCGCGCGCCGTCGACCCGCGAGACGCGCGGTGCGGCCGGGGCGGGGGCGAACGGGCGACCCTCGGCGGGGTCGGCGGTGAGGCTCGTGATCTCGAGTGCCGACACGGCGTGACCCGACGCGAGCGTCGCAGCGAGCGGGACCGCGGCGTCCGTCGCGTTCACGACCTTCAGCCACGTCGTGCCGTCCCGGTCATCGACCACGGCGGACGCGCTGAACCGCTGCTCGGGCGTGCCGTCGTGCGCGATGTCGTGCACGACGTCGCCGTCGAGGAGGCAGACGACGTGCCTGCCGCCGCCCTCGACCCGGATCTCCACGTCGTACGTGCGGCCGGCGTCGAAGCGGTAGGGGAGCGGCTCGGTCCACTCGTCCGACAGGCCGTCGCTCACCTCGCACAGAACGAGGAAGCGGTTCTCCCACGTGCCGAAACGCCATTCGAAGTGATCGGGTCCGTCCACGTCGCCGAAGGCGACGAGGAAGCCGTCGCGCCCGTCCTCCTCGAGGCGCACCCGCGCGCGCACCGTGCAGTCCGTGCCCCGGGCCGCGAGCGGGAGGCGCACGTCGCGCTCGCCGCGGTGGAATCCGGTCTGCTGCCGGTGGCCGCCGGCATCCAGGGAGGCGTGCTCGACGGTGAGCGTGCCGGACTCGGCCCGGACCCGGATGCCGATCCGCCCGGTGCGCGGGCGCTCCCAGGTCGGAGCGTTCTCTACGCGCACGGGAAGCGCGCGCGTGCCCGCCGCGTGGGCGTGCAAGGACTGCACGTGGTAGTTGAGGGTGAGCACGACCTCGGTGTCGTCGAAGTACACGAGGTCGGGGGTCCACTGGGTGTGGTCGATGCGGGCGAGGAGCGGCGCGTAGGACGCGAGCCGCACGACGTCGCCGTTGCGCTCCATCCCCATCATGTAGGCCGCCTCCGCGAGAGCGCACAGCATGGTGTTGCCGCGCGAGCCGTACTCGCCGACGTAGACCCGCGGCCCCGAACGGTCGTAGGCGTCGAAGCGGTCGAGGTGCTCGAAGTACCACTTCGGCGCCTTGTACGAGTGCTCGTCGACGATGTCGACCGCGAGCTCGCGGGCGAGCTCCCAGCCGCGGTCGTAGTCGGATCCGGCGGGGAAGGGTCCGGCCGTCCCGATCACCACGATGTCGGGGGCGGCGGCCCGCACGGCCTCGAGCAGTCGCCCGAACCGCGCGGCGAAGGCATCCGTGATCTCGTCCTCGTTGCCGACACCGAGGTAGCGCAGCCCGAACGGCTCGGGGTGGCCGGCGGCGGCACGACGTGCGCCCCACGGGCTGTCGACCGGGCCGTTGGCGTACTCGATGAGGTCGAGGACGTCGCGGACGTAGTCGTCCATCTCGGAGTCGGTGAACCCGGCCTGACCGCCCGGGGAGTTCTGGCAGCACACGCCGGCCGCGACGACGGGAAGCGGCTCGGCGCCCAGCTGCTCGCAGAAGCGGAAGTACTCGAAGAAGCCCAGCCCCATCGACTGGTGGTAGCCCCAGATGTTGCGGTCGCCGACGCGGTCCTCGACCGGACCGACGGTGTGCTTCCAGCGGTAGAGGTTGTCGAGGCCGAAGCCGTGCGCGACGCAGCCGCCCGGGAACCGCACGAAACGCGGGCGCAGGTCGGCGATCGTGCGCGCGAGGTCGTCGCGCAGGCCGTTCGCCTCGCCGCGGAACGTCGCGGTCGGCATCAGCGACACCCACCAGACTTCGCACGACCCGGATGCCACGTGCAGCCGGACCCGTCCGTGGGCGGCGTCGCGTCGCGGGACGAGCACGGCGTCCGTGTCGCCCGTGACGGGGGTCTCGGCGACGACCTCGCCGGCGTCGTCGAGGAGCGCGACGCGGACGTCGGCGCCGGGGGAGGGGGTCGCCCGCACCGCGAGGGCGTACGTGGCTCCGGCGGTGAGCGGGAGCGCGACGAAGCCCGCGTTCTCGAGCGTCGCAGGAGCGGTGAGCCGCACCCGGTGTCCGCCGCTCGCGCGCGCGGCGCCCACTTCGACGGTGCCGTCGGTCGTCCATCCGGTGAGCGGATGCCACGCGGGGTCGTCGGCGGGACCGAACGAGAAGTCGCGATTGCGGACGAGCTCGGCGTACAGGCCGCCGTCGGCGGAGCCGTTGATGTCCTCGAAGAACACGCCCCACATATCGGGGTTGATCGGGAGGCCCGGTGCGACATCGTCGATGTGGACGGTGGTCCCGGTCACGACGGGTCCTCCGTCTCGAGGAGGCGCTCGGCCTCGACGGTGGTGATCGGAAGGACGGAGCCGTGGCGAGCCCCCTCGGGGAGCCCGGCGTCGGGGACGTGTTCCCAGCGCCCGCTCGGAGGGTCGTCGCTGCGGAAGAGCTGGCATCCGCGTTTCTCGAACTCGTCGAGAAGCAGGAAGAGGACCGAGCCGTCGAGGGCGGGGAACGGCGCGGGACCCTCGGCGCGCTCGAGTTCGGGGCGGCCGAGATCGCGGCGGACGACGGCGAAGTCGGGATCGTCGATCGCGGTGCCGACCTCGTGCGAGACGAAGCGCCACTTCTCGTCGGGGACGTCGGTCAGAGAGTCGGCCGAGAACCGGTGGAGCCGGCCGCCGAACTCGACGAAGGTCACGTCGATCACGTCGTGTCCGGGATCGAGGAAGGTCCGCGGGGCGGAGAACTCGCGGAAATCCGTCGTCTCGACGGAGAGCACCCGCTGGTGGCGCTCGCGTGCCCTCGCGTCGCCCTCGGGGTAGAGGGCCGACGCGTAGAACACGCTCCAACCGCCCAGATCCGGACGCCAGAACGCCTTGGGAGCCCAGGCGTTGCCGGCCTCCGCCGGAGCGATCGTCGCGAGGTGCGGGGGAGTCCAGCGCACCAGGTCGTCACTGGACCACACCACGATCGAGCGGCTCCCGTGCCGCACCGCGCGGTCCCAGGCGCCGCCTTCTGCGTCGCCGACGGCGGCGTGCAGATCGGTCGCGAGCAGGTGCACGCGCCCGGTCCGGGGATCACGGGTGAGGAACGGATCGCGTACGCCGCGCTCGCCCACCGTCGACCGCAGCACCGGAGCGCCGGCGCGCAGCGGCGTCCACCCTTTCGCGGTGGCGTCGTGGCTGACGGCGAAGCGCACCTGCTCGGCGTCGGCGTCGCTGCCGTTGACGAAGTAGGCGAACAGGTATCGGTCGAACTCCATTGATTCCTCCGCGGCTACTGTATCGATACAAATACCTATGGACAATCCCGACACTGTGGGATGCCCGCGGTTCGCTGTAACGTTATAGAGAGCGCTCCCCTGAGCGCGGGAAGGCGGCCAGGGTGGTCACGATCCGAGACATCGCCCACGCGGCCGGCGTCTCCCCGATGACGGTGTCGAACGTGCTCAACAAGCGCCCGCACGTCGCGGATGCGACGCGCGAGAAGGTGCTCGAAGCCATCGATCGCCTCGACTACCGCGTGAACGTCGCGGCGCGGAACCTCCGCCGCGGCCGCACCCACACGATCGGCCTCGCGGTCCCCGAGATCGACCGGCCCTACTACGGCCAGCTGGCCGCAGCGGTGATCGCCGAGGGTGCCCGACACGACCTCCACGTCGTCATCGAACAGACCGGTCGCGAGCGCGAGAGCGAGCTGAACGCTCTGGCGCTGTCGCGCGTGCGCATGTACGACGGGCTGATCCTCAGCGCGGTCGGCCTCGGCGGCGAGGACCGCGATCTCCTGCGCGTCGACTTCCCCGTCGTGATCCTGGGCGAGCGCATCTTCCAGGGCCCCGTCGACCACGTCGCGATGTCGAACGTCGACGGCGCCCGCGCCGCCGTCGCCCATCTCATCGAGCGCGGCGCACGGCGCATTGCGGTGCTCCACGGACCGCTCCCCGAGAACGGCGATGTCGACGTCTCCACGCTGCGGCACGCCGGGTACCGGCAGGCGCTCGAGGATGCCGGCATCCCGTACGACCCGAAGCTCACGGTCGCCCTCGACGAGTTCACGCCGCGCCGCGGCGCCGAGGCGGTGGCATCCCTCGTCGCAGACGGCGTCGAGTTCGACGGCGTGTTCTGCGTCACGGACTACGTCGCGCTCGGCGTGCTGCGCGGCCTCGCGGACGCGGGACGGCGCGTGCCCGAGGACGTCAAGGTGATCGGCTTCGACGATGTCGAGTTCAGCCGTCACCTCGTGCCGTCGCTGTCGTCGGTCGACCCCGATCACGAGCTCATGGCCCGCACCGCGGTGGACCTCCTCATCGCCCGCATCGCGGACGACGCGCACGAGGCGGTCGAGGTGCTGAGCCCGTTCCGCGTGGTCGCGCGCGAGTCCACCGGCTGACCCGGCACACAGCGCTCCCTCGAACCTCCGGAAGGCGGGAATCGCGGCGACGCCCCGGAACCCGACGGCTCCGGGGCGTTCGCGGCGCGTTCAGCCCTTGACGCTGCCGTTGACGAGGCCGCTGACGATCTGCCGCTGGGCGAAAATGAAGAAGACGACCATGGGGATCAACACGATGACGGTGAGCGTCATGAACACCGGCCAGTTCGTCGTGAACTCGCCGACCGCGGTGTAGACCTGCAGCACGAGGGTCTGCTTCTGCGGCGAGTTGATGAAGACGTTCGGGGTGATGAAGTCGTTCCACACCCACATCGTCTGGAACACGCCCACGGTCACGAGGATCGGCCGGATGAGCGGGAGCGCGATCGACCAGTACACGCGGAACGGGCCCGCGCCGTCGATGCGGGCAGCTTCGAACAGCTCCGTCGGGAGGCTGCGCATGTACCCGATGATGAGGAAATAGCAGAAGATCGATCCGCAGGCGTACATCACGACCAGGCCGTTGAGCGAGTCGACCAGCTCGACGCCCGCGAGCATGCGGTACAGCGGGACGAGCGTCGCCTGGCCGGGTACGACGAACGCGATGACGAGGATCACGCCGACGATGCTCGCGAGGCGCCCGCGGCCGATCAGGACGCCGAACGCGGCCATCGAACCGATGAGCAGCATGATCGCGATCGACAGCACGGTGACGTACAGCGTGTTGAGGAAGCTCTGCAGCACGGGGATGTCGCGGAACACCTCGATGTAGTTGTCGAGGTACAGCGATGTCGGCAGGGCGAGCGGCTGCGCGGCCGTCTCGGGCTGCGTCTTCAGCGTGTTGACGACGATGTAGTAGAACGGCAGCGCCACGAGGCACGCGAGAGGCACCAGGAGGACGCTGAGCAGGATGCCACGGCTCGATTTCATGAGTAGCGCTCCTCGATGCGACGGGACAGGACGAGCTGGAGGGCGATCACGGCCCCGACGGCGAGCAGGAACAGAACGCTGAGGGCCGACGCCTTGCCGATGTCGGACTGGGCGATGCCGTTCTCGATGATCGACTGGGTGAGCGTGCGTGTCGCGAACCCGGGGCCCCCGTGCGTCAGCGTGAAAGGGAGATCGAAGACCTTGAGCCCGCCGGTCAGCAGCAGCAACTGGCTGACCGTGATCGCGGGGGTGAGCAAGGGGAGGGTGAGGCTGCGGAACTCCTGCCACGGGGAGGCGCCGTCGAGCTTGGACGCCTCGAAGATGTCGGACGGGATGCTCTGCAGGTACGCGAGGTACAGCATCGCGTGCCAGCCGGTCTGCGCCCACACGGCGACGAGGATGACGCTGATCTGGGCGAGCGTCTCGTCGGCGAGCCACGGGATCGGAGCGACCCCGATTGCGCCGAGCACCGAGTTGATGACGCCGGATCCGAGCGGGCTGAGGATGAACGTCCACACCAGACCCAGGACCGCGACGCTGGGAACGGCGGGGAAGAAGAACACGGAGCGGACGAACGCGCGGCCGACGAAACGCCGGTTGAGGGCCAGGGCCAGGGGGATCGCGAACACCGTCACCAGCAGCGTGGTGAGGATCGCGTAGGCGAGCGTGAACCCGAGCGCGGACAGCATCGAGGAGTCGCGGAAGATCCGCACGTAGTTGTCGAAGCCGACGAGCTTCACGTCGGGGCTGTAGCCGTTGTAGTCCGTGAAGCTGTAGTACAGCGACTGCCCGAGCGGGATCAGGTACAGCACCACGAACACCACGAGGATCGGCAGCACGAACCACGCGGCGGCGAAGCCGTCCCGCCGGCGTCGGAGGCGCGGGATCGTGCGGGGTGCGGTCACCGTCGGTTCGACGAGGATCGGGCGTCGTGTGGTGGCGACGTCGGCCATGACGTCTTCCTTCCTGGAGGGGTGGGAACGGAGCGAGAAGGGGCG
>NZ_BADA01000038.1 GCF_000333395.1 Microbacterium sp. B19
CGCCGACGACCTGCCCATCAAGATCGTCGTGTTCGACAACTCGGCGCTGGACTTCGTCGAGGTCGAGATGAAGGCCGCGGGCATCGTCAACGCCGGCACCGACCTGAAGAACCCGGACTTCGCCGAGGTCGCCCGGGCCATCGGCATCCCGGGATATCGCGTGACGACCGGAGACGAGCTCCGTCACGCGCTCGCCGAGGCCCTCGATACGCCGGGCCCAGCGCTCATCTCCGCGGTCGTGGCGCGGCAGGAGCTCGCGATCCCGCCCACGATCACGGTGGCGCAGGCCAAGGGATTCGCCCTGTTCGCGCTGCGGACGCTGCTCTCGGGCCGGGGCGACGAGCTCATCGACCTCGCCGACACCAACGTCCTGCGCCGCCTGCTCCACCGCGGCTGATCACGCGTCCCGCGCCCGTCGGATCGTTCTTCGACTCGTGTCGGAGCGGATGCCGGGTCCGAGCGCCTAGCGTTCGAGAGCGTTCGGAGGGAAAGGGAGACGGATGCGGGTTCCACGACAGGTGCGCCGGTGAGCGGGGTACCGGACGGTGTGCAGCGGTTCACCGCGCCGCTCACCGGGCACGCGATCTTCCTCGTCGTGACCGTGTCGGACCAGGCTGTCGACGGCGTCCGCGACGTGCTCCGCGACCTCGGCGGTCTCGTGCAGACGGTCCGCTTCCGCGATCCCGCGGACGGACTGTCGTGCACGGTCGGCATCGGGGCGAGGATCTGGCCGATGCTCGTCGGCGGCCCCTCTCCGCGCGAACTGCATCCCTTCACGCCGGTGGTCGGCGCCGTCCACACCGCGGTGGCCACCCCGGGTGACCTGCTCTTCCACATCCGCGGCGACCGGGCCGACCTGTGCTTCGAGTTCGAGCGGCTCCTGGTCGCGGCGCTCGGCGATGGCATCCGGGTCGAGGACGAGACGTCGTGCTTCCGATCGTTCGACCGGCGCGATCTCCTCGGCTTCGTCGACGGGACCGCCAACCCCGTCGGGACGGATGCCGCCGAGAGCGTGCTCGTCGGCGACGAGGACGCCGCCTTCGTCGGCGGCACCTACATCGTCGTGCAGAAGTACCTGCATCCGCTCGACCGATGGCAGGCCATGCCCACGGAGGCGCAGGAGCGCATCATGGGCCGTACGAAGGCCGACAACGTCGAGCTGGACGACGCGACGTCCGGTCAGAAGTCCCACAAGACGCTCGCCACGATCGTCGACGACGCCGGGGTCGAGCACGACATCATCCGCGACAACATGCCGTTCGGTCGTCCCGGCCATGCCGAGTTCGGGACGTACTTCCTCGGACAGTCGCGCGCGCTGTGGGTCATCGAGACGATGCTGCGTCGCATGTTCGTCGGCGACCCGCCCGGCGTCCACGACCGGCTCCTCGACTTCTCGGTGCCGAAGACCGGCTCCACGTTCTTCGCCCCCTCAGCGGAGCTGCTGTCGACGCTCGGCGACGCCGTCGATGCGCCCGCCGCCGCCGCGCGGAACGTCGAGGCATCCCCCACGTCCCTCGGCATCGGCGCGAACCGCGCCCCCGTTCCCCAGGAGGTTTGATGGACCATCTCACTCGCCCGCTCGCCCCGATCACCGACGAGACCTGGGCCGCTCTCGACGACGAAGCCCGCACGCGTCTGCAGCCCGTCCTCGGTGCGCGCCGCCTCGTCGACTTCGTCGGACCCCTCGGGTGGCAGCACTCGTCGACGAACACCGGTCGAGTGCGCCCCGTCGGCGACGACACCGGACTTCGGGCGCGCCAGCGCGTCGTGCTGCCGCTCACCGAAGTACGCGCCGACTTCGCCCTGGCGCGAACCGAGCTCGACGACACCGCGCGCGGCGCGGTCGACACCGACCTCTCCGCCCTCGACGAGGCGGCGCACCGGCTCGCGGTGCGCGAGAACGCGGCCATCCTGACGGGCTGGCCGGAGGTCGGATTCGCCGGCATCGTCCCGAGTTCCCCGCATTCCCCGATCGATGGAGCGGGGGATGCCACCGGGCTCACGCGTCGTACCGCCGAGGCCGTCCGCCGACTCGGCGACGCCGGTGTCGGAGGCCCGTACGGCATGGCGGTCGGGTCCCGCGAGTGGGTCGAGGTGCTCGGCGGGAACGACGCCGGCGGGCAGCCGCTCCGTCGCCACATCGAGCGGATCCTCGGCGGCGACGTCGTGTGGACGCCGGGTATCGAGGGCGCGGTCGTGATCAGCCTGCGCGGCGGCGATTTCCTGCTCGAGATGGGTCAGGACGTCGCCCTCGGATACCTGGCGACCACCGAGGACCGGGTTCAGCTGTACCTCGAGGAGTCCTTCAGCTTCCGCATCGCGACTCCGGAAGCGGCGATCGCGCTGCTGCCGGGAACGGACGACGACTGACGGGGTTCAGCTCTCCCGCTCGAACACCATCGTCGCCTGGATGCGGTCCCCGCCGCCGAACCCGGTGCTGCCCGACGACGCCGTGGTGATGGTGTGCAGCCGGAAGCCCAGGGCCGCCTGCCGGTTGATGACGTTCTCGAGCTCGGTGAGGTTGCCCGACCCGGTGCCGAAGAACTTCTCCTTCAGGACCACCTGCAGCACGACGTAGTTCCACCCGGTCTGCGCCGGGCGCGGCTGCGCGCCCGCCACGGCATCGGCCTGTGCGCGGGCGATGAAGCCCTCGATGCCGGGCTGCGGCGGGGTCGGTGCCTGGTACTGGTCGGTCCACTGCTGCCCGTCCCACCATCGCATCCGACCCGATCCGTCGTCGTACCAGCCTGCTTGTGCGTCCGCCATCGGACTCCCCCTTCTCGCCCGCCCCACTCGGTGCTCGCCCGAGTCTGACGGCATCCCTCACGCGTGGCAAGCGCCACGCCGCGCTGCACCCGCCGAGCCCTAGCTGCCGTAGTGGACGTAGAACGAGGTCGGCGTGCACGTGTAGGTCGCCGACCCGACGACGTGGACGCCCGTGCCCAGTTGGGCGCATGTCTGCGCGGCACCGACCAACGTGGAGACGAGGACGGCCACGACGATGATCGTCGTCAGGACACCGATCGCCGAGATGATCGTGCCCGCGAGGGCGAAGCGGTTGCGGTACCCGGCTCGGGCGGACCTGATCAACGCCACGAGGCTGAGGACCAGCCCGACGACGTTGGCGACCGCGAAGAACGACAGGACGAACCCGACGATGCCCAGCACGCGGAAGGGATCGGCGGTCGGTGACGCGATGGGCGCCGCCGGCACCGGGTCGATGCTCGTCGGAACCGAGTCCATGGCCATTGCACCCTCCCCCTGAGTTGCTGGTCACATTAGCGGGTTCGCCGGTTCCTCGTGCGGCGGGGGAACCGCACCCCGCTACGCTCGCCGCACCTCGAGGGCGTCGATGCCCGGCATCCCGAACCAGGACCGTCCGCCGACGGCGTCCACGATCGTGAGCAACACCGCGTCGCACGATCGGCACCGCGCGACGACGCCCATCGGGCTGACGTACACGGCGGCCACGGCGACCGCGTCTCCCGCGCCACAGGAGCGGCAGCGGATGGGGGAGTCCGTGGCATCCCATCCGAGGAGGTCGGCCAACCGGCCGGCCAGCGCGTTGCCGTCGAGCACGTTCATCACGAGCCTCCGAATCGCTCGGTGCGGATGTCGCCGGGGCGATGCCCGGCGTCCTGGAGCCAGCGCGCGACCGCCTCGACGAACGGGGTCGCACCGCACACGTAGACGCGTGGATTCTGCTCGGCCGGGATGACCGCGTCCCGCAACCGGCCGGCCGTGAGCCGGCCCGGAGCGATGGATGCCTCGGGGGGAGCGACGCGCGTGTAGACGAGGTCGACGTCGACCGCTTCCGTGGTGTCGAGCGCGGCGAGTTCGTCCGCGAAGAAAACGTCACCGGGGGTGCGCACCGAGTAGAGCAGGCGGAACGGGGTCGGGTCGCCGGCCGCGGCGTGGGCCTGGGCCATGGCGTACAGCGGCACCACGCCCGATCCTCCCGCGATGAGTTGGACGGGCCGAGGGGATGCCTCGGTCGGCGGCGTCCACACGAAGAACGCCCCGAGGGGTCCGTGCACCTCGATCTCGTCGCCGACGCGGAGGTCGTGCACGAGGAAGGGGGAGACCTCGCCGTCCGGCACCTCGTCGACCGCGAGCAGCACGCGCGTGCCGTCCCCCGACGACGCGATCGAGTACGAGCGCGACGCCTGGTAGCCGTCGGGTGCGGTGAGCCGGAGGTCGAGGTGCGCCCCCGCGTCGTTCCCCGGCCACGTCGGCACGTCGAGCTCGATGCGCTGCGCGGTCTGGGTCTCGGCGCGTATGGCCGCGACCGTCGCGGTGTGCCAGGCGGTCGGGCGGCGTGTCACCAGTACCGCTCCTCCTGCCACGGGTCGCCGTGCAGGTGGTAGCCGTTCTGCTCCCAGAAGCCCGGGTCGTCGTCGGGCATCGTCACGAGGCCGCGCACCCACTTGGCGCTCTTCCAGAAATACAGGTGCGGGACGAGCAGCCGCGCCGGCCCGCCGTGCTCGGGCGTCAACGGCTCACCGTCGGCTTCGAACGCGATCCAGCTCTTGCCGTCGAGCAGGTCCTCGAGCGGAACGTTCGTCGTGTAGCCGCCGTACGAGTGCGCCATGACGTAGTCGTGCGCGGTCTCGACCTCCTCGAAGATGCGGTCGAGCGAGACCCCGCGCCACGGCATGTCGAGCTTGGTCCAGTGCGTCACGCAGTGGATGTCGACGGTGATGTCCTCCATGCCGAGCGCCTGGAGCTGCTCGGTGTTCCACCGGTGATCGCCGTTCTCGGTGCGGACGACGAATTCCCACTCGTCCGCGTCGATCTCCGGCGTCGGTCCCGCCGATAGCACGGGCCAGTCGCCGACCAGCGTCTGGCCGGGAGGGAGGCGCGGATCGCGGTCGCCTCGGCGTCCGGAGAACCCTCGAGTGATGAACGACATGGATGCCTCTTTCCTCCCCGGAGCGGACGTGATTCACCCTAGCCAGGTCGCCGTGGCCGCGACAGGGACGATTGTCGGATCCTCCGGTCCCGCGCGTCAGCTCGTCGAGGAGCCCTCGCCGGCGCGCGCGTCGGCGGCCGCGGCGAGCACGGTGTCGACCAGCGTCGCGGTCTCGTCGCCGCCCACCGCGACCGGCTGCAGGATCTCTCCCATCGTGGTCAGGAGGACCCCGACGGGACGATTGCCCGGGATACCGAGGGCGACGGCGAACTCCCCGGACGGATCGGCATGGAGGCCCTCGTCCGCGGCGGTGAGGGGAGAACCGTCGCCGACCGGGACGATGAGGCGCACGTCCACGAGGGTCTCGAGCAGCTCGCGGTCCCACGTCATCCGGCTGATGAGGTTCTCGCACGAGCTGCAGCCGCGGCGCACGAACAGGAGCAGTTGCGCACGCCCGCGGAGGGCGCGCTGCCGAGGGACGACGACGCCGCCCTCGGGCGTGATGAGGGCGGCATCCGGGACGCTCCCGCTCGCCGGTGCGGCCGGGGTGGGCGGACTCCACATCGTCGCACCGACCACTCCCACGGCGACGATGCTGACGAGGACGATCACGCCGAGCAGCGGCGACAGCACCAGGCTGAGGGCCACGGGCGGCGCGAGGGGAGAGAGCACTGCCCCCAGGAGGGCGAGGGCCGCCAGCACCGTCAGCGCGATGTTGCGTGTCGTCATGGCGGGACCGACACGCGTGGATGCCAGTCTCCCGAAGCAGCCGCAGTCGTCGGTCGACGCGCGCACCTGGGCGCGCAGTCCGATCGCGAGGAAGCCGAGCGTCACGGCGAGCGCCGCGGCCGCCGCCCCGACGCGGGCGGGACCCGTACCGAGCAGCAGAACGACGGACAGGACGACCTCGACTGCGGCGACGCAGGCGACGACCAGGCGCGGCGGCAGGCCCGACAGTCGCAGAGCCCGCAGCGTGGCGGGAGCGGATCGGAGGTCGAGGAGCTTGCCGCTGCCACTTGCGGCGAAGACCGCGGCGACGACCAGGGCGGGAAGCATGAGGGTCGCGAGCATCCCTCCAGCGTCGTCCGATGCCCAGCGGGGGAGCGCCGCGCCACTATCCGATGAACCCGGGTGAAGGGCAGCCGGCCCCCGGGGTTCAGCCGGGCCGCTAGGGTCGCTCTGACGACTCCGTCACTGCGCGGGCCTCCCGTCGCAGCCATCCACCCAGGGAGATCCACGCATGTCGGTCGGACTGCTCGCCGTCGTCGATGACATCCTCAGCGCCGCGCTCAAGGCCAGCGCCAAGACCGCCGGTGTCGTGATCGACGATGCCGCCGTGACGCCGCAGTACGTCCAGGGGATCACGCCCGCGCGCGAGCTGCCGGTGGTCTGGAAGATCGCCCTCGGCAGCATCATCAACAAGTACGTCATCATCATCCCGATCGCGTTGCTGCTGACGGCCTTCGCCCCGGGCGTCCTCCCGTTCCTCCTCATCCTCGGTGGTGGGTTCCTCTGCTACGAGGGCGCGGAGAAGGTGCTCGAGTGGTTCGGCGTCGCGCACGGCGAAGAGGATGAGGACGGGCCGCGCGATGAGCGCAAGCTCGTCTTCGGTGCCGTGCGCACCGACCTCATCCTCAGCACGGAGATCATGCTCATCGCGCTGTCGAGTCTCGACCCGGACTTCGGCATCTGGATGACGCTCGGCGCGCTGCTCATCATCGGTCTGGCGATGACGGTGGTCGTCTACGGCGCGGTCGCGCTGCTGGTGAAGATCGACGACATCGGTCTGCGCTTCATGAAGAGCTCGGCGCGGGGAGTCCGTCGTTTCGGTGCCCGGGTCGTGGCATCCATGCCCGCCGTCTTCCGCGTGATCAGCGTCATCGGGACGATCGCGATGCTGTGGGTCGGCGGCCACCTCTTGATTCAGAACCTGGGTGAGACGCTGTGGGCGGGACCGGCCGACCTGCTGCACGCCGTCGAGCACGCGATCGAGGCCGCAGGTCCCGTCGTGGTCTGGATCGTGGACACCGCGATCTCGGCGGTGTTCGGCCTGATCCTCGGCCTCATCATCGTCGCCGTGGTGACCGGCATCCGTCGGATCTTCTCGCGCGGCGGGGCCGCCGCGCACTGATCCTGAGGGGTCGAGCCTCAGTCCAGGAGCGAGTGCTCGCCGAGGGCGTGCCACGAGCGGTTGTAGTACACCAGCGCCGCACCGGGTTCGCCGGGCTCGAGGTCGCGCTCGATGTTCACCTGCAGGGCCTGGGCCGCGATGACCGTGGAGCCGCCGGCATCCATGCGGCTGACCACGGCGCACCGCAGCCATGCCCGCACGCCGTGGTACACCGGCTCGCCAGTCGACAGGCGCGACCACGCCGACGTGTCGGCGAAGCGGTCGAGGCCGCTGGTGGCTCCGGCGCGCGCGAGGGAGATGTCCTCGACGTCCAGCAGGTGCACGACGATGGTCGACGCGGCGACGATCGTGGGTGTCGCCGACGAGAGGCTCGACACCGAGAAGATCAGCAGCGGGGGGTCGGCCGAGACCGACGACACCGACGAAGCAGTGAGGGCGACGGGGCCGTGCTCGCCGTACGCCGTGATGACCGCGACGCCGCCGGGGTGGCCTCGGAACGCGCGCTTGAAGTCGTCCGCGGTGACGGACGTGCCGATGGTCGGCGTGTGCTCGGGGCGCTCCTGCGGGAGGGAAGTCATGTTTCGACGGTAACGCGCGTCACGGACGCCGGGGCCTCGAGGCGAAATCCGGCGAAACGTGGAGCGCGCCGACGGGGCCGGGAGCGCTTGGCATCCCGACCCCGTCCGCCGCGGATCACATGCCGTCGGCGATCATCGCCCAGATGATCTGAACGTGCCGGTCGGCGTTGACGTCCGACATTTCGTCGTCGTAGTTCAGGCCGTAGGGCCAGATGTGGGAACCCCCGCAGTTGAGCGTTGCGCCGGCCCCGTCGAACTCGGCGAGCTTGGCGTTGGCGTTCGGGCCGGTCCACCGGCCGTTCTGGCACATCGCGTACCACGCGTTGGCCGTCCCGTTGCCGACCGTGTGCGAGATCTCGTGGAGGGCGGTGCGCTCCTGCATGTAGCTGCGGTTCTCGCCGAAGCGGATGGTGCCGTCGATGCTGGCCTCGGCGGTGGGCACGCCCGGCACGTAGTAGACGTTCAGGTGCCGGTCGAAGTCGCTGAACTCGTTGTATCGCGCGACGGCCGCGTCCATTGCGGCGGTGATGCGCTGGTAGGCGTCCGCCTGGTCGGCCGTGGGGTTGGCCTCCGTGTACAGCGTGTAGGTCATGCGTCCCGCCGCCTCGGCGGGGGCGGGGGTGACGGTGAGGGGCGTGATCACCGCCGCCATCGCGAGAGCACCGGCCAGAACGAGCCGACGCAGGGAACGAGAGGTCCGGGGGGTTTTCATCGTTGTTCTCCTTCGGATGTTGCGCGACGTCGTCGTCGCGTAGGGGAACGGTAGGCCGGGACGGCGGCGCTCGCACCCGTTGCGGACTGTTTCTCATCGCGTTCTCATTTTTGTGAGGCTTCACATCGCGTCCGCCGTGATCTTTCCGTTGCAAATCGTTCTTGACAGCACTGCAAGTGTGAGCGCTAACATTCAGGAGTCAGCCCGCCCGAGGGGGCTGCATCACATGGACCGGCGACGCAGCCGGCGAAACGAGGAGGTTTCAACATGAAGGCGAAGAAGACTCTCGCCGGACTCGCGCTCGTGGGCGCGATCGCCATCACCGCGACGGGCTGCGCCGGTGGCGGCTCCACGGCCGGCGGAGACGGCGGCGACAAGAAGGTGATCACGGTCGGGTTCGCCCAGACCGGTTCCGAGAGCGGCTGGCGCAGCGCCAACACCGAGTCGATGAAGGAGGCGTTCTCCGAGGCCAACGGCTTCAACCTCATCTTCAACGCCGCCGACAACAAGCCCGAGGCGCAGATCGCCGCGGTCCGCAGCTTCATCAACCAGGGTGTGGATGCCATCGTCCTCGCCCCGATCGTCACCGACGGCTGGGACGACGTGCTGAAGGAAGCCAAGGATGCCAACATCCCGGTGATCCTCGAGGACCGCACGGTCTCGGCGTCGAAGGACCTGTACGCCAGCTGGGTCGGCCTCGACTTCAAGAAGGAAGGCGAGACCGCCGGCAAGTGGGTCGCCGACAACTTCGGCAAGACCCCCACGAACCTGGTCGTGCTCGAGGGCACCACGGGTTCGTCGGCTGCGACCGACCGCGCGACCGGCTTCAACGACGCGATCAAGGGCACCGACATCAAGGTGCTCGACTCGCAGACGGGTAACTTCACCCGCGCCGAGGGCAAGACGGTCATGGAGGGCTTCCTCCAGAAGTACGGCTCGCAGATCAACCTGCTGTTCGCGCACAACGACGACATGGGCCTCGGTGCCCTCGACGCGATCAAGGCCGCCGGTCTCAAGCCCGGCACCGACATCAAGATCGTGACGATCGACGCGGTCAAGGACGGCATGACGGCTCTGGCCGACGGCGAGTTCAACTACATCGTCGAGTGCAACCCGCTGCTCGGTGAGAAGGTCGCCGACGTCGTGAAGAAGGTCGTCGCCGGCGAGTCCGTCGACAAGCAGTACATCGTCGAGGACCAGGCGTTCGACCAGGAGCAGGCGAAGGCCGCTCTGCCCGACCGCAAGTACTGATCCCTCCGCGGACGCGATCGCGTCCGTCCCCTCTCCGGGTGTG
>NZ_BADA01000037.1 GCF_000333395.1 Microbacterium sp. B19
GGGTCCGGCGGGAGCCGCCCGCGCGCTCGACCGCCTAGTCGATCTGTTCGGGCCGGAGTCCGTGCAGGTGGAACTCATCGACCACGGCAGCCCGCTCGACTCGGCCCACAACGACCTGCTCGCTTCTCTCGCCGCTGAGCGCGGCCTCCCCGTCCTCGCGACGAACAACGTGCACTACGCGGCCCCGCAGAAGGAGCTGCTCGCCGCGGCCGTCGCCGCCGTGCGCGCCAATCGCAGTCTCGACGAACTCGACGGGTGGCTGCCCGCGCACGCCGGGGCGCACCTGCGTTCCGGTGCCGAGATGGCGGCGCGGTTCGCCCGGTACCCGGGGGCGGTCGCGCGGACCGTCTCGCTCGCCGACGAGCTCGCCTTCCCGTTGCGGCGCGCCAAGCCCGCGCTGCCGAAGCAGACGGTCCCCGAGGGGCACACGCCGATGTCGTGGCTCCGGCATCTGGTGTGGGAGGCCGTGCCGCGGAAGTATCCGAAGCTCTCCACCGCCGATCGCGACCGCATCGAACGCGAACTCGCGGTCATCGAGATGAAGGACTTCCCGGGCTACTTCCTCATCGTCTACGGGATCGTCGCCGAGGCCCGGCGCCGTGGCATCCTGTGCCAGGGGCGAGGATCGGCGGCGAACAGCGCCGTGTGCTACCTGCTCGACATCACCGCGGTCGACTCGATCTTCTACCGTCTGCCGTTCGAACGCTTCCTGTCGAGCCTGCGCGACGAAGAACCCGACATCGACGTCGACTTCGACTCCGATCGCCGTGAAGAGATCATCCAGTGGGTCTACGAGACCTACGGTCGCGATCGTGCGGCACAGGTCGCGAACGTCATCCAGTACCGGCCCAAGAACGCGGTGCGCGACATGGCCCGCGCCCTCGGTCACTCCCCGGGCCAGCAGGATGCCTGGTCGAAGCAGGTCGAACGGTGGGGCGCGACGCTCGAGACCGGTGCCGACCACGACATCCCCGACGAGGTCATCGAGTTCGCGTCCGAGCTGCTCAAGGCCCCGCGGCACCTCGGCATCCATTCCGGGGGCATGGTGCTCACCGATCGTCCGGTGGGCGAGGTCGTGCCGATCGAGCACGCCCGCATGGAGAATCGCACGGTCATCCAGTGGGACAAGGACGACGCCGCGTGGATGGGGCTGGTGAAGTTCGACCTCCTCGGGCTCGGCATGCTCGCAGCGCTGCAGTACTGCTTCGACCTGATCCGGGATGCCACGGGCGAGCGGTGGGAGCTGTCGACGCTGCCGAAGGAGGAGAAGGCCGTCTACGACATGCTGTGCCGCGCCGACTCGATCGGGGTGTTCCAGGTCGAGTCCCGCGCGCAGATGGGGTTGCTGCCACGCCTGCAGCCCCGGCGGTTCTACGACCTCGTGGTGCAGATCGCGCTGATCCGCCCCGGGCCCATCCAGGGCGGCGCCGTGCATCCCTTCGTGCGGCGCAAGCTCGGACAGGAGCCGATCACCTACGTCCACGAGAACCTCCGACCGGTGCTCGAGCGCACCATGGGCGTGCCGGTGTTCCAGGAGCAGCTCATGCAGATGGCCGTCGCCGTAGGCAACTGCACCGCCGAGGACGCCGACCTCCTCCGGCGCGCGATGGGGTCGAAGCGCGGGCTCGAACGCATCGATTCGCTGCGCGAGAAGCTCTACGCCGGTATGGCGGAGAACGGGCTCGTGGGCGCGGTGGCCGATGAGTTATATGCCAAGATCCAGGCGTTCGCGAACTTCGGGTTCGCCGAATCGCACTCGCTCTCGTTCGCACTGCTGGTCTACGCCAGCTCCTGGATCAAACTGCACTACCCGGCGGCGTTTCTCGCGGGGCTCCTGCGCGCGCAGCCGATGGGGTTCTACTCGCCCGCGACGCTCACCGCCGACGCCCGCCGCCACGGTGTGCGGGTGCGGCGCCCCGATCTGTTGCGGTCCGGAGTCGAGGCGGGACTCGAGCCGCTCGACGATGAATCCGGGAGCCCGGATGCCGACCGCCGCCGCCCCGCGACCGGGCTCGACGCGTGCGCGTGCGCCGACCAACCTCCTACCGGGGACTTCGACCGTTCGGCACCCGACGAGAGTGAGGCACACCGTCGCGACGGAGCGTTCGCGGTGCGGATGGGGCTCGCCGGTGTCACGGGGATCGGTGCCAAGGTCGCCGAGCGCATCGTGGCGGAGCGGGAGCGCGGGGGCGCCTACCGTGACCTTCGCGATCTCGTGCGTCGCACGGGGCTCGTGACCGCGCAGCTCGAGGCTCTCGCGACGGCCGGCGCGTTCGAGTGCCTCGGGCACTCGCGACGCGAGGCGATCTGGCTGTCGGGTTCGGCGGCGCTCGACCGGCCCGAGTTCCTGCCCGATTCGGTCGCCTTCGTGCAGCCGCCGTTGTTCACCGACCCGTCGAGTTACGAAGTCCTCGCCGCGGACCTGTGGGCGACGGGACTCTCCACCGACGACCATCCGCTCACCCATTTCCGCTCGGCCCTCGACGCGCGCGGCGTGCTCACCTCGCGGGAACTGCGTTCGGCCGAGACCGATCGCCGCGTCGAGGTGGCGGGGCTCGTCACGCACCGCCAGCGACCGGCGACGGCATCCGGGATCACCTTCCTCAACCTCGAGGACGAGCACGGCCTCATGAACATCGTTTGCTGGTGGGGGTCTGAACCAGTACCGCCGGATCGTGCGCGAATCGCCCGCCCTGATCGTGCGGGGCATGCTCGAGCGGTCGGTCGAGGGGGTCACGAACGTCGTCGCCGACGGGTTCACCGACCTCCGCGTGGGGGTCTCGCACGCGTCGAGGGACTTCCGATGACGTCGGGGGTCGTCACTAGACTCGGGGGACACGCACGCCATGCCGCAGCATCACAGGGGGAACGACATGACCGACACGCCCACTCCGCCCGAAGGCTGGTACCCCGACCCCGCGGGGAGCGGCGGACTCCGTCGCTGGAGCGGCACCGCGTGGACCGACGAGGTGCGTGCGTCCGCGGCGGAGCCGCCGGTCGCCCCCGCTGACGAAGCGCCGCGTCCGGCAGAGCCCGTGAGCCCGCACGTGCCGCCCGTCACCCCGCCCGAGCCGCTGGCGACGTCGGGCACCTCCGACCGGGACACGCCCGCCTACCCCGGCGCCCCCGCATACCCGAGCACGCCCGCATACCCGAGCACGCCCGCCTACACTGGCACGCCCGCCGAGGCGACGCCGGCATCTGGCCGCGCCGACATCCCGACGAACACCGTCTGGATCTGGCTCGTCGTCGTCCTGCCGCTCGTCGCGCTGATCCCGCTGTTCCTGTTCGACTGGTCGACCTACCTCCAGGAGTCGATGTACGCCTCGCTCTACCCGCAGCAGGCTCCCTATGCGGCGTCGGCGTCGCTGGCCGTCTCGGCCGGGGCCTCCGCGTTCAGCTTCGTCATCGCCGGACTGACCGTTCTGTTCTCGTACCTCGACTGGCGCCAGCTTCGCGCCCGTGGCATCCAGAAGCCCTTCCACTGGGCGTGGAGTTTCTTCGTCTTCGTCGTCTCCAGCGGCGCGGTGTACATCATCGGGCGCGGGGTCATCCTGCGGCGTCAGACCGGGAAGGGACTCGGACCGGTCTGGGGATGGATCGCGGTCATGGCCATCACCATCATCGTCGCGACGATCTGGGCAGTGGTCCTGTTCAGCTCGCTGGCACCGCTGATCGAACAACTGTCATACTCCACGGGCTACTGACTCACCGCCGGGGTCTCGGCACGGGCGCGGTGCGCTCGCGTCGACCGTATGCCCGTCGCCGCCCGCGCGGCCTCAGCGCGAACGCACCGCGAGCACCGCGTCCAGCAGCGCGTCGGCCGTTTCCGCCTTGGAACCGGATGCCTCGCCGACGACCTCGCCGTCACGCCCGATGATCGTGAGGGCGTTGTCCGCCGTCTCGAACCCGCTCGTCCATCCGACGGCGTTCGCGGCGAGAAGGTCGACTCCCTTGCGAGCCGCCTTGGCGCGGGCACGCTCGACAAGCTCGTCCTGGCTGTCGACGGTCTCGGCGGCGAACGCGACGATCGTCTGACCCGGTCGGCGGCTGGCGACGAGCCCCGCGACGATGTCGCGGTTCTCGACGAGTTCGAGGGTCAGGCCGCCGGGCGTGTCCTGCTTGCGGAGCTTGTGTTCCGACACCGCGGCGACGGAGTAGTCGGCGACCGCCGCGGCCATGATGACGACATCGGCGTCGGGGGAGGTGGCATCCATCGCCCGTCCCAGCTCGTCGGCCGTACCCACCGAGATGACCTCGACGCGCGGATCAGGGCGGACATCGGCGTCGAGGTGCGCCGCCACCAGGGTGACGGTGGCGCCGCGGTCGGCTGCGGCGCGGGCGATCGCGACGCCCTGGCGGCCGCTGGATCGGTTGCCGAGGAAGCGCACGGGGTCGATCGGTTCGCGGGTGCCGCCGGCGCTCACGAGCACCGAGAGTCCGGCCAGATCGCGCGGCCGTTCCACGAGGGCGAGCGCGGCGGCGACGATCTCCTCGGGTTCCGACATGCGCCCGGGACCGCTGTCGCCCCCCGTGAGCGCGCCGTCCGCCGGGCCGACGACGTGCACGCCGCGCGCGCGGAGCACGTCCATGTTGTGCACGGTCGCGGGATGCCGCCACATCTCGGTGTGCATGGCGGGAGCGACCACGACCGGAGCGGTCGTCGCGAGGAGGGTCGTGCCGAGGAGGTCCGCCGCGAGCCCCGCGGTCATCGACGCGAGGGTGTTCGCGGTGGCGGGCGCCACGATCACGAGGTCGGCGGACTGACCGAGCGACACGTGCCGCACCCGCGCGACGTCCTCATGCACGGACGTCGTGACGGGATTGCGGCTGATCGCCTCCCACGTCGGCAGCCCGACGAACCGCAGCGCATCGTCGGTCGGCACGACGTGCACATCGTGCCCCGCCTTCACCAGCAGCCGGACGAGCCCGACGGTCTTGTAGGCGGCGATGCCTCCGGTCACTCCCACGACGACGAACATGGCACCAGTCTCCCAGGTCGGGGTCGCGCGGCGGGGTCACGAGAACAGGCGCCGCGCCCGGAACAGGCCGATTCCGGCGCGATCGGCCTGCCCACGGCATCCCCTGTTCTCGGGACGGATGCGGGACGCGCGCCGGATGCCGCGCGCCGGATGCCGCGGGCCGAGTGCTCGAGCCCGCACCCGCCCACCACCGCCCCCCGCGCCGGTAGCGTGGAGGGAATGTGCACCGTGGTCGTTGACGTCCCGCGTGAGAGCGGCCAGCCCGTCCGGGTGTTGGCCGTCCGGGACGAGGATCGGAACCGTCCGTGGCGTCGGCTCGGCGAGTGGTGGCCGGAGCAGCCCGACGTACGCGGCATCCGCGACGAGCGCGCCGGCGGAGCATGGCTCGCCGTCGACCCGCGTGCGCGACGCCTGGCCGTGCTGCTGAACCGCGAGGACCTGTCCGGGCGATCCGACGACGAGGTCGTGAGCCGGGGCGGCATCCCGCTGCAGTCGGTCGACGGGTCGCTCCCGGACGCGCCCGTCACGCGGGGTTTCAACCTCGTGGAGGTCGATGCCGACGGCGCCACCGTCGTGGAATGGGACGGACTCGCCGCCCACCGCACCCGCCTGGCCCCGGGCACGCACATGATCGCGCACCACAGTCCCGACGATCCGACCACCCCGCGGGTCGGTCGTTGGCTGGAGGACTTCCGTCGCGCGGGAATCGCCGAGGGGGACGACTGGTGGGGTCCGTGGCTGGCGGTGGTCGAGGCATCCACGTCCGACCCGTCGGCGTCGATCCTGCGCCGCGATCCGCACGACGATGTCGTGCTCGAGTCGTTGCTCGTGTGCGTCGCGACCGTCGATGCGAACGGCGTGGACGTGCGCGAGGCCGTGCTGTCCGAGCCGGGGGAGTGGGATGCCGCGCTCGCCGCCCAGCTCCGCGTCGGCGCCGCGGCACGCTCGCAGTAGGCTGGAAGGCAGTCCCGCCTCCGTAGCTCAGGGGATAGAGCGCCGCACTCCTAACGCGGGCGTCGCAGGTTCGAATCCTGTCGGGGGCACCGAAGTCCGTCCCCGCGCTCTGCCACACTGACTCCGTGAGCAGCCCCGCGTCCTCTCGTCGCCCGGTCCTCTGGATCGTCGGTTCCGTCGTGCTGTTCGTCGCGCTCTACGCGACCGTGGTGGGTCTGTACGCCGGGAGCGGCGACATCGTGGGCAGCGGCGACGGCGAGACCTCGGGCGACACCGTGGCGCTGTCGCTGACGCCCGAGAAGATGGATGCCGCGACGAACCGCTTCACCGTGTCGATCCTGCCCACGCAGGGCGAGAACGGGACGGTGACGAACGGCCTCATCGCACATCGGCCCTTCGGTGTGCTCGTCTCCGCGGTGGCCGGGTCGAAGGCGACGCAGTTCGCCGAGGGCGACCTCATCTCGCCGATCGAGACGTCGCTGGTCATGGACGGACAGATCGAGAACTGGCCGTTCGACCGGTACACGGTGCGCTCGATCATGACGGCGTTGCAGGAGGACGCGGCGGGGGAGTCGAATCCGCTGCCCACGACGGTGCAGCCCTCCAAACGCGGCATCCCAGGCTGGGACATCACCGTCTCCGAGACGCCGCTGGGTGAGGGCGTGAACGCCGTGGACATCTCGGTATCGCGATCAGGGTCGACGATCGCGTTCGGGATCGTCCTGCTCACGCTCATGGTGGTCATCCCGGCGCTCGTCCTCGTCGTGGCGATCCTCGTGCTGCGGGGACGGCGCAAGGTCGAGGTGACCACCCTGGGGTGGATGGGCGCGATGCTCTTCGCGACGATTCCGTTGCGCAACTTCCTGCCGGGATCCCCGCCGATCGGCTCGTGGATCGACTACCTCGTCGTCCTGTGGGTACTCGCCGCCCTGGTTGCGGGACTGGTGATCTTCGTCGTCGCCTGGATCCGGCGCGGACCCGCCGGAGAAGTCGTGTAGAGCAGTCACACCTCGTCCCATTTTTGCCGGTGCGCTCCCGATC
>NZ_BADA01000036.1 GCF_000333395.1 Microbacterium sp. B19
GAGCATTACCGCCTGGATGCCGCGCCCGCGCTGCCGAAGCCCGTCCAGTCCCCCGTCCCGGTCATCGTCGGCGGCGGCGGCCCGAAGCGCACGCCGGCACTCGCGGCGCGCTTCGCGACCGAATTCAACATCGGCTTCGTCCCGGAGGACGTCGTCGCCGAGAAGTTCGCCGTCGTGCGCGCGGCGTGCGAGGACATCGGTCGCGACCCCGCGTCGCTGAAGTTCTCCGTCTACGGCAGCCGCCAGGTCCAGGCGGGCGACACGGTCGCCGCCGGCCAGCTCATCGGCCTCGTCGGCTCGACCGGCAGCTCGACCGCCAACCACCTGCACTTCGAGGTGCACATCAACGGTTCCGTGGTCGACCCGTACGCCTGGCTCCAGCAGAACGCGGGCTGATCGCGCATCACAGACGGCGTGCCGGAGACGATCGTTCTCCGACACGCCGTCTGTCGTTTCCCTGTGGAGCGGACCCCGGGCGTGTCGCGGTGGGTTAGCCTGTTCGCGACGTCGGGAGAACCGAAGGGAACGCTGATGGACACCATGCCTCGCATCCGCACCATGGATGCGCTCGGGCTGCTCGTCCTTCGGCATCGTGTGAGCGGATGCCGCGGCCTCACCGCGACTTCTGGGGCGCTGTCTGCATAGACAGCGCCTTTTTTCATGCCCCAGCGCCTCTTCCACCGTCGCGAGTCGAACATCCGAGAAGCCGTCTCGGCCATTCGAGAGGAAACGGAATGCGCACACTGGTGCTGAACGCGGGCTACGAACCGCTCGCCGTCGTGTCGTTCAAGCGGGCCCTGGTGCTCGTGATGAACGAGAAGGCCACCGTCGTCGAACGCGTGGACGGTGATCCCGTCTGGGCGGCGGCGGGAACGTACGATCGCCCGGCGGTGATCATCCTCACCCGTTACGTCCGCGTGCCCGGCGCGCGTCGCGTGCCGGTGACCCGCCGCGGGGTCCTGCGTCGGGATGCGCACCGGTGCGCGTACTGCGGGAAGGCGGCGTCGACCATCGACCACGTGCTTCCCCGGTCGCGCGGGGGCAAGGACACGTGGGAGAACCTCGTCGCCTGCTGCCTGCGCTGCAACAACGTCAAGGGGGACCGTACGCCCCAGGAGATGATGTGGGAGCTGCGCCTGATCCCGGGGCCGCCGCACGGGTCATCCTGGACGGTGCGCGGCGTGGACAAGTCCGATCCGCGGTGGGAGCCGTACCTGGCGCTCGCGGCGTGAGGCGTCGCCCTCCGCGGCTGCGGGGGCGCGTGGCATCCGTTGGGCTTCGTTCGGTAGCGTCCGTCCGTCGGTGATTCGCGCAATGTCAGTTCCCGAGCGCCGTTCGCGACTGAGGTTGTGAGGATCACTGACGTCGTGCCGTCGCGAGTCTGGGCTCGCGGCGGTTTCCCGACGGTGGTCGTCCGCTCCGCTGCGCGCGCGGCATCGCGGTCGGTGGTGTGATGGAGGCATGACTCGTGCTCTCCTGGTGATCGACATGCAGCGCGGTTTCGACGACCTCGATTTCTGGGGCCCGACCGCCAATCCGGACTGCGAGGCGAACGTCGGTGCTCTCGTGGCGCGCTGGGAGGCGGACGGCGAGCCCGTCGTCGTGGTGCGTCACGACTCGCGTTCGGAAGGATCGCCGCTGCATCCGTCGTCGCCGGGCAATGCCCTGGTCGACGTCGTCGCGGCGGTGGAGCCGGCGCTGTTCCTCACCAAGAACGTCAACTCCGCGTTCTACGGTGACCCCGACCTGCACGCGTGGCTGGAGGAGCGCGGCATCCGGGAACTGGTGATCTGCGGCATCCAGACGAACATGTGCGTGGAGACGACGGCCCGGATGGCGGGCAATCTCGGTTACGACGTGACCGTCGTGCTGGATGCCACCCGCACCTTCGATCTGTCGGCCGAGGTCGCGGGCGCGGGGACCGTGACACGGTCGGCCGCCGAGCTCATGGCCGCGACCGGGTTGGTGCTGCAGCAGGGCGGATTCGCCCGGATCGCGCGGACCACCGACCTGATCTGAGCCGCCCGCGGCGATGTCGGAGGGTGATCGTATCTTCGAACCACAGGGATTGAGAGTGTAGAACACATGTTCTAACCTGTGGGAGTGAGGGCGATCGTGCGAGACCAGGCGGAGGCCGTTCCCGACATCCACGCGCTCCGGGATCGGCTCGAGCGGATGCAGGGGCGTCGCCTCGACGCACCGGTGCTGCCGACGCATCCCGCCTTCACCTCGTTGCTTCCCGGCGGCGGTCTGCGGTCGGGGTCGGCGTACGCGATCGCCCGCTCGATGTCGCTGCTGCTGGCGCTCATGGCTCGCCCCTCGCAGGACGGCGCGTGGTGCGGTGTCGTCGGCATGCCCGAGCTGGGCGCCGAAGCCGCCGAGAAGTACGGTCTCGACCTCGATCGACTGGTCTTCATCCCCGATCCCGGGCCGCGCTGGCTGGCGGTCACGGCCACGATCGCCGAGGTCCTGCCAGTCGTGGCGGTGCGCCCTCCGGCGGGGGTGAACACCGCCCGAGGGGGAGCAGAAGCCACCCGGCTCGCGGCGCGGTTGCGCGATCGCGGCACCGTGCTGCTGGTGCAGGGGCCGTGGCCGCAGGCGGAGGCCGTGATCGACGTCGCCGATCCGCGGTGGTCGGGGCTCGGGGAGGGGCACGGCTATCTCGCCGGGCGTGAGCTCACGGTGTCGGTGCGCAGCAAGCGCACGCCCGCGGCTCGGCGGGCGCGCATGCTGCTGCCCGCGGCCGACGGCTCGATCGAGCTGCTCGGCGCACCCACCGAGCGGCTCGTCCCGCGCGACGATGCGGGGTACCGTCCCGAGTACCGGGAGAGGGCGGCGGGATGATGCGCGAACCCACCCGCAGCCTCGTGCTGTGGCTCCCCGACTGGCCGGTGTCGGCGTACCGCCGCGAAGCGACACGGCCGCCACGGGCCGACGCGCCCCTGGCGGTGTTCGAGAACAACACCGTGGTCGCGTGCTCGGCCGCGGCGCGCGCTCAGGGAGTCCGGCGAGGCCAGCGCCGCCGCGATGCCCAGGCGCTCTGCCCGTCCGTCATCGTCGTCGCCGCAGACCCGGTCCGTGACGCGCGCGTCTTCGCCCCGGTGGTGGCGCTGGTGGAGGAGCGCGCCCCGGGCGTGCAGATCGTGCGCCCCGGACTCTGCGCCCTTCGGGCGCGCGGCCCGGCGCGGTACTACGGCGGCGAAGAGGAAGCGGCGCGCATGCTCGTTCGGCTCCTCGCGGCCGAGGGGTTCACCGACGCCCGCGCCAGCGTCGCCGACGGCGTCTTCACCGCCGAGCACGCCGCCCGCATCACGCGGGCCGACGACCCCGTGCGGGTAGTGCCCGGCGGGCAGGCGGCCGCGTTCCTCGCTCCGCTCCCGGTGACCACGCTCGACGACGTCGACCTGGCGAGCCTGCTCGCTCGTCTCGGCGTACACACCCTGGGGGAGTTCGCCGCGATGCCGGTCGAGCGCGTTCGCGAGCGTTTCGCCGAACGCGGGGCCCGACTCCACGCCCTCGCCTCCGGACGCGACTCCCAGCCCGTGCAGCCCCGCACGCCTCCGCCCGAACTGCACCGCGAGGTCGCCTTCGAGCCGCCGCTCGAACTCGCCGACCAGATCGCCTTCGGCATGCGCGTCGCCGCGGAGGAGTTCATCGCGCGCCTGGGGGAGCAGAACCTGGTGTGCACCGAGCTGCGCGTAGTGCTCTCGGGCGAACGCGGGGAGCGCAGCGAACGCGTGTGGCTGCACCCCGGGTCCTTCGACGCCGGAGCCGTGGTCGACCGCGTCCGGTGGCAGCTCGCGGAAGACGGTCGCGGCATCTTCGGCAGCGGGGTGGCGGGCGTGGCGATCGAGCCCGAGGCGGTCGACGACGCCGCCCACCACGCCAAGGGGCTCTTCGGCGCCGGTCCCGACGAGCGCGTCCACCACGCCCTTTCCCGCGTGCAGGCGATGCTCGGACACCGCGCCGTCGTCACCCCCGTCGTCGGCGGAGGACGCTGGCTGGCCGAGCGGCAGGTGCTGGTGCCGTGGGGAGACCGCGCGGTCACGGCGAAAGACCGTGCTCGGCCGTGGCCGGGGAGCCTTCCCGACCCGCTGCCGGCGACCGTGTATCCCGAGCCACGACTCGTGGAGGTCACTGACATCGCGGGAGCGTCGGTGACGGTGGGGGAGCGCGATGTGCTGAGCGCACCACCGGCGATCCTCGAGGCCGGAGGGCGACGGGTGCGAATCCGCGAGTGGGCGGGGCCCTGGCCGATCAGCGAACGCGGGTGGGATCCCCTGCGGCGACGGCGGGCCCACCGGTTCCAGGTGGTCGACGCCGACGGCGGTGCGTGGCTGCTCGTCGTCGAAGAGGGCGAGTGGCGGGCGGAGGGGCGCTATGACTGAGCGGCGGGCCGCGGCGCCCCTTCCGGCCGCGGATTCCAGCGCGCCGGCGACCCTCGCGTCGACGACGGCGCCCGCAGCCCCCGCCCGCGGGCCCGGGAGGGGCGGGCGCTGATGGGCTTCCACAATCCCCCCGTGAAGTGGTCGGAACTCGAACGCGCGCTGAGCGACACGCGCCGACCGGTCTCCGCCCCGGCGAACGGCGACGGCGGCGACAGCCCGGCGTGGTCACACAAGCGCGGCCCTTACGTTCCCCCGACGATCGAGCGCCCCGCCGACGCCGTCCCCTACGCCGAGTTGCACGCGCATTCGTCGTACTCCTTCCTCGACGGGGCGTCCTCGCCCGAGGAGCTCGTCGAAGAGGCCGAGAAGCTGGGGCTCCACGCGCTCGCCCTCACCGACCACGACGGGTTCTACGGCATCGTCCGCTTCGCCGAGGCGGCGGAGGCCCGCGCCGTGCGCACCGTCTTCGGCGCCGAGCTCTCGCTCGGGCTCCCGGGGCCGCAGAACGGTCAGCCCGATCCCGCCGGTTCCCATCTCCTCGTGCTCGCCCGCGGCGAAGAGGGGTACCACCGGCTCGCCGCGGCCATCACACACGCGCAGCTCTCCGGCGGCGAGAAGGGACGCCCGTTCTACGACCTCGCCGAACTGGCCGAACGCGCCGGGGGCGTACCG
>NZ_BADA01000035.1 GCF_000333395.1 Microbacterium sp. B19
CCCGTCCGGGGGTTCTCCTGGAAGGGGACGCCGCGCGAGAACGACCCCTCGACGCGTCCGACGTAGAAGTCGTTGAGGAATCGCCGGTGGGGATACCCCTGGATGCCGAGCTCCTCGGCATCCTCGTCCGCGAACGTCCACCCGATGTCGTCGTGACTGCGCACGTAGTTGACCCACGCGGTGCCCTCGGGCAGCCCGTGGCGGCGCTCGAGCGCCTGCTGCAGCAGACGTCCGTCGCGGGTGGCGAGCGACTCCCACGTCAGCGCCATCTGCAGCGGGTTGTACGACAGCTGGCACTCCTCCGGGGAGATGTACGAGACCACCTCGTCCGGGTGCACGATCGCCTCGGACTTGAACAACAAGCTGGGGGCTGCCATCCGCAGCACCGCGTTGAACGCCTGCAGGAGGAGGTGCGCCTCGGGAAGGGACTCGCACGTCGTGCCGAGCCGCTTCCAGATGAAGGCCACGGCATCCATCCGCAGGATCTCCACGCCCTGGTTCGCGAGGAACAGCATCTCCCCGGCCATCGCCTCGAACACCGCGGGGTTGGCGTAGTTCAGGTCCCACTGGAAGTGGTAGAACGTCGCCCAGATCCACCGGCCGTCGGGCAGCTGCACGAACGAGCCGGGGTGGTCGTCGGGGAAGATCTCGCGCGTCGTCCGCTCGTAGGCGTCGGGCATCTCGCGGTCGGGGTAGATGAGGTAGAAGTCCTCGTAGCCCGCCTCTCCGGCGACGGCCTTCTGCGCCCACTCGTGCTCGTTGCTCGTGTGGTTGAAGATGAAGTCGACCACGAGCGAGATGCCCGCCCGGCGCAGTTCCGCGGCGAGGTCGGCGAGCTCCTCCATGGTGCCGAGGGCCGGATTCACGCGCCGGTAGCTCGACACCGCGTAGCCGCCGTCGCTGTTGCCCTCCGGACTCTCGAACAGCGGCATGAGGTGCAGGTACGTCAGCCCCAGCTCGCGGAAGTACGGGATGGACTCCCGGATGCCACGGAGTCCACCCGCATACCGGTCGACGTAGCAGACCCCGCCCAGCATCCGTTCGCTCTCGAACCAGTCCGGGTCGCTCGCGCGGTTCCGGTCCACGTCCTTGAGCTCCTCGGGGCGTGCGTGCCACGAGCGTCGGACGAGGTCGACTACGGATGCCAGTCGCTCGACGCCGTCCGGCCGGTCACCGTAGAGACGCAGGAAGAGGTCGTGCAGCCGAGGGAGGTGCAGTTCGACGCCCGCGAGGAACTCGCGATCGGCGCGCGCGGCGGTCAGCTGGGACAGGATGCCGGAGACGTCGTCGGGACCGGAGCTGAGGTGAGGCACGCGGAAAGCCTCGCGCATCCGGGCGCCGGGGTCCACACCGGCGCGCGGGCACGTACGATCGACGACGGCCCTCGAGAGGAGCGGCCGGGGAGAGGGTCCATGTCTCACCGACGATCACCGGGGATCGCCGTCCTCGGGGCCGTGCTCATCGGGGCGCTCACCGCGCTGCAGGCGCGCGTGAACGGATCGCTCGGCGGCGAGCTCGGCGACGGGGTGCTCGCGGGCGGGGTCTCGTTCGGGTCGGGGCTCGTCGTGGTGCTCATCATCGCTGCGTCGCTGCCGGCCGGTCGGGCCGGGCTGGCTCGTCTGGTCGCGGGGGTGCGCGAACGCTCGATCCCGGCCTGGATGCTGTGGGGCGGCGCCGCGGGCGCGTTCACCGTCGCGTGCCAGGGTCTCGCCGTGCCCACGATCGGCGTCGCCCTGTTCACGGTCGGATTCGTCGCCGGTCAGACCACCGGAGGCCTGCTGCTCGACCGCTTCGGCCACGGGCCTGCCGGCGTGGTGCCGTTCACCGTCCGCCGGGTGATCGGCGCGCTGCTCGCGCTCGCCGGTGTCGCGGTGTCGCTCGCGGGTGACCGGGTGGGCGGCATCCCGGTCTGGATGCTCGTCGTGCCCGTGATCGCGGGGGCGGGCGTCGCGTGGCAGCAGGGCACGAACGGTCGCCTCCGACTGCGGGTGCAGAGCCCGCTGGCGGCGACGGTCGTGAACTTCGCGGGCGGCACGGCCGTGCTCATCGTCGCGGCGCTCGTGCACATCGCCGTGGTGGGCGGCCCGCGAGCGCTGCCCGCCGACCCGTGGCTGTACCTCGGCGGCGCGATCGGCGTCGTCTACATCTTCCTGTCGTCGGTGATCGTGCAGCGTACCGGCGTGCTCGTGCTGGGCCTCGGGTCGGTCGTGGGATTGCTCACGACCTCCGTGATCCTGGATGCCATCTGGCCCGCGCCCGCGGCACCGCCGGTGGCCGTGGCCGTGATCGCCGCGGCGGTGGCGATCAGCGGCGTCGTGGTCGCGGCGGTGCCGTGGCGGAGTCGACGAGCGCGCTGACCGCCGCCGACGGTCAGAGGCGGGTCTCGTCGACCTTTCGGCGCTTCTTGCCACCAGGGAGACGCGAGATGTGCTTCGCGGCATCCACGGTCTTGCGCCGGACCGGACGAGACCGCACCGGCTTTCCGCCCACGTACAGCCACCCCAGCAGCACTTCGCCCTTGGCGAGGCCGTGCGCCTTGGCGAGGACCCGGCTGCGGGTGTTGTCGTCGGTGCGCCAGAACACGCCGAAGCCCGCCTCGTCCAGGGCGAGGCTGAGCATGTGGGCGACGCCCGAAGCGACGGCCTCCTGCTCCCATGCCGGGATCTTCTTCGAGCTCAGGTCGGCGACCACGGCGATGATGAGCGGCGCGCGGCGCGGCTTCGACGACAGGCCCTTCTTGCCGTCGGCCTTGTTCAGCGCGCGGGCGAGGATGTCACGATCGGTGCCCCGGATCTCGATGAGCCGCCACGGCCGAAGCGACTTGTGATCGGCCACGCGACCGGCCGCGGCGACGAACGCCTCGAGCTCGGGGCCGGTCGGGGCGAGGTCGGTGACCTTCGACCACGACCGGCGGTCGCGCATCGCCTCCAGCGCGCTCATGCTCCGTCGGGGGAGGAGTCGGCCGGGGTGAAGCTCAGCGACAGCGAGTTCATGCAGTACCGGTCGCCGGTGGGCGTGCCGAAACCGTCGGGGAAGACGTGACCGAGGTGCGAGCCGCAGTTCGCGCAGCGGACCTCGGTGCGCTGCATGCCGTGGCTGTCGTCCTCGAGCAGCTCGACCGCTTCGGGCCGCACCGACTCGTAGAAGCTCGGCCACCCGCAGTGCGAGTCGAACTTCGTGCCGCTCTGGAACAGCTCGGCACCGCACGCGGCGCAGGTGTAGAGGCCGGCGCGGCTCTCGTCGAGCAGCTCGCCGGTCCAGGCCCGTTCGGTGCCGGCCTGGCGCAGGACCGCGTACTGGTCGGGCGTGAGTTCTGCCCGCCACTGGTCGTCGGACTTTTCGACGGCGTAGGTCATGGATGGTCTCCTTCGTCCCCTCCATTCTCTCGTGTCTCTCCCGGCGCGGGCCGCGTGAAGCCCGTCGCGGCATAATCGCCGGGTGGACCAGGATGCCGTGACCGCCGTCGTCGACCGCTACGGGCGCTTCGCGCGCGACGAGGCGCCGGGACGTTCTCCGGTCTACGAGGCGTGGGCGCGGCGGGTCGCCGCCGACCCGGAGATCGCCGCGGTCCTCGCGCGGATCCCCGACACGCATCGGCAGCCTCCGCTCGTCTTCGCGGTCATGCGCCTGCTCGGAGCGCCGCTGGTGACGGCGGACCCGTGGGCCGCGTGGGTCCTCGCCCACGCGGATGCGATCGTGGCGGAGTCCGAGCGACGCTCCGTCCAGACGAACGAACCGCTGCGGTGCGCGGCGCTCCTGCCGGCGCTGTCGCTCATCGACGGGCCCATCGCACTGATCGAGATCGGCGCGAGCGCGGGGCTGTGTCTGTACCCCGACCGCTACTCGTACCGTTTCGGTTCGGCCGACGGCGTGGTGACGAGCCTCGACCCGGCGGACGGGCCGAGTGCGGTGGTCCTGGAGTCGGACGTCGACGGCGACCCGCCGCTGCGCCTCCCTCAGGTCGTGTGGCGCGCGGGCATCGACCTCCAGCCGCTCGACGCCCGCGATCCCGCCGACCGAGCATGGCTCACCGGGCTGGTCTGGCCGGGGGAGGAGGGCCGGCGCGAGCGCATCACGGCCGCCCTCGACATCGCCGCCGCCGATCCGCCGTTTCTCGTCGCCGGTGACGGAGCCGCGGCGCTGCCGGCGCTCGCGGCGCTCGCCCCGCGCGATGCGACCCTCGTCGTGACGACCCCGGGTGTCCTTGCGCACGTTCCCCGCCGCCATCGCGGTGCGGTGATCGACGCCGCCCGCACCGCGGGGCGATGGGTGACCCTGGATGCCGCGGGCCTCCACGATGCCTGGTGCGAGCCGCCCGCGCTCCGTCCCGGCGGTTTCGCGCTCGCGCTGGACGGAGAGGTCCTCGCCAGCGTCGACCCGCTCGGGGCCTGGGTGGCGTGGCATCCGGGATCCGCGGCTCACCCGCAGTAGCGTGACGGTGTGGCTCTCTCCGATCGTGACCGTGCATTCCTCGCCTTCGAGGGTGAGTGGCGTCGGCACGGAGGTGCGAAGGAAGAGGCGATCCGCGCGGAGTTCGACCTGGCGCCGGCCCGTTATTACCAACTGCTGGGGCGCCTGCTCGACGACCCCGAGGCTCTCGCCACCGACCCCATGCTGGTGCGACGCCTGCGCCGTCGCCGTGACGAGGCGGCGCAGCAGCACCGCGCACGTCTGGGGCGCGCAGCTGCCCACTGAGGGTCGCCACAGAATCCGACCGATAACATCGTCCAATGCCCAGATCGACCTTCCCTCGGGATCGCTTCGACGACCTTCCGGCTGAGGGGGGTCGCGTCGGCGCCCACCGGGCGCAGCGCCCGCGCTCCCGTGGCTGGGCGGTCTTCTTCTGGGCGTTGCTGGCGACGGTCGTCCTGATCATCGTCGGCGTTTTCGGCGTTCTGGTGGCGTCCGGTCGTATCTCGCTCGGCGGTGAGGCCGAGCCGACCCCGACCCCCACCGAAACCACGCCGGCCGCGATCGACACGTCGTACTCGGTGCTCGTGCTCAACGGCACCGGGAACGCCGGGCTCGCCGGCGACCTCCGCGACCGGATCGTCGCGCTCGGATGGTCGGGCGACGCCGTGCAGACGGGGGACTCCGACACGACCGACTTCGCGACGACGACGGTCTACTACCGCGGTCCCGAAGATGCAGAGGCCGCGCGTGGGCTCGCCGACGCGATCGGCGGGGCGGAGATCGCCCAGAGCGACTTCCTGCAGCCCACGGACGACCCGAACACGTCCGGCGACGAGAGCGCCGAGAAGCGTCTGGTCGTGGTCATCGGACTCGATCGCGCGGCCGGTCAGCCCACTCCCTGACCCTCGTTCCGCCGCGTGTTTCCGCGGCGTAAAAAGTTGGCTGCCGCCGTGTCAACAATGCCCGCGCGGGCCGGAATCACGCGGCTCCCCGTGCTTACGATGACCTCGTCGTTCAGCAACAGGAGAGTTCGCATGGCCCAGGGCACCGTCAAATGGTTCAACGCCGAGAAGGGGTACGGCTTCATCACCGTGACCGACGGCCAGGACGTCTTCGTCCACTACTCCAACATCGAGATGTCCGGCTTCCGGGTCCTCGAGGAGGGCCAGGCCGTCGAGTTCACGGTCGGGTCCGGCCAGAAAGGTCCTCAGGCCGAGTCGGTCCGCCTGATCGCCTGACCTCCTCTCGCTTCGCACACGCCGCGGTCCCCGCTCTCGGGGGCCGCGGCGTCGTCGTGCTCCGGGCCCTTCGCGTGGCTTGCACTCCCCAGGGGCGAGTGCCAGAATGAGTTAGCACTCGCTTTCGTCGAGTGCCAAAATCTGGAAGTCACCCGTCCGGGAGGGACGACACACTTATGGCAAAGATCATCGCTTTCGACGAAGAGGCCCGCCGTGGCCTCGAGCGTGGCCTCAACACGCTGGCCGACGCCGTCAAGGTGACCCTGGGCCCCCGCGGTCGCAACGTCGTGCTCGAGAAGAAGTGGGGCGCCCCCACGATCACGAACGACGGCGTCTCGATCGCCAAGGAGATCGAGCTCGACGACCCGTACGAGAAGATCGGCGCTGAGCTGGTCAAGGAGGTCGCCAAGAAGACCGACGACGTCGCCGGTGACGGAACGACCACCGCGACCGTTCTCGCCCAGGCGCTCGTGCGCGAGGGCCTGCGCAACGTCGCGGCCGGTGCCGACCCCATCTCGCTCAAGAAGGGCATCGAGAAGGCCGTCAAGGCCGTCACCGACGAGCTGCTCGCCTCGGCCAAGGAGGTCGAGTCGAAGGAGCAGATCGCCGCGACCGCGTCGATCTCCGCCGCCGACCCCGCGATCGGCGAGCTCATCGCCGAGGCCATCGACAAGGTCGGCAAGGAGGGTGTGGTCACCGTCGAGGAGTCCAACACCTTCGGCACCGAGCTCGAGCTCACCGAGGGCATGCGCTTCGACAAGGGCTACATCAACCCCTACTTCGTCACCGACCCCGAGCGCCAGGAAGCGGTCTTCGAAGACCCCTACATCCTGATCGCGAACCAGAAGATCTCGAACATCAAGGACCTTCTGCCCATCGTCGACAAGGTGATCCAGGAGGGCAAGGAGCTCCTCATCATCGCCGAGGACGTCGAGGGCGAGGCTCTCGCGACGCTCGTGCTCAACAAGATCCGCGGCATCTTCAAGTCGGTCGCCGTCAAGGCTCCCGGCTTCGGCGACCGCCGCAAGGCGCAGCTGCAGGACATCGCGATCCTGACCGGCGGCCAGGTCATCACCGAAGAGGTGGGCCTCAAGCTCGAGAACGCCACCGTCGACCTGCTCGGCCGTGCGCGCAAGGTCATCATCACCAAGGACGAGACGACCATCGTCGAGGGTGCCGGTGACTCCGCTCAGATCGAGGGTCGCGTGACCCAGATCCGCCGCGAGATCGAGAACACCGACAGCGACTACGACCGCGAGAAGCTCCAGGAGCGTCTCGCCAAGCTCGCCGGCGGCGTCGCCGTCATCAAGGCGGGTGCGGCCACCGAGGTCGAGCTGAAGGAGCGCAAGCACCGCATCGAGGACGCCGTCCGCAACGCCAAGGCCGCTGTGGAAGAGGGTGTCGTCGCCGGTGGTGGCGTCGCGCTCATCCAGGCCGGCAAGACCGCGCTCGCGAACCTCCAGCTCTCGGGTGACGAGGCCACCGGTGCGAACATCGTCCGCGTCGCCATCGAGGCTCCGCTCAAGCAGATCGCGCTCAACGCCGGTCTCGAGCCGGGCGTCGTCGCCAACAAGGTGTCCGAGCTCCCCGTGGGCCACGGCCTCAACGCGGCGACCGGCGAGTACGGTGACCTGTTCGCCCAGGGCATCATCGACCCCGCCAAGGTGACGCGCTCCGCGCTGCAGAATGCCGCGTCGATCGCCGGTCTCTTCCTCACGACCGAGGCCGTCGTCGCCGACAAGCCCGAGAAGGTCGCCGCTCCCGCGGGCGACCCGACCGGTGGCATGGACTTCTGATCCCCGCCTAGGCACGAAAGAACGCCCCCTCCTTCGGGAGGGGGCGTTCTTTCGTGTCACAGCCCCGCTGGCTTCGGGCGAATGTCCGCGCACGCGGGGTCGTGGCGTGCACATGCCCGGAGTCAGCGGCTACTGGTCCGTGACCTCGGGGTTCACAGCCTCCGGGAGGCGCTCCAGCGGCTGCGTCGTGATGAGGGCGTGCTCGCTGGCATCCCGACGCTCCGCGAGCGGCAGCGAGACGCGGAACGTGGCGCCACCCCCGGGCGTATCCGTCACCTCGACCGTCCCGTGCAGGAGATCGACGATGGATGCCACGATCGACAGGCCGAGTCCCGACCCGCCCGTCTCGCGCGTCCGTGACGTGTCCGCGCGCCAGAACCGCTGGAAGATCTGCTCCCGGATCTGCTCGGGGACGCCCTCGCCGTGGTCGATGACCTCGATCCATCCCATGTCGGTGGCGGCATCCACGCCCACGCGCAGGCCGATGGGGGAGTCGTCCGGCGTGAAGCGGCGGGCGTTGCCGAGGAGGTTCGCGACGACCTGACGCACGCGGTTCTCGTCACCGAGCACGATGGGGGCGAGGCTCGGCATCCGCTGGGGTCCCGACGAGACCTCCCTCTCGTGCGCATCCGCCTCGGTGCCCGCGGTCGCGTCGCCGGCGTCGCGGCGCCGACGCAGCCGCGAGAGCGTCGCCCCGGCGATCGCCATCGCCGACGTGGTGGGTGCCGTCCGCCGGCGACTGGATGCCGCGGCCGCCCCGTCCGCGGGCTGTTCGGCGTCCAGGGTCATCACGGGCAGGACGATCGCGGCACGGCTCGTCGTGTCGTCCACCGTGACCTCGCGCTGCGGGGACGTCACGCGCAGATCGAGGGCGGCATCCTTCGCGATCGGCCGCAGATCGAGCGTCGTGATCGCGACGTCGCGCCGTTCGTCGAGGCGAGCGAGCGCCAGGAGGTCTTCCACCAGCGCTCCCATGCGGATCGCTTCCTTCTCGATGCGCTCCATTGCCTGCGCGACGTCTTCGTCGGAGCGGATCGCACCCATCCGGTACAGCTCGGCGTACCCGCGCATCGTGACGAGGGGGGTGCGCAGCTCGTGGCTGGCATCCCCGATGAACCGCCGCATCTGGCGCACCGTGGCATCCCGCTGGTTGAGGGCGCCGTCGATGCGGGCGAGCATCGCGTTGATCGCGGTCTTGAGGCGACCCACCTCGGTGTCGGGGACGATGTCGGTCAGTCGCTGGCTGAAGTCGCCCGCCGCGATGTCCATGGCGGTCGTCTCCACCTGCCCGAGACTGCGGAACGTCAGCGTCACGAGCGCGCGCGTCAGCAGGGCGCTGGCGATGAGGATCAGCAGGGCCACGAACCCGTAGATGCCCACGTACGCCGCGACGATCCGGTCGGTCGGCGCGAGCGGCTGGATCACCATCTGCGTGTACACGCCGTTGTAGCCGGGGAGCACGAGTTGCCCCACGCGCGCGAGGAAGTGCTGACCGGAAACGGGATCCTCGAGCTCGATGCGCCGGTCGACCTGGCTGTAGGTCTGTTCGACCGTGAACGTGTCGGGGAGTTCGGGCACGGTCTTCATCGCCGTGCCGTTGTAGAACGCCTTGCGGGCGCCGTCGGGGGCGTACACGGCGACCATCGAGCCGATCTGCGGGGCGTTCTCGACCTGCGTGAACCGCGGCTCGCCGTCGACCTGGTCGGTGACGAAGATGCTGTTGGCGATGTTGCCGGCGGCCTGCTGCCCCAGCTGTTCGTCGAGGTTGTTGATGAGCGTGGTGCGCAGGAACACCAGGGTGCCGATGCCCGCGGCGATGAGCCCCACCGCCAGCAGGGTCACCGTGACGCCGGTGACCTTCGTGCGAAGGCTCAGCCGGCGCCACCAGTGCGTCAGGGCATCGTCGGATTTCTCCAGGATCGCGCTCCGCTCAGGCGCTCTTGCCGGACTTCAGCATGTAGCCGAAGCCGCGCTTGGTCTGGATGAGGGGCTCGGAGGAGTGCGGGTCGATCTTGCGGCGCAGGTACGAGATGTAGCTCTCGACGATTCCCGCGTCGCCGTTGAAGTCGTACTCCCACACGTGATCGAGGATCTGCGCCTTCGAGAGCACGCGGTTGGGGTTCAGCATCAGATAGCGGAGCAGCTTGAACTCCGTCGGGCTCAGGTCGATCGAGACGTCGCCGACGCTGACGTCGTGCGTGTCCTGGTCCATCGTGAGCTCGCCCGTGCGGATCACCGACTCCTCGTCCGCCTGCATCGTGCGGCGGAGGATGGCCTGGATGCGCGCGACGATCTCGTCGAGGCTGAACGGCTTCGTGACGTAGTCGTCACCGCCCGCGTTCAGGCCCGTGATCTTGTCCTCGGTCTCGTCCTTCGCGGTGAGGAAGAGGATCGGGGCGGTGTATCCGGCCCCGCGGAGGCGCTTCGTGACGCTGAACCCGTTCATGTCGGGGAGCATCACGTCGAGCACGATGAGGTCGGGTTCCTCCTCGAGGACCGCGGAGATGGTCTGCGCGCCGTTGGCGACGGCCCGGACCTGGAATCCGGCGAAACGCAGGCTCGTGATGAGCAGGTCGCGGATGTTGGGTTCGTCGTCGACGACGAGGATGCGCGGTGCTGTCATGCGCCCCATTATCGTGACTTCACTCAGGGAAGTGCTGGATGTCGCAAGAAACGCCGCGTCCTGGTAGGGCTCAGGCGGCCGCAGCGCCGATCCCCTCGGCATCCAGGATCGTGTAGGCGTAGCCCTGTTCGGCGAGGAATCGCTGACGGTTCTGCGCGAAATCCTGGTCGACGGTGTCGCGCGCGATGAGCGTGTAGAAGCTCGCCGTGTGCCCCGACTGCTTGGGGCGGAGCAGACGTCCGAGACGCTGCGCCTCCTCCTGACGCGACCCGAACGACCCCGACACCTGCACCGCGACGGAGGCCTCGGGGAGGTCGACCGAGAAGTTCGCGACCTTGGAGACGACCAGCAGCGAAATCGAGCCCTCGCGGAACGCCTGGAACAGCTCTTCCCGCTCCGCGACGGGCGTGGCGCCCGTGATCTTCGGCGCGTTCAGGGCTTCCGACAGCTCGTCGATCTGGTCGAGGTACTGCCCGATCACGAGCACGCGTTCGCCCGGATGCCGGTCCACCAGACGCTTCACGACGTCGATCTTCGCGGGCGCGGTGGCCGCCAGGCGGTAACGCTCCTCGTCGGCTGCGGCCGCGTATTCGAGACGCTCATCGGCCGGGAGGTCGATGCGGACTTCGTAGCACGCGGCGGGGGAGATGTAGCCCTGGGCCTCGATCTCCTTCCACGGCGCATCGAAGCGCTTGGGGCCGATGAGGCTGAAGACATCGCCCTCGCGGCCGTCCTCCCTCACCAGGGTCGCCGTCAGACCGAGGCGGCGACGCGCCTGCAGGTCGGCCGTGAGCTTGAACACCGGGGCGGGCAGCAGGTGCACCTCGTCGTAGAGCACCAGGCCCCAGTCGAGTGCGTCGAGGAGGGCGAGGTGGGCGTACTTCCCGCCGCGCTTGGCGGTGAGGATCTGGTACGTCGCGATCGTGACCGGCTTGATCTCCTTGGACTGGCCGGAGTACTCGCCGATCTCCTCGGGAGTCAGGCTCGTGCGGCGAAGCAGCTCGTCGCGCCACTGGCGGGCGCTGACGGTGTTGGTGACGAGGATGAGCGTCGTCGTGCGCGTCTCGGCCATCGCACCGGCGCCGACCAGCGTCTTGCCCGCGCCACACGGAAGGACGACGACGCCGGACCCACCCTCGGAGAAGGACTCGACCGCCTGGCGCTGGTACGGGCGCAGGTTCCAGCCGTCCTCCGCAAGATCGATCGGGTGCGGGGTCCCGGGGGTGTACCCGGCCAGGTCTTCGGCCGGCCAGCCGATCTTGAGCAGCTCCTGCTTGATGTGCCCGCGGGCCCACGCGTCGACGGTGTAGCTGTCCGGGGTGGGGTGGCCGATGAGAAGCGGCGAGATGCGCTTGTTGCGCGAGACTTCGCCGAGGACGGCGGGGTCGGTCGAGCGCAGGACGAGCGCCCCCTCCTCGTCGCGCTCGATGACGAGTCGGCCGTAGCGACCGACGGTCTCGCGGATGTCGGTGCTCACCGAGGCCGGGACCGGGAATCGCGACCAGCGGTCCAGCGTCTGGAGCATCGCGTCCGCGTCGTGCCCGGCCGCCCGGGCGTTCCACAGACCGAGGCGCGTGATGCGGTAGGTGTGGATGTGCTCGGGCGCACGCTCGAGCTCGGCGAACACCGCGAGCTCGTGCCGCGCGGTCTCCGCGTCGGGATGCGCGACTTCGAGGAGCACCGTGCGGTCGCTCTGGACGATGAGGGGGCCGTCAGCCATAGCGTTCGATTCTACCGGTGCGCCGGGGGCGGCGTCGTCGCCGGTCGCTCAGGAGACGGGGCTGACCGAGTCGATGTGCGACAGCGGCAGGGTGCGCTCCACATCCGCGGCGCGGTCCCTGCCACGCAGACGTCCGCCGCCGAGACCGGTCGCCTCCAGCCGGAACACGCGGGCGGAACCGTCCGGAAGACGTACCGTGACGTCGACCACGGCGCGGGCGCGCACCGCCTGGTCGAGTTCGCGCTCCAGCCATGCGGCATCCGAGTCCTCGCCACCGGCGCGCAGGCGGGCGATCAGCGGTGCGTAGACGTCGGTCGGCGTCTCGTGCGTCTCCGCGGCGGCCAGCCTTGCACGGTCCACCGCGCGGGGGCGGCCGTCCTCGTCGACCGCAACGGCGGGGTACCGGGCGTCGGTGAGCGCCCAGAAGACGACGTCGGCGGCGACGTGCGTGATGAGCTCGTCGCCCGATCGGGTCAGAGCCACGGAGCGGAGCGACGTGTCGACCTCCATCGAGCGCAGCAGAGTCTCGTCATCGGTACGGACGGTGGTGAGACCGGATGCCGTGTCGGCGGTGACCCGGACGCGACCGTGTTCGGCCGAGGTGCGCTCGATGACATAGGCCAGCGGCTGCGGGAGCCCGGTGAGGGAGATCCCGGTCAGGAACTCGCGCAGGCTGTCCGCGGTCTCGCCGCCGGTGATGGCCGCGCCGATCGTGGCGGCGCTGAACCGGTAGCTCGAGGCCTGCGCACGCGATTCGCGCGCTGCCATGCTGCGCAGCCGCACATCGAGGTGCGGGGCGAGCGGTCCCGGCGCGATGGCCGTGAGGTCGTTCTGCAGATAGACGCGGTCCACCTCGGGCGGGAGCAGCGCGCTGAGCGCCGACACGTCGACGTCGGCGCCCTCGGAGAGTCCCCGTCCCCACGGGGGGACGGCGCCGTGTTCGTCGAGCAGTCCCCAGGCGCGGAGGCGGTGCGTCCACCGCGAGGCGCGTTCGGGCCCCGCGGGGTCGAAGGGCGTCGCCGTGGACCAGGTGGCCTGTGGCATCCATCCGCCGTCCGGTGTGCGGTACGCGCGGGGGAGCTCGTCGCGCAGCGCCCGGGCGGTCGTCGCCCACCGTTCGAGGGTGGGGAGTCGCAGCCACGCGCGACCGGAAGCCGTCACGAGCCACGCGCGGCCGTTGGTGCCGAGGAGCCCGGTCCGCGCGGCCATGCCCACGAGCAGGTCGGCCTCCTCCGGGGTCGCGGCGGCTCCGGCATCCACGAGTCGGCGGCGCTCGCCCGCCCCGAGCGAACCCGAGCCGATCCGCCCGAGCGGAGACTCCAGGGTCAGCAGGAGGACGTCGGCCAGCGCGGCGGCGTGCGTGAACGCCGACTCGGCCGCGGCGGCGTCGTCCGATGCCGGGAGCGGGGCGGGGGCGGGGGCGTCAGGAAGTCCGTCCGCCGCAGCGTCGCGCACCGCGGTCGCGACCACGGTGTACGGCAGCCCCTCTCCGTCGACGAGCGCGCGGCGGTGCAGGGCCTCGCGGGCGCCGTCCGGAACCGGGATGCCGTCGACCGCCGCCGCAACGAGGGCGTCGGCCTCCGCGCGGTCCAGGAGGGGAAGGGCTCGGGCGACGGAGGCGGGGTCGAGGAGGGCGTCCGCGGCGTCGAACATGTCGCGCCACGTCGCCGACTCGGACACGTGGCGATCGGCGAGGAGAGCGGCCAGGACCCCGTCGTCGAGAGCGCTCAGCGAGACCGCCAGCGCACGTTGGTCGGAGGTCTCGGGCACGTCAGCGTCCCTTGTTGGCGCGTGCCCTTCGCACGAAACTCATGATGAGCACGGCCATCATCATGAGGAAGGCGATCGGGAGCGCGACCAGGGGCAGCACCACGATGGTCGGCCAGATGCCTTCACCGAAGTTCGTGACGCCGGCGGGCCGCGCGAGGATCACGATGAAGAAGCACACGATCGAGACGATCCCCAGGCCCAGCGACATGAAAGCCAGGATGCGATCGATGCGACGGATCGGGACATCGCCGTCGGGGGTGCGCGTGCTCATCGTCGTCAGCCTAGTGCCTGGCGGGCGTGCCGTAGGCTGAGGGGCCGGGATCCGATCGGGTTCCGTGTTCCGCCGCGCGATCGCGCACACATTCAGCGAGGTGTCCATGCCCACCGGCAAGGTCAGGTTCTACGACGAAGAGAAGGGCTTCGGCTTCGTCACCACCGACGACGGCCAGGACGTGTTCCTGCACGCCACCGCCCTGCCCGCCGGGACACCCGCCCCCAAAGCCGGCACGCGTCTGGAGTTCGGCGTCGCGGACGGCAAGCGCGGGCTCCAGGCCCTCTCGGTGCGTGTGCTCGAAGCTCCCGTCAGCATGGCGAAGCGGTCCCGCAAGCCCGCCGACGACATGGCGATCATCGTCGAGGACCTCGTGAAGCTCCTCGACGGCATCGGCGGCGACCTGCGCCGCGGTCGCTACCCCAGCGGCGCGCACGCCAAGAAGATCGCTGCGGTCCTGCGCAAGGTCGCCGATGACTTCGAAGCCTGAGCCCGTCGCCGACGAGCGACTGCTCCACGCACACGACCTCGCGCTGTCCGCGCTGCGCGAGATCACCCCGGCCGACACGATCGGACCCCCGGCGGGCCACGTGGTGGAGGCCGACGACGTCGTCTCGCTGCGGTTCCACACGCGCCTCGCGGGATACCCGGGCTGGCACTGGACCGTGACGATCGCCGTGGTGGAGGACTCCGAGCCGACGGTTCTCGAAGCGGAACTGCTGCCCGGTGAAGGCGCGCTGCTCGCCCCGGACTGGGTCCCGTGGGCGAAGCGCCTCGCGGAGTACCAGGCGGCGCAGGCCGCCGCCGCTGCCGCGGGCGAGGAGTCCGACGACGACCTCGACGACCAGGACGACCTGGACGACGAGGACGACGACCTGGACGACGAGTCGGACGACGAGGACGATTCGGACGACGATGAGGACGAGGAGCCGAAGGCGCGGTTGCACGCCGGCGACCTCGACGGCGTCGACATCGACGAACTCGACGACTCGGCGGACGGCGAGGACGGCTCCGACGAGGATGACGACTCCGACGACGACGATGACTCCGATGAGGACGATTCGGACGAGGAAGACGACGACTCGGACGAAGACGACTTCGACGACGACGACGAGCACGAACGCAGCTACTGAACCGCGCGCACCCCGTCGGGGTGTCGGCATCCGGGTCCGGCGTGAACGACGGAAGCCGCCCCGCGGCGGCGGGACGGCTTCCTGTGCGATGCGAGGTCAGGCCTGCGGCAGGCGCTCGATCGTGTAGTCGATCGCGCCGATGAGGCGTCGGACGTCCTCCGGCTCGATCGAGACGAACGTCGCGATGCGCAGCTGGTTGCGGCCGAGCTTGCGATACGGCTCGGTGTCGACGATGCCGTTCGCGCGCAGGCTCTTCGCGATCGCCGCAGCGTCGATCGAGTCGTCGAAGTCGACCGTGACGACGACGGGGGAGCGGTCGGCGGGATCGGCGACGAACGGCGTCGCGACCTCGCTCGCCTCGGCCCACGCGTAGAGAGCCGAGGAGGACTCCGCCGTGCGGGCACCGGCCCAGCTGAGGCCGCCGTTGTCGAGGATCCAGCCCAGCTGCTCGTCGAGGAGGAGGAGCGTCGCGAGCGCCGGAGTGTTCAGCGTCTGCTGCAGCCGCGAGTTGTCGACCGCGTTCTTCAGGCTCAGGAACTCGGGGATGTACCGACCGGATGCCGCGATGCGCTCGATCCGCTCGATCGCGGCCGGTGACACCGCCGCGTACCAGAGGCCGCCGTCCGAGCCGAGGTTCTTCTGCGGCGCGAAGTAGTAGACGTCTGCCTCGGCGACGTCGAAATCGATGCCGCCCGCGGCGCTCGTCGCGTCGATGACCGTCAGGGCTCCGGCATCCCCGTGCACGCGCGTGACGGGTGCGGCGACGCCCGTGGAGGTCTCGTTGTGCGGCCACGCGTACACGTCGATGCCCTCGACGGCCTCGAAGGCGGCCCGGGTGCCCGGCTCGGCGCGGCGCACGTCGGGTGCCTGCAGCCAGGGCGCGGCGGCCGCGGCGGCGAACTTGCCGCCGAACTCGCCCGACACCAGATTCTGGCTGCGGTTCTCGATGAGACCGAAGGCCGCGGCATCCCAGAATGCCGTCGACCCGCCGTTGCCGAGGAGGATCTCGTACCCCTCGGGCAGGCGGAACAGCTCGGCGAGGCGCTCGCGTGTGCTGGCGACGAGGTTCTTGACGGGCGCCTGGCGGTGCGAGGTTCCGAGGATCGAGGCGCCGCGGGTGACGAGCGCTTCGAGCTGCGCACCGCGCACCTTCGAAGGGCCGCATCCGAAGCGTCCGTCGGTGGGCAGGAGGTCGGCGGGAAGGTCCACGTGCGGCATGCGTCGATTCTAGGGCGGGGGTCGGACGCGACCGGCGCGTGTGTCGGACGGGGTCGGTAGGCTGGGAACACCGCCACGACGCCCGAGGACAGCTGAATGACCGATCTCATCGACACCACCGAGATGTACCTGCGCACGATCCTCGAGCTCGAAGAGGAGAACATCGTTCCGCTCCGCGCGCGGATCTCGGAGCGTCTGGGGCACTCGGGTCCCACGGTCTCGCAGACCGTCGGTCGGATGGAGCGCGACGGTCTCGTCGTCGTCTCCGAAGATCGGCGTCTCGAACTGACCGGCGACGGGCGCCAGAAGGCCGTCGACGTCATGCGCAAGCACCGTCTCGCCGAACGCCTTCTCAGCGATGTCATCGGGCTCGACTGGGCCTATGTCCACGACGAGGCCTGCCGCTGGGAACACGTCATGAGCGAGCAGGTCGAGCGCCGACTCGTCGAGCTGCTCGGCCACCCGACCGAGTCGCCGTATGGCAATCCGATCCCGGGGCTGGACCAGCTGGGCGACGTCGCGAGCGCCACCTTCGAAGAGGGCGTCGTCGGACTCGTGCGCAAGCTGACGGATGCCGGTGGGCCCATCTCCGGCACGGTTCGCCGTCTCGCCGAGCCGGCGCAGGTCGATCCCGAACTCCTGCAGCAGCTGAAGGCGGCGGGCGTCCTTCCCGGTGCGCGGGGGAGCTACCGCTTCAACGAGGGCTACGTCCTGGTCGAGATGGACGGGGTCGAGGACGGACTCGAACTGCCGGTCGAGGTCGCCTCGCACATCTTCCTCGTCAACGAAGCCTGACCCTCGTCGTCGCCGCGGGGCCAGATCACGCCCCGAGCGACCCGACGCCCACGGCGATCCGGCCCGTGTGACGCAGTTCGTCAGCGCGTGACGTCGGGAGTCGTCGCAACCCGGCCATCGCCTGCACGCGGGGGTACCAGGCGTGACAGTTTCGTTATGTTCGGGTAGCCTCGAAAGGTCCACAGGCGAGAAGCCCGCCGTCGGACCCCTCGCGGTTTGCCTCACCGGCTCGTCGTCCGCAGAGGGTGAAGCCCGCACATCGTGCCCACAATCGAGTGCTGACGAGCCAGCGTACGGACGCAGAGGCGCCGGAGGAAACTTGGCTGAACACACCGATCCCGTCGCGGACTTGCCCGAGGTCCCCGCAACGGGTCAGACTCGAAAGAGCGCGCGTGCCGCGGTCACCCGACCCGCTGCCCGCCCCCCGCGGAAGCCCGCTGTCGCGTCGTCGACGGTCGCGCGTACCGCTCCCACCCCGAGCTCGTCGTCGTTCCGGCGCAACACGAAGCCGCTGCGCAGCGCCGTGATCCTGTCGATGGTCGCCGGGCTGGTCGCGACGGTGGCCATCCCCGCCTACGCCGCGTCGCTGCCGGCGGCCGAGACGGTGACGCTGCAGGAGATGTCGGCCCCCGACAACCAGTCGCTCGTCGTCGCCTCGAACGCGAACGCCGAAACCCTGGATCGCAGCAGCTACTCCGCCACGACGGCGGAGGAGATCCAGAAGAAGAAGGATCAGGAGGCCGCCGCGGCCGCCGCTGCCGAGCGTGCCCGGCAGCTCGCTGCCAGCGCGAACGTCGCCGTCTCCTCGGTCAACCTGAACATGACCGCGCCCGGCTCCGGCGAGGTGCGCTGGCCCCTGACCAGCTACATCCTGGGCCGTGGCCTGTGGGACTCGGGCTACCACCAGGGCGTCGACCTCCTCGCGCCGCAAGGCCAGCCGATCTTCGCCGCCGCCGCCGGCGTGGTGAAGGTGTCGTCCGAGAGCTACGGCGGCTACGGCGTGGGCATCGTCATCGAGCACGTCATCAACGGACAGAGGGTCTCCACGACCTACGGCCACATGACCTACGGCAGCCGCCAGGTCCAGGCGGGCGACACGGTCGCCGCCGGCCAGCTCATCGGCCTCGTCGGCTCGACCGGCAGCTCGACCGCCAACCACCTGCACTTCGAGGTGCACATCAACGGTTCCGTGGTCGACCCGTACGCCTGGCTCCAGCAGAACGCGGGCTGATCGCGCATCACAGACGGCGTGCCGGAGACGATCGTTCTCCGACACGCCGTCTGTCGTTTCCCTGTGGAGCGGACCCCGGGCGTGTCGCGGTGGGTTAGCCTGTTCGCGACGTCGGGAGAACCGAAGGGAACGCTGATGGACACCATGCCTCGCATCCGCACCATGGATGCGCTCGGGCTGCTCGTCCTTCGGCATCGTGTGAGCGGATGCCGCGGCCTCACCGCGACTTCTGGGGCGCTGTCTGCATAGACAGCGCCTTTTTTCATGCCCCAGCGCCTCTTCCACCGTCGCGAGTCGAACATCCGAGAAGCCGTCTCGGCCATTCGAAAGGAACGGAATGCGCACACTGGTGCTGAACGCGGGCTACGAACCGCTCGCCGTCGTGTCGTTCAAGCGGCCCCTGGTGCTCGTGATGAACGAGAAGGCCACCGTCGTCGAACGCGTGGACGGTGATCCCGTCTGGGC
>NZ_BADA01000034.1 GCF_000333395.1 Microbacterium sp. B19
GTCGGGAGTGCTCTGACCGGCCACCACATTGATATCGTTGCCTGCCGACACACTGAGGACCGACGTATTACCCGCCTGAATTTGCGCTGCTCGGGCATTGATATCCTGGCCGGCTGATAGCGATACATTGCCCGCACCGCTGACCACACTGCCGGTCTCGTTGGACTGCCCCTGACTCAGCACATTGTTGGCATCCCAACGCACTGTGTTGTTACTGCTCGTGACCGCAGTGCTGAGCGTGAGGTTGTTTCCTGCATTCAAGGGGTGTCGAGGACGTCGGAGATCAGCCGGATGCCGCGGGACTCGAGCGCCTCGGCGGCCTTCGGCCCCACGCCCCACAGCGCGCGGACCGACCGCGGGCGCAGGAACGCCTCGGTGTCGGCCGCCGCGACGATCAGGAGGCCGTTCGGCTTGGAGATCGTGGATGCCATCTTCGCCACGTGCTTCGTGGCGGCGACGCCGACGCTGCAGGTCAGGCCCGTCTGCTCCTTCACGCGAGCGCGGAGGTCGCGGGCGATCTTCCCGGGGCTCCCCCAGAGCCGCCGCGCGCCGCGGACATCGAGGAACGCCTCGTCGATCGACAGCGGCTCGACGAGCGGCGTGATCTCGTCGAAGATCGCCATGACCTGACGCGACATCTCGGTGTACCGCGAGTATGGCGGGTTCACCACGATTGCGTTCGGGCACAGCCTCAGCGCGATCGCGACGGGCATCGCGGACTTCACGCCGTAACGCCGCGCCTCGTACGACGCGCTCGAGACGACACCGCGCCCCTCGGATCCGCCGATGATGAGCGGCTTCCCCGCGAGCGACGGATCGTCCAGCACGGCCACCGAGGCGAAGAACGCGTCCATGTCGACGTGCAGGATGCCCGCGCCGGTGTCGTCGGCGTCGGGCGGCGAGACGATGCGCCCCGTGCCGTCTCCGCGTCCCATGACATCCATTCTCCCCCGGGCCTCCGACATCGCGCCCGGGCCGGGCGGTGGCGCGCGCAACTTCAGGGGTCCGCACGACCTCGGTGATCTGCACAACCTCAGCAGTAAGCCCCCGAACCGAACTGACCCGCGGCCAATCGCTGAGGTTACGCCGGACGCGCTCCCGCCCCCGCCTCGACCCATCCGCGCAACCTCAGCGATCCGCGCAACCTCAGCCCAAATCCCCCGAAGCCAACCGACCCAAGGCGAATCGCTGAGTTTGCGCACCCGCAGGCCCCACCCCCGGAAACGACGGATGCCACGACCCCCACCCCGCGGGGAGGGAGCCGTGGCATCCGGGGTGCTTACTGTGCGGCGGCGCGCTCCAGGACGAGCTCGCGCACGCGTGCGGCGTCGGCCTGGCCCTTCATGGCCTTCATGACGGCGCCGATGACCGCGCCGGCGGCCTGGACCTTGCCGTCGCGGATCTTCGCCAGCACGTCGGGCTGCGCGGCCAGGGCCTCGTCGATCGCGGCGATGAGCGCACCGTCGTCGGACACGACGGCGAGACCGCGGGCGTCGACGACCTGCTGCGGGGTGCCCTCGCCGGCGATGACGCCCTCGAGCACCTGGCGCGCGAGCTTGTCGGTCAGGGTTCCCGCGTCTACGAGTTGCTGCAGCGCGGCGACGTTCTCGGGACTCACGAGCTCGGCCGGCTCGCGCTCCTCGGCGTTGGCGATGCGGCTGATCTCGCTCAGCCACCACTTGCGAGCGGCGGCGGGAGTCGCGCCGGCGGCGACGGTGGCCTCGACCTCGTCGAGCAGCCCCGCGTTCACGACGCCCTGGAAGTCGATGTCCGCGAAGCCCCAGTCGGCCTTCAGGCGGCGACGGCGCGCGGCCGGCGGCTCGGGCAGCGCGGCGCGCAGTTCCTCGATCAGCTCGGGCGCCGGCACGACGGGCAGCAGGTCGGGCTCGGGGAAGTAGCGGTAGTCGTCGGCATCCGACTTCGGACGACCCGGCGACGTACGCCCGGTGTCCTCGTGCCAGTGCCGCGTCTCCTGCGTGATCGTGCCGCCGGCCGCGAGGATCGCGGCCTGCCTCTGGATCTCGTACCGCACCGCGCGCTCGACGGACCGCATCGAGTTGACGTTCTTCGTCTCGGTGCGGGTTCCGAGCTTCTCCTGGCCGCGCGGGCGCAGCGAGACGTTCGCGTCGCAGCGGAGGTTGCCGCGCTCGAGGCGCGCCTCCGAGATGCCGAGGGCCCGCACGATGTCGCGGATGGTCGCGACGTACGCCTTCGCGAGCGCGGGAGCCGAGTGCTCCGCGCCGAAGATCGGCTTCGTGACGATCTCGACGAGCGGCACACCGGCGCGGTTGTAGTCGACGAGCGAGTACTCCGCGCCCTGGATGCGACCGGTCGAACCGCCCATGTGCGTGAGCTTGCCGGCATCCTCTTCCATGTGCGCCCGCTCGATCGGCACGGTGACGATGGTGCCGTCTTCGAGTTCGACCTCGACCGATCCCTCGAACGCGATGGGCTCGTCGTACTGCGAGATCTGGTAGTTCTTGCCGAGGTCGGGGTAGAAGTAGTTCTTCCGCGCGAAGCGGCTCGACGGCGCGATCGAGCAGCCGAGCGCGAGGCCCAGGCTGATCGACGAGCGGATCGCCTCCGCGTTCACGACCGGCAGCGCACCCGGCAGACCCATGTCGACCGGGGCGACGAGAGTGTTCGGCTCGGCGCCGTGGTTCGCCTCGTTCGCCGGGTTCGGTGCGGCGGAGAACATCTTCGTCGCGGTGTTCAGTTCGACGTGGACCTCGAAGCCAAGGACCGGCTCGAACAGCTCGAGCGCCTCGTCGAAGTCCATCAGCGCGTCTTTCGCCATCAGCGCGTCGCTCCGTTCGTGAGAGAGGGGGCCCGGTCGAGCAGCGGTCCGCCCCACTGGTCGACGAGCAGCGCCTCGAGGGCCGCGCCGACGCGGTAGAGACGCGCGTCCTCGCGGGCGGGGGCGAGGAATTGGATGCCGACGGGCAGGCCGTCCTCCTCGGCCAGGCCGCTGGGAATCGAGATGCCAGGCACTCCGGCGAGGTTCGCCGGGATCGTCGTCACGTCGTTGAGGTACATCTGCAGCGGGTCGTCGAGCTGCTCGCCCAGGCGGAACGCCGTGGTCGGCGCCGACGGCGTCGCGATGACGTCGACGTCGGCGAACGCGGCGTCGAAGTCCTGCTGGATGAGCGTGCGGACCTTCTGCGCGCTGCCGTAGTAGGCGTCGTAGTACCCGGCCGACAGGGCGTAGGTACCGAGGATGATGCGGCGCTTGACCTCGGGACCGAACCCGGCGTCGCGCGTCGCGGCCATGACGTTCTCGACCGTCGGGGTGCCCTGCGGCGTGACGCGCAGACCGAAACGGACCGAGTCGAACTTGGCCAGGTTGCTGGATGCCTCGGCGGGAAGGATCAGGTAGTACGCGGCGACCCCGTACTCGAAGTGCGGGGCGCTGATCTCGACGATCTCTGCCCCCTGCGCCTCGAGCGTGGCGAGAGCGGCGCGGAACGAGTCGGAGACGCCCTTCTGGAAGCCGCGGTCGTCGAGCTCGCGGATGACACCGACCTTGAGGCCCTTGAGGACTTCCCCGGACGCGCCCTCGCGGGCTGCCGCGGCGAACGACGGCCACGCGTCGGTGAGCGACGTCGAGTCGTGCGGGTCGTGCCCGGCGATGACGTCGTGGAGGAGCCCGGCGTCGAGCACGGTGCGGGTCACGGGACCGACCTGATCGAGGCTGGATGCCAGGGCGATCGCGCCGTAGCGGCTGACACCGCCGTACGTGGGCTTGACGCCGACGGTGCCTGTCACGTGCGCGGGCTGGCGGATCGAGCCGCCCGTGTCCGAGCCCAGCGCGAGGGGCGCCTCAATGCNGCCACGGCCGCGGCCGAAC
>NZ_BADA01000033.1 GCF_000333395.1 Microbacterium sp. B19
CGCGCGACTGGTCGACGTAGCTGATCTTGACGGTCTCGCCCATCTTCAGCGTGCCGCCGTCGAGGGGCTCGAGGCCGACGATCGTCTTGAAGAGCGTCGTCTTTCCCACACCGTTCGGACCGATGACGCCGACGATGCCGTTCGGGGGCAGGTTGAAGCTGAGATTGCTGATGAGCGACCGGTCGCCGAACCGCTTCTCGAGCTTCTTGGCGTCGATGACGATGCTGCCCAGGCGCGGACCGGCGGGGATCTGGATCTCGTCGAAGTCGAGCTTCCGCGTGCGCTCCGCCTCGGCGGCCATCTCCTCGTAGCGGGCGAGACGCGCCTTCGACTTGACCTGACGGCCCTTCGCGTTCGAGCGCACCCACTCGAGTTCTTCCTTGAGGCGCTTCGCGAGCTTGGCGTCCTTCTTACCCTGGACGTCGAGGCGCTGGGCCTTCTTGTCGAGGTAGGTCGAGTAGTTGCCCTCGTACGGGTACAGGTGTCCGCGGTCGACCTCGGCGATCCACTCCGCGACGTTGTCGAGGAAGTACCGGTCGTGGGTGATCGCGATGACGGCACCCTTGTAGGCCTTGAGGTGCTGCTCGAGCCAGAGCACGCTCTCGGCGTCGAGGTGGTTGGTGGGCTCGTCGAGCAGGAGCAGGTCGGGCTTCTGCAGCAGGAGCTTCGCCAGCGCGACGCGACGACGCTCACCGCCCGAGAGCGGGACGACGCTGGCGTCGGCGGGCGGCGTGCGCAGCGCGTCCATCGCCTGCTCGAGCTGCGAGTCGAGATCCCAGCCGTCGGCGGCGTCGATCTCCTCCTGCAGCGTGCCCATCTCCGCCAGCAGCGCGTCGAAATCGGCGTCCGGGTCGGCCATGAGGGCCGAGATCTCGTTGAAGCGGTCGAGCTTCGGCTTGATCGCGACGCCGTCCTGGATGTTCTCCAGCACCGTCTTGTTCTCGTCGAGCTCGGGCTCCTGCATGAGGATGCCGACGGTGAACCCGGGGCTCAGGCGCGCCTCGCCGTTGGAGGGGGTGTCGAGCCCCGCCATGATCTTGAGGATCGTCGACTTACCGGCACCGTTCGGTCCGACCATGCCGATCTTGGCACCCGGCAGGAACGACATCGTGACGTCGTCGAGGATGAGCTTGTCGCCCACGGCCTTGCGGGCGCGGACCATGGAGTAGATGTATTCGGCCATCGAGGACGTACCACCTTCGATCGGGGATGAGGGCCGCGCCCGCCCGGGTCGCCGACTCGAATCTCGTCTCGAATCTCGGCGAAGCGCCCGGGTGCGCGGAAGTCGCGTCCAGCCTATCAACGGCGCCTGTGACGGTGCCGGTGCCCGCACCGGCTGTGCGCTGCCGGGATGTCAGCGACTCACGTTCCTCTGCGTCGGCAGCTCGCGTCTGGCGGCGATCACCAGTCGATGGCGCGGGTCTCGCCGATGAGGCATCCCCCGGTCGACAAACCCGGCAGCACGGTGGTGACCGGTTCGCCGATGGACGGCCCCACCTGCCCGACGAGGCAGTCCGCACCCCAGCGCACCGAGAACTCGATACTCTCCGCGGGGTTCCCGATCGTCGTCTGGTCGGGGGTCACCTGCATCGCGGCCTTGTCAAACCCGGCGCCGACCAGCGCGTCGATGTAGGCCCGACCGGCGACCTGATCCGGACTGCCCCACACCGTGCGCACGACCTGCGTGAACAGCGGGAGGTTGTCCGCGGCGGATCCCGCGGGGGACAGAGTCGGCGCCGCGGCCGACGTCGCCGCACTCATCGAAGCGGCGGGCGTCGGCTCCGTCGCTTCCTGCGACGGCTCCGTCGCATTCGGCGCCGAGGGACCGGTCGGGGTGCAGCCCACGAGGGTGAACACGGCGACGAACGCCAGCACGGCGACCGGACGGGACTGCGAGCGGATCACTCGCCCGAGTCTACGTACCGGCCACCGCGCGCCCGGCCCGCTCAGAACGGCGTCGTGTCGCCCACCTCCACGAGCGCGGGCGATTCGTGGGCGGCTGCAACCGTTACCGTCGAGGTGTCGTCCCGCGGATCAGCCGGAGCCTCACCCGGTACCGCCCACGCGTCGCCGCCCGGCGCGGTCTCGGTCGTCGAGGAGTCGCTGGAGTCCGCGTCTACGGCGGCGGCGGTCCGCGCCGTGCGGCGGAACGTCGATGCGCCCCAGCGCAGATCGTGGCCGATCGCGTCCGCCGCCACGTCCGCGCTCACGCCGCGCTTGACGTCGGTCTCCCACTCGCGCAGCCGAAGGCGCCCGGCGACGATGACCCGCTCGCCCTTGTGCAGCGACGCCAGGGTGTTCCGGCCGAGTTCCCCGAACACCGAGACGGCGTAGTAGTTCGTATGGCCGTCGACCCATTGGCCGCGCTCACGGTCGAATCGCCGCTCGCTCACGGCGAGTCGGAATGCGGCGATGGGATCTCCTCCGCGGGTCGCCCGTTCTTCGGGGTCGCCGACGACGTTTCCGACGAGGGTGATGTGGTCGCTCATGGTGTGTCCTCTCTGGGTATGGGCTCCGGCATCCGTGTGCCCGACGGACGCCGGAGCCATCGCCAGAATGACGAGGCGCGGCACGCGCTCGTCGGCCGGAAACCCCCATCGGTGGACAAGTGGAGCAAGAAGAGCGCTGGGGAGAAGCGCCGCCCCGACGATGTCGGAACCCCCTCGTACCGTGTGGCCATGAGCACCGCACTGTGGAACGACCTCGCCCCGGCCCCGCGCCCGGCCGGGTGGGGCGCGGCGACGCACGTCGCCGCGGGCCTGTGGCGCATCGCCGACCCGCGGGGCGTCGTCGTCGGTCACGTGCGCGCCATCGCGGCGGACGGCGGCTGGCGCTACGCCGCCGAGCGGTTCCATTCGGCGACCGGGCGGTTCCGACGTCTCGGCGAGTTCTGGTCGTCCGCCGACGCGCTCGAATGCCTGCGCTACGCGCGATGAGCGAAGCCGCGGCGCGGAACAGACCCGCCCTGGTTCAGACCACCGCGGCCAGGTCGTCGAGGGAAGCCGCCGCCGATGTCCCCCGCACGTCGTCCCAGGCCGCGCGGAGGATGCCCACTGCGCGCTCGAGGGTGTGCGGCGCGGCGGTGAACGGCAGACGCAGACGTCGGTCATGGCCCCCGTCGACAGCGAACCGCGAACCGGCGGACAGGAGGAGGCCGCGCGCGCGGGCGTTCATCACCAGGGGCGTGCTCACCGGCTCGCCGATTCCGACCCACAGCGAGACGCCGCCCCGGGCGACCGGGATCTCCCACTCCGGGAACGTCGCCTCCAGCGCGCGGGTCAGCGCGTCCCGGCCAGCACGCAGAAGGTCGGCGCGCTGCGCGCTGATCTCGTCCAGCCGCCCGACGACGCGCGCCGCGACGGCCTGCTCGAACTCCGGTGTCCCGAGGTCGTGGACCGGCCGTCCGCTTGCGAGACGACGAACGATGTCCGCCTCCGCGCGAACCCACCCCACGCGCAAGCCACCCCACACCGTCTTGCCCAGCGATCCGACGCGGATGATGCGCGGTGCTTCGGGGAACGCGGTCCCCGCCGTCTCGCGATCGATGTCGAGACCCGCGGTGGTCTCGTCGAGCACGAGGTACGTCCCCGCGCGTTGCGCGCCGTCGACGAAAGCCGCCACCTCCACGGGGGTCATCGAACGGCCCGTCGGATTGTGGAAGTCGGGCATGAGGTACGCCAGGGCGGGCAGCACGCGCGCGAACGTCTGTGCTGCACGGTCGAGGTCCCAGCCGGCATCCGGCGTCACCGGCACGCCGACGAGCCGAGCACCCACGGCGCGGAAGGCGTCGGCGCCGTGCGGGTAGGTCGGTGTCTCGATGAGGACGCGATCGGCCCGCGACAGAAGAACGGATGCCACCAGGTGCAGCGCACTCTGCGCCCCGGTGGTCACGAGCACCTGGTCCGGGGTCGTCGGGAGGCCGCGGTCCCGATACATCTGCGCGATCTCCTCGCGCAGACCGGCGTCGCCGACGACGTCGTAGCCCGTGCGCGCGACGAGAGCCGCGGCGTCCTGCGCCACCTCGGCCATCACGGCCGGCAGGCCCGGCCACGCGGCAGGACTCGCCTGCTGCAGGTCGATGACGCCGTCGCGACGGTCCTCGATGCCCGGGTCGGTGCGCCGGAGCGGCAGAGTCACGCTGCCGCTCCCCCGCAGGCTTTCGATGTGCCCCGAGTCGCGCAGGCTGCGGTAGGTCGCAGCCACGGTCGTCCGACTCAGCCCCAGGGCCGCGGCGAGCTCGCGCTCGGCCGGGAGCGCCGTCTGCGGCGCGATGCGGTTGTCCAGGCAGAGCAGACGGATGCCGTCGGCCAGCGCCTCGTACGCCGGGCCGCGGCCACGCCACCCACCGAGGGCCTCGGCCAGCGCTCGCGCGGAGATACGGGAGTCCATGAGGCCAGAATAGGGTAATTGGCATCCATGAAGGAACCCAATCCGGTGATTGGATCTCTTCATGACTTCCCGGATCCTGCGCCTCCTCATCGGCCTCGCCCTCTACGGCTTCGGCTGCGCCCTCACCGTCGCGGCGGGCCTCGGTGTGGACCCGTGGACGGTGTTCGCCGAAGGGCTGTCGCGGGTCACCGGCATCGGCGTGGGTTGGATCACGAACATCGTCGGGCTCGGCGTCCTCCTCCTGTGGATCCCGCTGCACCAGCGGCCCGGTGTCGGCACGCTGGCCAACATCCTGCTGGTCGGCACGAGCATGCAGCTCGCGCTCGGAGTGCTCCCCCACCCCGACGCCGTCGTCTGGGAGGCCGCGATGCTCGTGGCCGGCGTGGTCACCGTCGCCGTGGCATCCGGACTCTACATCGGCGCGCATTTCGGGCCCGGCCCGCGCGATGGCCTGATGACGGGACTCCACGCGCGCCTCGGGTGGCCGATCTGGGCGTGCCGGCTCGGTGTCGAGGGCACCGTCCTCGTGGCCGGGTGGCTGCTGGGCGGCACGGTCGGCATCGGCACGGTCGTGTTCGCGCTCGGGATCGGACCGCTCGTCCACCTCGCGCTGCCGCTGCTCGCGGCGCCCGAGCCGCGTCGGCGCGCCCGCACGGCGGTCCACGCGTAACGGCGGTCCACGCGTAACGGCGGGCCACGCGTAACGGTTCGCGCAGAGCGGCGGTGCCGCGGCGGCCTCTTCGCCCCGCGGCACCGCTTCGCTCAGTGCTCCCGGAACTCGGGGCGATCGCTGCCGGGCTTCATGTGCGCGTGCAGGGCGTTCTTCGCGATCTCCATGGTCGGGTAGACCCCGAGCCGCTCGTCCTTGCCGGTCATGTGCACGGCGTAGCCCTCGGCATCCTGCCGGATCGTTCCCACCACACCAACGGGACCGTGGGCGACCCACAGGCGTCGTGTCGTCGTTTCGGACATGGTGCTCCTTTCGTTCGATCTGGCCGGAGAGTACGCCCGCGCACACACTCTCGCCAGGGGGTCGATGAACGGGCGAGCCGTCACCGATATCCTGGAAGCGACCCCCAGTAGCTCAGTGGATAGAGCAGCGGCCTTCTAATCCGCCGGTCGCACGTTCGAATCGTGCCTGGGGGACCGCACGGATCAGCCCGTCGGTGTCCCACCCCGTCAGTAGGATGAAGGGATGGTAGGCGCCTCTGAGAACGATCGGCTGGTCTGGATCGACTGCGAGATGACGGGCCTCGACCTCGCGGTCGACGAGCTGGTCGAGATCGCGATCGTCGTCACCGATTTCGAGCTGAACGTCCTCGACCCCGGGTTCCAGGTCGTCATCAAGCCCGACGCGTCGGCGCTGGCCAACATGGGCGACTTCGTCACCGAGATGCACCGCTCCTCAGGTCTCCTCGACGAGATCCCGCATGGCGTGAGCCTCGCGGATGCCGAGTTCCAGGCGCTCGAGTACATTCAGCGGTTCGCTCCGATCGAGGGCAAGGCGCCGCTCGCCGGCAACACGATCGGTACCGACCGCATGTTCCTCGCGAAGTACATGCCCCGCGTCGACCGCTGGCTGCACTACCGGAACGTCGACGTGTCGAGCATCAAAGAGCTGTCGCGCCGCTGGTACCCGCGCGCCTACTTCAACGCGCCGACCAAGAACGGCGGCCACCGCGCGCTGGCCGACATCCTCGAGTCGATCCGCGAACTCGCCTACTACCGCAAGGCCGTGTTCGTGCCCGAGCCGGGGCCCACGAGCGACGAGGCGAAGGGCGCCGCATCGTCGGTCGTTTCGTCGTTCGCGCTGGACGTATGACATAATCGTTCAGTTGTCCGCTGCGGCGGACACATGGTGGCTATAGCTCAGTTGGTAGAGCACCGCGTTGTGGTCGCGGGGGTCGCGGGTTCAAGTCCCGTTAGCCACCCAACACCCGAAGGCCCGCTTCACGGCGGGCCTTCGTCGTTCCGGCCGGTGCCCCGCAGCGGCTCATAGAATCGATCCAACGGGGCGGGTGGCATCCATCCCTCCGTTCGCACGATCGGGAGACGCATGCACGAGGACGCCGCGCAGCAGGCGACGCTCGACCTCGACGCCGAGGCGTTCGAGGCGCTCGTCGTGGCCGAGCTCGACCTCCTCCCCGACGACATGGTGGAGGGGCTCGACAACGTCGTCTTCGTCGTCGAGGACCGCCCCGAGGACGGGTCGCTCGATCTCCTCGGCCTGTACGACGGGTGGGCGCTCACGGAGCGCGAGCGCTACGGGGTGGGTGAGCTGCCCGACCGCATCATCGTCTACCGCGAGCCGCACCTCGCCACATGCGCCGACGAAGACGAACTGCGCGACGAGATCCACACGACCCTGGTCCATGAGATCGCGCACTTCTACGGCATCGACGACGAGCGTCTGCACGAACTGGGGTGGGCGTGATGGCCGGAGTGGCATCCCCCGACGTCGACGAGATCACCGATCTCGAGGTCGTCCCGCCGACGTCGTGGCAGACCGTGGTGTGGAACGACCCCGTCAACCTCATGAGCTACGTCGTCCACGTCTTCCGCACGTACTTCGGATTCGACGCCGCCACCGCGCACCGCCTCATGCTCTCCGTGCACCACGACGGCCACGCCGTCGTCGCGCGCGGCCCCCGCGAGCTCATGGAGCTGCACGCGCAAGCCATGCACGAGTTCGGCCTGTGGGCCACCGTGCGGAAGGACGCCGAATGAACGACCGCATCGTCGTGATGGAGATCAGCGGCCTCGAGCGCTGCACCTGGCGGGAATCGTCGGCCAGTTCCGCGATCTCGTCGCCGACGCCGACCGGGAGCACGACCCCGCCGTCACGCGCCTCCTCCCGGACGCCTACCCCGACGACGCGGCCGCGAGCCGTGAGTTCCGTCGGCTGACCGGAGCCGACATGCTCGACCGTCGCGCGGAGGACGCGGGGATCGTTCTGAACACCCTCGGTATGGACGGTGGCGACCTGGATCCGGAGAGCGACCCCGACACCACGATCACGGTGGCGCTCGGCGAGACCGAAGCCCGCGCGTGGATGCGGACCCTCTCGGCGGTGCGCCTCGTGCTGGCGACGCGACTCGGCATCCAGGACGACGATCGCCACATCCCCGGCGACGCGCGCTTCGGCATCTACGACTGGATCGGCTACCGCCTCGACGGACTCGTCACCGCCCTCGACCGGAACCTGGACCACCCGCCCCGGGCCTGACTCACGGGACGAACACGACGAGGGATGCCAGCGCCTGCGGCTCGTGCTCGGCGAGATGTGCGTCCTCCTGGGCAGCCCAGCGCTCCCAATGGGGTCGATACGTATCCCCGTCGCGTCGCAGCGCGCGATCCTTCCGTGAACCGTCGGGAGCGTCGACCCAGACGCCGACATCGGCGAGCTTCGCGGCCGCAGGGGTGAGGACGCCCGAGCCCTCGACGACGAGCGGCAGCGACGGGTCGACGGCGTGGGCCTCGGCCCGCTCCCCCGCTTCCCAGTCCCAGCGCTGCCAGACGCCGACGCCGCCCTTCGCGTGTGGCAGGAGGATCGACTCGCGCGCGTACTCCGCGCCCTCGGCGAGTCCGCCCCAGCCCGGGTAGAGGTCGTCGAGAGCGACGAGCTGCACGCGACCGCGGCCCGGCCATCCGGCCACGAGCCGTCGCGCCAGCGAACTCTTCCCCGCACCGCTCCGACCGTCGATCAGCACGACGGGGTTCGACGCCCCCACCGCTTCCACCCGCGACGAGATCGCCCGGACCGCCTGGGCCAGAGCGTCGTCGAGGGGATCGGCGCTACTTCTTGAGGGCGCGGATGACACGGCTGAGGGCGCGACCGGCGACCCACAAGAACGGGATGCCGACGGCGAGCAGCGACACGAGGTTCGGGTCGAAGCGGAGGTCGTCGCCGCGGCGGATGTACGCGCCCAGCGGCAGCGTGTACCCGCCGCCGCCCCCGCCTTCATTGCCGCGCTCGTCGGAGCCCCCGCCGAAGCCGGACCAGACGAGGGCGACGGGGACGATGCGGACGCCGTCGACGTCCTGCTGCTCGCCGTAGGCGGCGGTGACGCCGAAGCTGGTGGACTGCTTGCCGAGTTCCAGTGCGATGTTGGGCATGCGCCCACCGTACCCGCCGCTTCCGACACCGCCCAGGGGTGTTGCGCCCGAGGGCACGCCGTGTCAGTGCTCGTACGACGGCCGCGGGTTGGTCGGCAGTGCGCCGCCGCCACGCGAAGGGCCGAGGAGCGATCCGCGGGTGACCGCGCCGCGCCCGAACCGGGCAGCCGCCCCGTCGAGCGCCCCCTCGACGCGGCGCCATTCGGCGTCGTCGTCCCACAGCGTCGCGGCGGCCGCCGTCGGCCGGAGCTTCTCGCCGCGCACCCCCACGAGCCGCACCGCCTGACGCCGGTCGATCCCGTCGAACAGCTCGATCGCGGCGTCCCCGATCCGCTGGCCGACCGACGTGGGCTCGGGGAGCGTGCGCGAGCGGCTCAGTGTCGTGAAGTCGCTGAAGCGGACCTTGATGGGAAACGTGGATGCTTCGAACTTCTGGCTCCGCAAGCGCGCGCCGACGCGGTCGGGGAACCGCCGGAA
>NZ_BADA01000032.1 GCF_000333395.1 Microbacterium sp. B19
CAGGGATCACTCCCCCGGCGGACGCGGCATCCGGGGTCCGCTTCCTAGCGTGGAAGCATGATCGTCGCAGAGCACCTCACCAAGAGATACGGCACGCGCACCGCGGTGTCCGACGTCTCGTTCACCGTCCCGCCGGGCCGCGTCACGGGCTTCCTCGGCCCGAACGGCGCCGGCAAATCCACGACGATGCGCATGATCGTCGGGCTCGACCGCCCGACGTCGGGCCGCGTCACCGTCAACGGAACCCCCTACGACCGCCTTCGCGCCCCGCTCACCGAGGTGGGCGTCCTTCTGGATGCCAAGGCCGTGCACACCGGCCGGAGCGCCCGGAACCACCTCCGCGTCATGGCCGCGACCCACGGCATCGGCCGGCGTCGCGTCGACGAGGTCATCGAACTCGCGGGCATCGCCTCGGTCGCGGACAAGCGGGCGGGTGGCTTCTCCCTCGGCATGGGCCAGCGGCTCGGGATCGCGGCCGCGCTCCTCGGCGACCCGCATACGCTCATCCTCGACGAGCCGGTGAACGGCCTCGACCCCGAGGGCGTGCGCTGGGTGCGGGAGTTCGTCCGGCACATCGCCGCCGAGGGACGTACGGTGCTGCTGTCGAGCCACCTCATGAGCGAGATGGCGCAGACCGCCGACCACGTGATCGTGCTCGGCCGGGGCGCCGTGCTCGCCGACGCTCCGCTTCCGGACCTCGTCCGTTCGTGGACGACCGAGGTCGTGTTCGTCCGCTCCCCCGAGCTGTCCCGCCTCGTCGAGGTGATGAGCGACGCCGGCGCGACGGCGACCCTCGTCGAGACCGGCTTCGCCAGCCTCCGCGGGGTTTCCGCGGCCGAGATCGGCGATGTGGCGGCACGGCATGGCATCCCTCTCCACGAACTGACCCCGCGCAGCGGCTCGCTCGAGGACGCCTACCTGGCCCTCACCGAAGACGCGATCGAGTACAAGACGAAGGAACTCGCATGACCGCCCTCACCGCGCCCCGGCGCACGACCTTCACGGAGGGCTCGGTCGGACCGACCTTCCTCCGAACCCTCCAGAGCGAGCTGCTGAAGCTCACGACGCTGCGCTCGACGTGGTGGTCCCTCGCGATCGCGGGGGTCCTCTCCGTCCGCATCTCGTGGCTCTACGTGTCGGCCTCGGACGGCGGGTACGCGATCTCCGGAGTCGTCGCGTCGACCCAGTTCACGATGCTCGTGGCCGGCATCCTGGGCGCGATCGCTGTCACCGGGGAGTACGCCACCGGGATGATCCGCTCGACCCTGACCGCCACCCCTCGGCGCGCGCAGGTCGTTCTGGCGAAGAGCCTGGCGGTCGCGTTGGTCGTGGGCGCCGCGACGGCCGTCAGCTACCTCGTCTGCCTCGCCGTCACGGTGCCGATCTCGACCGCCGCCATCTCGTGGTCCGACCCGGCTCAGGCGCTGCTCCCGCTCCTGTTCGGCGTCCTCTCGATGATCGCCTACGCGCTCATCGGGATGGGTTTCGGTCTTCTCATCCGCAACGGCGCCGGGGCGATCGCCGCGACCGTCGGGGTGCTCTTCGTGGCGCCGATCGCGTTCAACCTCTTCGCGCTCGGCGGGGCGTCGTGGCAGTGGGTCGTGGACCTCGGCCGCTACCTGCCGGTCGCCGCCGGCCACGACCTGACCGCGATTCCGACGGGCGACGTGCTGGTCCCCGCGCTCACGCTCGCCGCGTGGGTGGTGGCGCTGGTAGGCGCCGGGATCGTCGTGCTGCGCCGCCGCGACGCCTGACAACCAGGAGAACGATGGATGCCTCGATGCCCAGGCGGCACCGAGGCATCCGTCGTTAGCATGAAGGGGATGACCGTTCTCGCCAGCGCTCCCGATCCCACGCCGACTCCGACGCCTCCCGTCGATCTGAAATCGCTCACCGACCCGTCCGCGTGGGCGTGGATCGGTGAGCAACTGCTCGGCTTCGGCGGGGTGCTGCTGCACATCCTCGGCATCATCGTGGGCGTCGCCGTCGCCGCGTGGATCCTTCGCGTGCTCATCCGTCGCGTCGTCGACCGGATCGTCAACGGGGCGAAGAAGAACGCCCGCGTCGACGACACGCAGGCGCTCGATCGGTCGCCGCTCGCGGCCGTCCGGCTCGTGCAGCGCACGCGTACCCTCGGGACGATTCTGCAGAACATCGTCAACGTCGTGCTCGTGCTCGTCGCGCTGGTCTGGATCGCCGGCATCGTCGCCCCCAACGCCCTGAGCTCACTGACCCTGCTGACGGCCGCGGTCGGCGCCGGACTCGGCTTCGGCGCGCAGAACATCGTCAAGGACGTGCTGAACGGCATCTTCATCGTGGCCGAGGACCAGATTGGGATCGGCGACGTCGTCGACCTGGGTCTCGCCACCGGCATCGTGGAGTTCGTGAGCGTCCGCATCACGCACGTCCGCGACGTCAACGGCACGCTCTGGTACGTCCGAAACGGCGAGATCACGCGCATCGGCAACATGTCGCAGGGATGGGCCCGGGTCATCATCGACCTGGCCGTGCCGGTGGATGCCGACATCGACGAGGTCGAGAAGGCCATGCTCGGCGCCGCGAAGGCCCTGGCCAAGGAGCAGAAGTGGCGTTCGCGCATCATCGAGCAGCCCGAGATCTGGGGCCTGGAGTCCATCAGCGGCGATGCCCTCGTCATCCGGCTCGTCATGAAGACACGGTCCAGCTCGAAGGATGACGTCGCGCGCGAGCTGCGCGTGCGCCTCAAGCGTGCGATGGACGATCTGGGCCTGACACTCCCACAGCTCAACTCGATCGTTCTGACCGGGGCCGAGGGCGCGCAGAGCGTGCGCGGCGCGCACCCGCCCAAGACAAAGCCCACCCCGGTTGCCACCGTTCCCGAGCGCCCGGTCTGGCGTCCGCGGCGGAAGAAGCTCGCGGTCTCCGACACGGTGCTGGACGCGGATGCTGTGGCCGCCGAGATCGCGGCGGAGAAGGCGCGGCCGAAGAAGCCCAAGGCGGCGGCTCCGTCCGGCACCGACACGGCGCCGAAGGCGGCCGCAGCGTCCGAGGACGGCGACGCCGTGCAGAAACCCACTCCTCCGGCGAGGCCCGCGTCGTCCGTCGACGGCGACGCCGTGCAGAAGCCCACTCCCCCCGCCGTGCGGGCCGACGATGACGGAGCATCCGCGTGAGCGAGCCGATCAGCTTCTACGAGCAGGCCGGCGGGATGGACACCTTCCGTCGACTGGTCGACGCGTTCTACCGCGGGGTCGCGGAGGACGAGGTCCTGAAGCCCATGTATCCGGAGGAAGACCTCGGTCCCGCGGCCGAGCGGCTCACGCTCTTCCTCGCGCAGTACTGGGGCGGCCCCACGACCTACGGCGAAAAGCGCGGGCACCCGCGCCTGCGCATGCGGCACATGCCGTTCCACGTCGACCCGGACGCGCGCGACCGGTGGCTGCGCCACATGCGCGCGGCCGTCGATGAGATCGCCCTCCCGCCCGCGCTCGAAGCCCCGCTGTGGGACTACCTCGAGCGGGCCGCCCATGCGATGGTGAACACGTTCGAGCCGCGCGGCATCGGCCCGACGCGCGACGGGCGCGCCGACACGGGTCTGCCGATCCGCTCCGCCGACTGACGCTCACGTCCCGGTCGAACCCCCACGCCTCGGTGGCGCGGGCTCTCACACCCGGGTCGCGTTGACGCTCACGTCCCGGTGGCGCGGGCTCTCACGCCCGGGTCGGGCGGACGCTCACGTCCCGGTGGTGCGGACCGGCGTGAGACCCGAGCGCACCGGACCGCGGACGAGCACGTGCCCGCGGGCGAGCGTCACTCGGGTCCAGACACCGCTCGTGCGGACCGTGGCCTGCTCGGCCCCCGCGATGAACCCCAGTGCGTAGGCCGCGAACGCGGTGCCGAGCGGGAGATCGCCGAGCGCCTCGTCGGGCTGCCCCCACACCTGCGCGCGCACCGTGCGGACGACGTCCTCCCCCGGATCCGCGGGCAGCGCATCGGCCACGGCGGCGATCCCGTACTGCGCACGCGCCGCCAGCACCGAGCTGTCGATCGCGGCGATCTCCGCCCACCCGCCGCGCGGCGGCGAAACCCCGGCCCACGCCGGAGCGCTCGCTATCTCGGGCAGCACGATCGCCGAGGCATCGTCGGGCGCGATCGAGAGAGCGGATGCCTCGACCACCAGGTCGCACTGCAGCTCCGGGTCGACGGCCGACACGCGGAGACCGAGCACCGTGGGGGTGGCATCCAGGAGTCCGCGGGGAGCGAGCGGAGCCGCCGTGCTCACGAGGACTCCGCCGTCGGCGCGGAGGCGGACGGAACCGTCACCGAGTCGGATGGCTCGGGAGGAGAAGGTGAGCAGGTCGGCTGCCGCCTGCGGATCGGGGAACAACAGGCGCGCGGACACCCGGCCTAAACTATCAAGGGACGCAGGCCTCTGCGCGGAACGGGAGTGAGCGTGACCGACGCCAGCGACCCCGTGGCCTCTCTGCTCGCGGTGCTCGACCTCCGCGACGCGGGCGCACGGACGACCGAGGACATCTTCACCGGGGTCTCGCAGCCGATGCCGTCGGGACGCGTGTACGGCGGGCAGGTGCTCGCGCAGTCGATCGTCGCGGCCTCGCGCACGCTCCCGCCCGAGCGCACCGTGCATTCGATGCACGGCTACTTCCTGCGGCCCGGCGACCCCGACGCGGGCATCACGTTCTCCGTCGACCGAATCCACGACGGGCGGTCGTTCTCGACGCGGCGCACGCAGGCGTTCCAGGCCGGCGTACCGATCTTCTCGATGATCGCGTCGTTCCAGGACGAGGGTCCGGGGCTTGAGCATGCCGAGCCCATGCCGGATGGCATCCCGCTCCCGGAGGATCTGCCGCCGTTCGACGAGGAACGCCTGCACCCCGTGAGCCGCAAGCTGTTCTCGGAGCGTCCCGTCGACGTGCTGCACGTGCCGTCGCCCGTGTACACGTCCGTGGAGGGTCCGCACGTGCCGCGACAGGCGGTGTGGATGCGCACACGGCGCGAGCTTCCCGACGACCCGGCGGTGCACCGCGCCGCGCTGGCGTACCTTAGCGACCTCACGATCCAGGAGACCATCCTCCGCGGACACGGCGTGCCGTGGAGCACGCCCGGTCTGCGGGTCGCGAGCCTCGACCACGCGATGTGGTGGCACCGGCCGGGGCGCGTCGACGAGTGGCTCCTGTACGTGCAGGAGTCGCCGAACGCCCGCGGCGGGCGTGGCCTGTCGACCGGGCGGATCTACACGCGCGAGGGCGTGCTCCTGGCCAGCGTGGCGCAGGAGATCATGGTGCGCGTGCCGGGCGAGTAGAGCCCGGGGTTGCGTGGCGCTTCGGGGCGTCAGCGGCCGCGGCGGCGGTATTCGATCGGGTCGCCGATGTACGGGGCCCACGCGGCGCGCTCGGTCTCGCTCCAACGGATCGGGCGGCCGCTGGCCGTGTCGACAAGGACGACGACCGCCGTGGCGCGTGCGTAGAGCACCGGCTCGTCGTCGCCGATCGGGCTGAAGACCTCGAAGCAGATGTCGGCGCTGGAGCCGCCCATCGCGCCGATCCACAGCCGTACGTCGAGCGGACGCTGGCTATAGGGAACGGGGCGGAGGTACTCGATCTCCTGCCGCGCGATGAGCGTCGCGCGCTCTCCCCCGCTCTCCAGCACGCTCATGTCGAAGACGGCGGTCGGGAGGGCGTCTCCGTCGTCGTCGCCGCGCCAGAACGCCCGGAGCCGCGCCTCTTCGAGAAGCTTCAGCATCGACGTGTTGTTGACGTGTCCGAGGGCGTCGAGGTCTCCCCACCGCAGGTGAATGGGGATGTGCAGCCGCGCGGGCCCGGCCGGAGCCGAGCCCGCAGACGGCGTCACGTCAGTCACGCGTGAGCTTGCGGTAGGTCGAACGCGACGGGTTCGCCGCGTCGGCGCCGAGACGCTCGATCTTGTTCGCCTCGTAGGCCTCGAAGTT
>NZ_BADA01000031.1 GCF_000333395.1 Microbacterium sp. B19
ACCGCGAGTGCGCGCTCGACACCGGCGAGGTTCTCGCTCACGAGGCGACGGAGCGCGGGGNCCGCGTCCTGNTGCGCGGAGAGCCAGGCGCGAGTGGCATCCCGCAGCTGCGTGTTCGCGAGAGCGGCCGGGTAGAGCCCCACGATCAGGTACTGCGCGATCTGGTAGCTCCGGCTCTCCCAGATGGGGAGCAGCATGTCGAAGTACGGCCCGACGAACTCCGCGAGGACGTCGACCGTCGCCGGGTGCGTGAACCCGAGCGCCGCCGAGCGCACGATCGTGTTCGGCGCGTCGGCGCGGTCGATGAGCGAGCTCCACGCCTCATGCTTCGCCTCGACGGTCGGCAGCGCGGCCTTGGCCTGCGCCGCGAACTCCCCGCCCTTCGCCGTGTTGTCTGCTTCGCGGGCCGCGTCGATGTCGGCCGCGGTGACCGCGCCGCCGGCGGCGAGAGCGACCAGCAGCTGCCACGACAGGTCGGTGTCGATCTCGAGTCCATCGAGCACCGTCTCGCCGTCGCGCAGCGCGCGGACCGTCTCGACGTGCGCGGGGGTCGCCGCGGCCGAGGCGAACGCCGTCACGAACTGCAGCTGGCTGTCACTGCCGGCCCCGGCCGCCTGCGCCAGCGCCCACAGACCGTCCGCGACGCGCTCGCGAGCGGCCGCGCGGGTCGCCGGAGCGACGTAGCTGTTGGCCGCGAGCTGGAGCTGTGCGAGGGTCGTGCGGACCGTGGTCGACTCGGTCTCGGAACCGATGTTCCGCAGCACCAGGTCGATGTAGTCGGTCGCCGAGGCTTCGGCATCCCGGGTCTGGTCCCACGCGGCACCCCAGACGAGCGAGCGCGCGAGCGGGTCGGCGATGTCTTTGAGGTGCGCGATGGCCGTGGCGAGCGAGCGCTCGTCGAGGCGGATCTTCGCGTACGCGAGGTCGTCGTCGTTGAGCAGCACGAGGTCCGGACGACGGATGCCACGCAACTGCGGCACCTCGGTGCGGTCGCCGTCGACGTCGAGCTCGATGCGGTGCACCCGCTCGAGGCGGCCCGACTTGTCGAGCGAGTAGAAGCCGACGCCGAGGCGGTGCGGACGGATCGTCGGGTAGTCCGACGGCGCGGTCTGCACGATCGCGAAACGCGTGAGCGACCCGTGGTCGTCCTGCTCGATGAGCGGCGAGAGCGTGTTCACGCCCGCGGTCTCGAGCCACTTCTTGGCCCAGTCGCCCAGGTCGCGGC
>NZ_BADA01000030.1 GCF_000333395.1 Microbacterium sp. B19
AAGCCGAGCTGCGCGACGCCGTAGTTGATCGTGTACGTGTTCATCAGCGAGTAGGAGCCGATGCCGAGGAGCGCGGCACCGATCGCGATGGCCACGGCGGCCGGACGAGCTCGGAACATCGTCAGCACCGGAAGCCGGTCGCGGCGACCGGTGGCGACGACGTTCTCGAAGACCGGCGTCTCGTCGATCGACCAGCGCAGGTACAGCGACACCAGCAGCAGCGGCACCGCGAGGAGGAACGGGATGCGCCAGCNCCAGGCGGCGAGCTGGTCGGCAGGCAACGCGAACGTCATCACGATGAACACGACGGCGGAGAGGATCGACCCGACCGGCGAACCGAGCTGCGGGATCGCGGCGTAGAACGCGCGCTTCACGGGACTGGAGTGCTCGGTCGCCAGCAGGATGGAGCCGCCCCACTCTCCACCCAGCGACAGGCCCTGCGCGATGCGCAGCACCAGCAGCAGCACGACGCCGAGCCAGCCGGCCTGGGCGTACGTGGGCAGCGCACCGATCAAGCCCGTCGCCACGCCCATGATCCCGACGGTCCACAGCAGCGTCGTCCGGCGGCCGAGCCGATCGCCCATGTGGCCGAAGACGATCGCGCCGATGGGACGGACGACGAACGCGAGAGCGATCGTCGAGAAGGATGCCAGGGTCCCGCCGACCTCGCCAAGCGGACCGAAGAACAGCGGCCCGACGAAGAACGCGGCGAAGTACGCGTAGACGTAGAAGTCGAACGACTCGAGGGATGTGCCGATCATCGAGGCCCACGCGACACGGCGAGCGGGTGCGGAGGTGGTCGGGCGGGGAACGGGGGGAGCGGAGGTCACGGGGTTAGATCTTGGCACGAGTCCAGAAACTCCCGAGCATCGCCGGGCATTCCCGCGAGTGGCCCGCGGGCCCCGGCGGGTCGGCGTAGAATGGCTGGATCAGCACCGATCCGGCCATCACCGGGGAGCTCTCGGAAGAACAGGGTCCAGGCCCCCAGTAGAACCGAGCGGGGCAGGCCCGTCACAGCCGCAGTGAGAGCGGCGACCACCCCGGTGGGCGCAATGCGGGGTGGTACCGCGGTCCGACCGGATCGTCCCTGCAGGTGGATCGCAACCTGCGGAGAGACATGACCTACCCTCGCCCCTCATCCTTCGGCCCGGCCGCCGACGCATCGACCCCGGATGCCACGACCTCCACGCCCGGGACCGGCGCCGCGTCCGTGGCATCCGTCGTCCCCAGCCCCCGGTTCCCGGACATCGAGCGCGACACGCTCGCGTTCTGGGACGCGGACGACACGTTCCGCGCCTCGATCGCGAACCGCGAGGGCGCCGAGGAGTGGGTGTTCTACGACGGCCCGCCGTTCGCGAACGGCCTGCCGCACTACGGCCACCTCCTGACCGGTTACGCGAAGGACCTGTTCCCGCGCTTCCAGACGATGCGCGGAAAGAAGGTCGACCGCGTCTTCGGCTGGGACACGCACGGCCTCCCCGCCGAGCTCGAGGCCATGAAGCAGCTCGGGATCACCGAGAAGGACGAGATCGAGCGCATGGGCGTCGCCGTGTTCAACGGCAAGGCCCGCGAGTCGGTGCTCGAGTACACGCGCGACTGGCAGGACTACGTCACCCGCCAGGCACGCTGGGTCGACTTCGAGCGCGGCTACAA
>NZ_BADA01000029.1 GCF_000333395.1 Microbacterium sp. B19
GCCGACAGCGTGCCGACGAGGGCGGCCACGTCGATCGCATTGCCCCATCCGCCCTGCACGAGCCGGGCACCGAGGATCGGTTCGAGCGCCCACCGGATCGTGCGCGGACGCTTGCGGCGGTGGAAGGCGTAGGCGAGCGCGAGGCCGATCACGACGTAGATCGACCACGCGTGCACACCCCAGTGGAGGAACGTCTGCGACATCGCCTGCTGGGCGAGCTGCGTCGCCGTGCCCTCGACGCCGGGGCGGGGCGACGCGAAGTGGCTGAGCGGTTCGCTCACGCCGTAGAACACGAGTCCGATGCCCATGCCCGCCGCGAAGAGCAGCGAGAACCAGGACAGCGTCGAGAACTCGGGCTCGTCGTCGTCGCGGCCGAGCTTGATGCGCCCGAACCGGCTGAAGCCCATCGTCAGTGCGAACGCCACGAAGAACGCCGCGATCAGCACGTAGTACCAGTTGAACGCCGACACGATCGCGGTCTGCAGCGTGCCGAACGCCGTCTCGGCGGCATTCGGGAAGATCAGCGCGAACGCGATGAACGCCAGCGCGATGGCGGCCGCGGGCCAGAACACCCACCCGCGCAGAGTGTGGCGGTGGGCGCTTCCGTCGGAGGGATCGATGGATGCCGCGGTGTCGGGGGTCGCCTCGGTCATCCTTCGACCGTAGCGACCGGCTCCGACACCGCAGAGGGGCGGGCGCGCGGAGCCCCGATGTGACAAAATCTCTGCCCGCGCGGCCATCGGCGCGCGAGCCGAACCGCGATAATGAGCGGGTGATCCCCGCTTCCCCCCTCGTCCTCGACGGCTGGCGCCACGTCTATTCGGGCAAGGTCCGCGACCTGTACGTTCCCGCCGACACCGCCGAGGACGCCACGCCCGCGCACCTGCTGGTCGTCGCGAGCGACCGGGTCAGCGCGTTCGACCACGTGCTGAGCCCCGGCATCCCCGACAAGGGCGTCCTGCTGACGACGCTGAGCCTGTGGTGGTTCGACCGTCTCGCGGGCGCCGACGGAGGGCCTGGCATCCCGAACCATCTCGCCGCCGACCACGTGCTCGAGGGGGACGATGCGGTGGAGCTGATCCCGGATGCCGTGCGCGGACGCGCCATGCTCGTCCGGTCGCTCGACATGCAGCCGATCGAGTGCGTCGTGCGCGGGTACCTGACCGGATCGGGCTGGGCCGAATACCAGGAGTCGCGCACGGTGTGCGGCATCCCGCTTCCCGAGGGACTCGGCGACGGCGACCGGCTGCCGGAACCGCTGTACACGCCCGCCTACAAGGCGCCGATGGGCGAGCACGACGAGAACATCACGTACGAGCGTTCCGTCGAGCTCGTCGGCGAGGACACCGCCGCCGCCCTGCGCGACCTGTCGCTCGAGATCTACCGCCGCGCCTCCGCGATCGCCGAGAAGCGCGGACTCATCCTCGCCGACACGAAGTTCGAGTTCGGCTACGACGCCGCGGGAGTTCTGACCCTCGCCGATGAGGTGCTGACGTCGGACTCGTCCCGGTAC
>NZ_BADA01000028.1 GCF_000333395.1 Microbacterium sp. B19
TCTCGCCGGGGGAGGATCGCATCCGCGGCATCCATCCTCCGTCGCCCGGATCTCCTCCCGTCGCGGGGGCGGGGGCGGGCGCGTCGCGGGGGCCGTGCCTTCGCGCGGGCCGAAACCGCAATTCCCTTCCCCTTCCATTATCGCGCCCGACCCCGGGCTTGCCGCAAGGCCCCCTCTGTGATGCAAAATCGCAGGTCGCGCCCGCATTCGGCGCACGAAGGGGACACCGGCGATGCACACGAACACCAGCCCTTTCGCTCTACCCGCGCGACTGCACGACAAGGCCGCGCTCATCGGCGACGACGAGCGGCGGTTCGCTGCGATCGCGGCCGCCCTCGCCGCCGAGGGGGAGCGGGTCGAGCTCCGACTCACCGCGCTGCGTCGGGAGCACGCGAGCGGTCAACGCGCTCTCGAACGCGACCTCGAGGTGCAGCAGCTGTCGACACGGCTCCGGGTCCTCCGCCGTTTCGGCCTCGACGCATGCATCGGGCGAATGGTCGATGAGGCCGGCACCGCGACGTACGTCGGCCGGTTCGGGATCGTGGATGCCACGGGCGAACGCCTTCTCCTGGACTGGCGGGCCCCGGCATCCCGGCCCTTCTTCGCGGCGACGGCCGCGCACCCGGAGGGGCTCCGCAGTCGCCGGCGGTACCGCTGGCGCGCGGGACGCATCGTCGACTTCTGGGACGAGGTGTTCGGCGACGGCCCCGGAGCGGGGGCGGCGCTCGACGACCAGTCCGCGTTCATCGCGAGCCTGGGCACCAGCCGATCACCCAAGATGCGCGACGTGCTCGCGACGATCCAGACGGATCAGGATGCCATCATCCGCGCGCACGCCCGCGGAGCGCTCGTCGTCGACGGCGGCCCGGGGACGGGCAAGACCGTCGTCGCGCTGCATCGCGCCGCGTACCTGCTCTACTCGGACCCGCGAATGCAGGGGGAGAGCGAAGGGCTGCTCTTCGTCGGGCCGCACCGGCCGTACGTCGACTACGTGGACGACGTCCTGCCCGGCCTCGGCGAGGAGGGTGCCCGCGTGTGCGCGGTGAACGACCTCGCGGGTGAGGCGCGCGTGAACCCGGAACCCGATCCGCGCCTTCGCCGCGTGCTCGGCGACGGCCGCATGATCGACGCGGTCGAGGCCGCCGTGCGGCGGTGGCAGCGCCCGCCGACGCGGAGCACGACCGTGGACACCGCGTGGGGCGCCGTCGTCGTCGACGCGGCCGAGTGGGCCGAGATCTTCGAGGGCGTCGGTGTCGTCGCCCACAACGAGCTGCGCACCCGCGCGTGGGAGCGGCTGCTCACGCTGCTCGAGGAACGCGTCGACGACGAGCTGCGCGGCGGTGCGACCGACACGTGGGACGAGGGGTGGGGCGAGGCATCCCGATCGCGCGACGACTTCGACGCCTACGGCTCGGGCTGGGACGAGGACGAATCCCCGCGCGAAGCGCTGGAGAACGACGACGATCTGCGGGCGTTGTTCGACGGCGCGTGGCCGCTTCTCGACCCGGATGCCGTTCTCCGCGGGCTGCTCACGAACACGGCCCTGCTCCGCCGGTGCGCACCGTGGCTCGCGGCCGACGACCTCGCGGCGCTCGTCGATCGCGGAGTTCCGGAGGTCTGGACCGCGTCGGATTTGCCGCTGCTCGATGCCGCCCGCCAGGAGGTGGGCGACCCCCGCCGGGAGGCCGCGGAGCGTCGGGCACGGCGGGAGGCGGCGGAGGAGCGCCGGATCATGTCCGACGTCGTGACCGACCTCATCGCCGCCGACGACGGCGACATGCGGGTGATGTCGATGCTGCGCGGGCAGGACCTGCGCCGGACGCTCGAGAGCCCCGCGGCATCCATCCTCGATCCGTTCGCGGGCCCCTTCGCCCACGTCATCGTCGACGAAGCGCAGGAACTCACCGACGCGCAGTGGCGCATGCTCCTGAGACGCTGCCCGTCCAGGAGCCTCACGATCGTCGGCGACCGCGCGCAGGCGCGCCACGGATTCACCGAGCCGTGGGAGGACAGGCTCGCGCGGGTGGGCGTCGAGCGCGTGCGGATCGCGACGCTGCACGTGAACTACCGCACTCCGGGGGAGGTGATGGATGCCGCGGCCCCGGTGATCCGCGCCGTGCTGCCCGACGCGAACGTGCCGGAATCGATCCGACGGACGGGCGTCCCCGTCGAGTACGGCGCGCGCGCCGACCTCGCCGAGATCATCGCCGCGTGGGAGCGGGGAACCGCCGAGGGGACGGCGGTGGTGATCGGCGCCCCGGACTTCGCGCCGCGCGAGCGGGTCTCGTCGCTCGACCCGCAGCGGGTGAAGGGGCTGGAGTTCGACCTCGTCGTCCTCGTCGAGCCCTCCCGCTTCGGCGACGGGATCACGGGCGCGGTCGACCGGTACGTCGCGATGACCCGCGCGACGCAGCGGCTCGTCGTGCTGGAGTAGCGCGGGGCCGGGGCGGAGCGGAGGCCGGGGCGTGACGGGAGGAGATTCGGGCAGGGGAGGACCGAGACCGCGGCATCCATCCTCCGCCCCGCCGAATCTCCTCCCGTCGCGTGGGCTGTTCCGGTCCCCGCAGCACATGCCCGAGGAGAAGCGCGGGAGCTGTCAAGGCCGTACGCCGCTCCCGGCGAGCGGTGCGAGCGTGCAGGCCTCATCGCCGGAAGGGACGCCCATGTCGCACATCGCCGTCAAGGCGGGGGGTCGCCGCCCTCGTCGGTCTGCTGGTCGCAACCATCCCGATGATGCTCGGTGCTCCCGAACTCGCACCCCTCATCGGGTGGGCCGTCGCGGCCGCCGTCTTCCTCACCTGGGCCTGGGCGCGCGCGTGGCGCGCCGGACCGCAGCAGACGCGCGACCTGGCGCGCCACGAGCGGCGCTCGCGCCGCCTCGTCGATGCACTGATCATCGGCGCGACGCTGCTCAGCCTCGTCGGCGTCGTGCTCGCGCTCATCCGCAGCCAGCAGAGCGACCCGATCGGTGCCGCCTGCGCGATCCTCGCGGTCGTCGGCGTGGTCGCGGCCTGGGCGGTCATGAACACCGTCTACGCGTTCAAGTACGCCCGGATGTACTACCTCGACGAGAACCACCGGTTCGACTTCGACCAGGAGGAGGACCCGTCGTACAGCGACTTCGCGTACGCGGCGTTCAACATCGGCATGGCCTACAGCGCGAGCAGCGTGACCCAGTCGTCCACCCCGACTCGACGGATCGCCTTCGCGCACGGCCTGCTCGCGTACTTCTACGGGACATTCGTCGTGGCGGTGGCGATCAACCTCATCACGAGCCTCACGCAGTCCGGGTGATCCTCTCGCCGTACGCGCGGCACCCCTCCTGCACAGCCCGGCGCGCCCGGCATCCGTCATCCACACCCGCTACACTCGAGGGAGAACCACGGCAACCTTTAACCCCGTCCCGTGAGGCGGAGAAGGGAGCAGCGGATGAGTACGCGCACCGTCATGCACGATGCCGACATCGCCCGCGCTTTGACGCGCATCTCGCACGAGATCCTGGAGTCCAATAAGGGGCCGGAAGGACTCGTCCTCCTCGGGATCCCGACGCGCGGTGTCACCCTCGCCGAGCGCATCGCTCCGCTGATCAGCGAGTTCGGGGGAGCGGCCGTCCCGGTCGGCGCCCTCGACGTGACGATGTACCGCGACGATCTGCACCGCAATCCCACGCGGGCACCGCACACCACGCGCATCCCCGCCGGCGGCATCGACGGCAAGGTCGTCGTGCTGGTGGACGACGTGCTGTTCTCGGGTCGCAGCATCCGGGCCGCGCTCGACGCCCTGCAGGACATCGGCCGCCCCGCCGCCGTGCGGCTGGCGACGCTGATCGACCGCGGTCACCGCGAGCTGCCCATCCGCCCCGACTTCGTCGGCAAGAACCTCCCGTCCGCCCGCGACGAGCGCGTCAACGTGCGCCTCGCCGAGGTCGACGGCATCGAAGAGGTGACGATCGAATCATGAGGCACCTCCTCGACACCCAGCACCTCACGCGCGCCGAATCGCTCGAGATCCTCGACGTCGCCGAGGACATGGCCGACACGCAGCGCCGTGAGGTCAAGAAGCTGCCGACGCTGCGCGGCAAGACCGTGGTGAACCTCTTCTTCGAGGACTCCACCCGCACCCGCATCTCGTTCGAGGCCGCCGCCAAGCGCCTGAGCGCCGACGTCATCAACTTCTCCGCGAAGGGCTCGAGCGTCAGCAAGGGCGAGTCGCTCCAAGACACCGCGCAGACCCTCCAGGCGATGGGGGCGGATGCCGTCGTCATCCGCCACGGCGCCTCCGGGGCTCCGCGCACGCTCGCCACCAGCGGCTGGATCACCGCGGGCGTGGTGAACGCCGGCGACGGGACGCACGAGCACCCGACGCAGGCGCTGCTCGACGCGTTCACCATCCGCAAGCGCCTGTTCGGCGCCGACAGCCGCGGGCGCGGGCTGGACGGCATCCGGGTCACGATCGTCGGCGACGTGCTGCACTCCCGCGTCGCGCGCTCGAACGTGTGGCTGCTGCACACGCTCGGCGCCCACGTGACGCTCGTCGCGCCGCCGACCCTCGTCCCGCAGGACGTCAGCGGCTGGCCGGTCGAGGTCGAGTACGACCTGGACCGCGGGATCGCCGCCGGTCCCGACGCCCTCATGATGCTCCGCATCCAGCTCGAGCGGATGAATGCCGCGTATTTCCCGACTGAACGGGAGTATTCCCGCCGGTACGGTCTCGACGCGCGGCGCCTGGAGGCGCTGCCGGACGGTAGCATCGTTCTACACCCCGGCCCGATGAATCGCGGTCTGGAGATCTCCGCCGAAGCCGCCGACTCGCCGCGCTCGACGGTTCTCGAGCAAGTCGCGAACGGCGTCTCCGTGCGCATGGCCGTGCTGTACCTGCTGCTGGCGGGCGCGCGGACCGACTCCGAGAAAGAGGACCTTCGATGAGCCACGCCCCCTCCCACACCCTGCTGGTGCGCGGCGCGCGGATCGAAGGTCGGGATGCCACCGACCTCCTCGTCCGCGACGGCGTCATCGCCGAGACCGGAACCGGCCTCTCGCACGCGGGCGCGACCGTCGTGGATGCCGAGGGCCTCATCGCCCTCCCGGGACTCGTCGACCTGCACGTGCACCTGCGCGAGCCCGGGTACGAGGCATCCGAGACCGTCGCCACCGGATCCCGCGCCGCCGCAGCCGGCGGTTTCACGACCGTCTTCGCGATGCCGAACACGTCGCCCGTCGCCGACACGGCCGGTGTCGTCGAGCAGGAGCTCGCGCTCGGCGAGGCCGCGGGCTACGTCCACGTTCAGCCGATCGGCGCCGTGACGGTCGGGCAGAAGGGCGAGCGTCTCGCCGAGCTCGGCGCGATGGCCGACTCCCGCGCCCGCGTCCGCGTCTTCAGCGACGACGGCTTCTGTGTCTTCGACCCGCTCATCATGCGGCGAGCGCTGGAGTACGTGAAGGCGTTCGACGGCGTGATCGCGCAGCACGCGCAGGATCCGCGGCTGACCGAGGGCGCGCAGATGAACGAGGGCGCCGTGTCCGCCGAGCTGGGGCTCGCGGGGTGGCCGGCGGTCGCCGAGGAGTCGATCATCGCGCGCGACGTGCTGCTCGCCGAGCACGTGGGCTCGCGTCTGCACGTGTGCCACCTGTCGACGGCCGGGTCGGTCGACATCATCCGCTGGGCCAAGAAGCGCGGCGTGAACGTCACCGCCGAGGTGACCCCGCACCACCTGCTGCTCACCGACGAGCTCGTGCGCGACTACGACGCGCGGTTCAAGGTGAACCCGCCGCTGCGCCGCGAGGAGGACGTGCTCGCGGTGCGCGAGGGTCTGGCCGACGGCACGATCGACATCGTCGCGACCGACCACGCGCCGCACCCGGCCGAGGCGAAGTCGTGCGAGTGGGCCGCCGCCGCGAACGGCATGGTGGGTCTGGAGAGCGCGCTGCGCGTCGTCCACCAGGCCATGGTCGAGACCGGGCTCCTCGAGTGGATCGACGTCGCCCGGGTGAGGTCAAGAAGATCTACGACCAGGTGCTCAAGGCCAGCGCGACGCAGTCGGCGCACCTCGGCCAGTGGTCCGACGACTGGTTCGCGGGCCTGTCCAACGGCGCGTTCGCCACGATGCTCTGCCC
>NZ_BADA01000027.1 GCF_000333395.1 Microbacterium sp. B19
CGTCCACCTGCAGCTGCTGCTCGAGGACCCCTGGATCGATGAGGACACCGCGTGCCGGTCGCTCCTCAGCGTCATGGGCTCGCCGTTCCCGGAGAACGTCGACACCGTCCGTCGTGAGGATGTGCTGGCGCGACTCGCCGTCGACCGCATGAACCCGTCGAGCATCGCGTACTCGATCACGGCCGCGCGCGAGAACGCCCGCCGCGCGCGCGAGATCGTGTCAACCGAGCAAAGGCCGGTGACACGCTCGGCGGCATCGTCGAGGTGCTCGCGTACGGCCTCCCGCCGGGGCTCGGCTCGCACGTGCAGTGGGATCGTCGATTGGATGCCAAGCTCGCCCAGGCCCTGATGAGCATCCAGGCCATCAAGGGCGTCGAGGTCGGCGACGGCTTCCTCACCACGACCCGTCGCGGCTCGCAGGCGCACGACGAGCTCTTCGCGACGGAGGACGGCATCACCCGCTCGTCCGACCGCGCGGGCGGCACCGAGGGCGGCATGTCGACCGGTACCGTGCTGCGGGTGCGCGCGGGCATGAAGCCCATCGCCACGATCCCGCACGCCCTCCGCACCGTCGACGTCGCCACGGGCGACACGGCCGCCGCGCACCACCAGCGCTCCGACGTCTGCGCGGTCCCTGCCGCGGGTGTCGTGGCGGAGGCGATGGTCGCGATCACGCTCGCCGACGCGGTGCTGGAGAAGTTCGGCGGCGACAACGTCGCCGAGACGCGCCGCAATCTCGAGACGTACCTCACGCACCTGCCCGAGACGCTGCGCACCACCGACGCCTCCGACGCGGCGTTGCTCGCGCATGACCTCGGCTGAGGTCGGCGCCGGCGCGCTCGTGCTCATCGGACCGATGGGCGCGGGAAAGACGAGCGTCGGGCGCCGCGTCGCGCGCGCCCTCGGCGAAACGTTCAGCGACACCGACAAGATCGTGGTCCGCGACCACGGTCCGATCCGCGACCTGTTCCTCGCGCACGGCGAAGCGCACTTCCGCGCGGTGGAACGGGATGCCGTGGCCGAAGCCCTCGGCCGGGGCGGTGTGGTCGCACTCGGCGGGGGAGCGGTGCTCGACCCGGTCACCCGCGAGCGACTGACCCATCACCGCGTGGTGCTGCTGACCGTGGCGCCGCACGTCGTGGCATCCCGGATCCACGGTGACGAGCGCCCGCTGCTGGGCGGCGAGGACCCGGCGGAGCGCTGGCTCCGCATCTACGAAGAACGGCGACCGATCTACGAAGCGGCCGCCGATATCGCCTTCGACACGTCGTCGGGCCCGCTGGCTCGCGTGGTCGACGACATCGTGGCCTGGGCACGCCCCGTCCCGGCCCAGGAGACCCCATGACTGACACCACGACCATCACCGTCGCCGGCGACCCCGGCTACGACATCACGATCGGGCGCGGCCTGCTCGCGACGCTCGGCGAGAAGCTGCCCGCGGCCGTGCAGAAGGTGCTCATCGTGCACCCGCCGACCCTCGCGGCGCAGGCCGAGGCCCTACGCGCGCAGCTCGTCGGCGACCGCCAGGTGCTGCTCGCCGAGATCCCGGATGCCGAGGCGGGCAAGCGCGTCGAGGTCGCCGCGTTCTGCTGGCAGGTCATGGGCCAGGCCGACTTCACGCGGACGGATGCCGTCATCGGTTTCGGCGGCGGAGCCGTCACCGACCTCGCCGGGTTCGTCGCCGCGACGTGGCTGCGCGGTGTCGCCGTGATCCAGGTGCCGACGACGGTGCTCGGCATGGTGGATGCCGCCGTCGGCGGCAAGACGGGAATCAACACCGCCGAGGGCAAGAACCTCGTGGGCGCGTTCTGGCCGCCCACGGCCGTCGTGTGCGACCTCGACCTGCTCGACACGCTCTCGAAGAACGAGGCCACCGCGGGGTTCGCGGAGGTCGTGAAGGCCGGGTTCATCTGGCATCCGGAGATCCTGGACCTCATCGAGGCCGACCCGTCCGGGATCGTCGACCCGCGGGGGGACGCGTTCCGCCGCTGCATCGAGCTCGCGATCGACATGAAGGCGCGGGTCGTCGGTGAAGACCTGCGCGAGGCGGGCCTCCGCGAAGTCCTGAACTACGGACACACGCTGGGTCACGCGATCGAGCACGCCGAGCGGTACCGCTGGCGCCACGGCGCCGCGATCTCCGTCGGCATGGTGTTCGCGGCCGAGCTGTCGCGCCTGGCCGGACGCCTGTCCGACGACGTCGCCCAGCGCCACCGCGACGTGCTCGAGTCCCTCGGGCTCCCCACGACCTACCGCGCCGGCGCGTGGCAGACCCTCAAGGCGACGATGCAGCGCGACAAGAAGTCCCGCGGCAGCATGCTGCGCTTCATCGTGCTCGACGACCTCGCCCGCCCCACGGTCCTGCAGGCCCCCGACGAGTCGCTGCTGTTCGCGGCCTACCAGGAGGTCGGGGCCTAAGGACCCGGCATCCGGTCCGCCGCGCGCTCGTTCGCAGAATCCCTCGAATCTCGCAGGATTCCGGCCGGATCCTGCGAGGAACGTCCGAATCTGCGAACATCGCCGCACGCGAGACGGCCCCGCCTCCCTCGGGAGACGGGGCCGTCGACGTCCTGGGATCAGACCGTCGCGGGCACGCGCTCCTCGGTGGCGAGACCCAGGCGCGCGGTGGGCACGTCCTTCGTCTCACGGGCGGTGAGGGCGCTCACCGACGCGATGATCGAGATGACCGCGGTGAAGACGCTGATGACGACCCAGCCGCCCGCGCCGCTGCCGCCGAGGGCGGCGACGATGCTGGGCGCGAAGCCGGCCATCAGGAAGCCGAGCTGCGTGCCGATCGCCATGCCCGAGAAGCGGACGCGCGTCGAGAACATCTCGCCGTAGAACGAGGGCCACACGGCGTTGGCCGCGGCGTACCCGAACGAGAAGGTGAGGATCGCGAGGGCGAACGTCACGATCGTGTTCCCGGCGCCCATCGACAGCATGTAGAAGGGCATGAAGACCGCCGACGACAGCGCGCCGTAGATGAAGACGGGCTTGCGGCCGATGCGGTCGGCGAGCCGTCCGAACAGCGGCTGCGTGCCGAGGGCCACGATGTTGGCGACGACGACGAGCCACAGAGTTACGCTCGCGTCGAGTCCCTGCGCCTTTCCGTACGAGATCGCGAGCGTGCCGAACACCGTGGAGACCGCGGCGATGAACGCGCAGCAGATCACGCGGAGCACGTCGCGCCAGTGATCGCGCAGCAGCGGGACGAGCGGCATCCGGGCGATCTGTCCGGTCGCCTTCGCCTCTTCGAACTCGGGCGTCTCGTGCAGGCTGCGGCGGATGAAGAACGCCACGATCACGACGACGGCGCTGAGCCAGAACGGCACGCGCCAGCCCCAGCTGAACTTGATGTCGTCGGGGAGGGCGACCACGGGGATAAAGACGAGGGCGGCGAGGATCTGGCCACCCTGGGTGCCGGTCAGGGTCCAGGAGGTGAAGAACGAGCGGCGGTTCTCCGGGGCGTGCTCAAGGGTGAGCGACGACGCTCCCGCCTGCTCGCCGGCCGCGGAGAGGCCCTGCATCAGACGGCACAGCACGAGCAGCGCGGGGGCGAACCACCCGATCTGCGCGAAGCCGGGGAGGCATCCGATGATGAAGGTCGACAGACCCATCAGCAGCAGCGTGAACATGAGCACCTTCTGCCGACCGATGCGGTCGCCGAAGTGGCCCAGGATGACGGCGCCGACCGGGCGGGCGACGTACGCGAACCCGAAGGTCGCGAACGACATCACCAGCGCCGCCTGGTCCCCGGACGGGAAGAACACCGTCGGGAAGATCAGCGCGGCGGCGGAGCCGAACAGGAAGAAGTCGTAGTACTCCACGGCGCTGCCCATGAAGCTGGCGGCAGCGGCCTTCACGGGAGTCTTCCGCGTCGTTGCGGTGGTGGTCATGGGACAGGTGCTCCTTATCGGGCGAGGGTGTCGCCGGCGGCGGCGACGAGGTCGAGGAAGTGCGCGGTCATGCGATCGGGGTCGGGTCGCGTCCCGGTGATGAGGGCGAAGGCGTCGACGGCCTGGTGGACCGCCATCTTTCCGCCGCTCAGGGTGCGGCAGCCGCGTTCGCGCGCCGCGATCAGCAGCTCGGTGTCGAGCGGCCGGTAGACGATGTCGGCGACCCACAGGTCGGGCCGGAGGAGGGCGGCATCCAGGGGGAGTCCGGGGTGCTCGGCCATGCCGACGGGGGTGCAGTGCACGAGGCCGTCGGCTCCCGCGAGGACGGCCGCGAGGTCGGCGGGCACGGCGGAGTCGACGACGGCGGACGGATGCCGTGCCCCGAGGTCGGCGGCGAGGGCGCCGGCGCGGGCGGCGTCGAGGTCCACCACGGTGAGGTGTGCCGTACCGAGCCGGAGGAGCGCGTCGGCGACGGCCGATCCGGCCCCGCCCGCGCCGAGCTGGACGACGCGGTCGGTCGTGGCATCCGGGAGTCCCTCGCCGAAGGCGGCGGCGAAACCGGTCGTGTCGGTGTTGTATCCGACGCGGCCGGCGGACGTGAACAGCACGGTGTTGACCGCGCCGAGAGCCGCGGCGACCGGGTCGATGCGGTCGAGGTGCGCCATCACGCTCTGCTTGCACGGGTGCGTGACGTTGACCGCGTCGTAGCCGAGGCGCTCGGCCCACGCGAGCACGTCGCCGATCCGCTCGGGGTCGATGCCGAGCGAGGGGAGGTCGAGGGGCCGATACACGTAGGTGAGCCCGAGCGCCCGTGCCTCGGCCATGTGCATCGGCGGGGTGAGCGAGGGCAGGACCCCCGTGCCGATGAGGCCCACGAGGTACGGGTGCGAGTCGATCACGGTACTCCTTCGTCTCCGGATCCCGGTCAGTTGCGAAGTCTCGCTATGTACTAACCGGTACGTTCACAGAAAAGCACGACGAGAAGCGCATGTCAACAGCCCGTCGGATCAGGCCGTGGGGGAGGTGAGCCACCCGACGACGACGTCGCCGATGACGGAGCGCAGGTGCGCGCGCTGGGCGGGCTCTGCCATGTCGACCTCGAACAGGTGCCCGAACGTGTAGCGGTTCGCGACCTGGAACACGCAGTACGCGCTGATCACGAGGTGCACGTCGATCGCCTCGACGTCGGCGCGGAACACGCCCGCGGCGCGACCGCGCTGGAGGATCTCGTCCAGCACGTCCTTCGCGGGCTTCGACGCCTCGCGCAGCCCATCGATCTGGCGGATGAACTCGCCGCGGTGGATGTTCTCGATCGCGACGAGACGGATGAACGCGTCGTGCTGCACGTGGTGGTCGAACGTGACCTCGGCGAGCGCACGCACCGCCTGCACGGGGTCGGAGTGGTCGACGTCGATGGCGCGTTCGGCCTCGCGGATCCCGCGGTAGGCCTCCTCGAGCACAGCCCGGTACAGGCCTTCCTTGCCGCCGAAGTAGTAGTAGATCATCCGCTTCGTCGTGCGCGTGCGGGCGGCGATCTCGTCGACGCGGGCGCCGGAGTAGCCGTCTTCGGCGAAGACCTCGGTGGCGACGGCGAGGAGCTCGGCGCGCGTGCGCTCGGCGTCTCGGCGAACCTCGGGCATCGGCCCAGATTAGTGGACGCGCTATGTACCGGATGGTACATTCGGCGCCCATGAAGACCTCGATCGCGACCGTGTGCGTCAGCGGGACTCTCGTCGACAAGCTCCACGCCTGCGCCGACGCCGGCTTCGACGGGGTCGAGATCTTCGAACCCGACCTGCTGGCCGCGCCCGAGAGCCCCGAGGAGATCGCCGCTCTCGCCGCCCGACTCGGTCTGAGCCTCGACCTTTACCAGCCCATGCGCGACGTCGAAGGGGTCGACGAGGAGACGTTCGCGGGCGTCCTGCGCCGGGCCGAGGCGAAGTTCCGCCTCATGCGGCGCCTCGGCATGGATCTGGTGCTGTGCTGCAGCAACGTCGCCACCGCGACGATCGACGACGACGCCGTGTCCGCGAGCCAACTGCGCCGTCTCGGGGAGCTGGCCGCCGGGTATGGCATCCGGATCGCCTTCGAAGCCCTCGCGTGGGGACGCTACGTCGACGACTACCGGCGCGCGTGGCGCATCGTCGAGCTCGCCGACCACCCGGCCGTGGGGATCTGCCTCGACTCGTTCCACATGCTCTCGCGCGGCCATGACCCCGCGGGGATCGCCGACATCCCGGGCGACCGCATCTTCTTCGTGCAGCTCGCGGACGCACCGCTGCTGACCATGGACGTCCTGTCGTGGAGCCGGCACCACCGGCTCTTCCCCGGCGAGGGCGGCTTCGACCTCGCCGACTTCACCGCGCGCGTCGTCGCCGCGGGCTACACCGGCCCGTGGTCGCTCGAGGTCTTCAACGACACCTTCCGGCAGACCGACCCGCGCCGCACCGCGCTGCACGCGCGTCGGTCCCTGCGGTGGCTCGAGGATGCCGTGGCACGGATCGCTCCGGATGCCACGGCCGACCGCCCCGACATCGCGATGCTGCCCGACGCGGCGGCCCCCTCCCACGTCGACTTCGTCGAGATCACCGCCGAGGACACCTCCGCCGTGGAGGAACTGCTCGCGCAGCTCGGCTTCACCCCGCGCGGACGGCACCGCACGAAGCCGGTCACGCTGTGGACCGCGGGGGAGGCGCGGGTGATCCTCAACGAGCAGCACGCCCGCGGCCGGGTGCCGCAGCTCGCGGCGATCGGTTTCGAGGTCGACGACGCCGAGGCCGTCGACCTGCGCATGCACGACCTGCGGGTGCCCCGCGCCTACCGCCGCACCTACGCGAGCGAGGAACGCCTCGACGGTGCCGTGGCCCCCGACGGCACCGAGGTGTACTGGGCGCAGGCGGCCGACGAGGGGGACCCGGAGTGGGTGCGCGAATTCGAGCACGGCGAACCGCCGCGCGAGAGCCCGATCCTCGGCGTCGACCACATCAGCCTCACCCAGCCGTGGCAGGTGGTGGAGGAGTCGACGCTCTTCTACACGGCGGGGTTCGCCCTGACTCTCGACAGCCGCACCGAGGTCCCGGGGCCGCAGGGGCTCGTGGAGAGCCGGGTGCTCACCGACCCGAACGGCGCGATCCGCATCCCGCTGAACGTCGCGCCGCCGATCCTCGCCGAGCGAGGGAGCGAGGGGGGAGCGGTCCTGCCGCAGCACGCGGCGTTCGGCTGTGCCGACGTGCGCGCGGTCGCCCGTGCGGCCCGCACCCGCGGGTTCCAACCGCTCACCATGCCGGCGAACTACTACGACGACATCGCCGCCCGCTTCGATCTGGCGGACGGGTTCGTGGACGAGCTCCGCGACCTGCATCTCGGCTACGACCGGGATGCCGCGGGCGAATACCTGCACTTCTACACGCGGACCATCGGCGAGGTGTTCCTGGAGTTCGTCGAACGTGTGGACGGCTACGCCGGGTTCGCGGCCGGGACGGCGCCGGTGCGCCTGACCGCGCAGCGGGGACGCTGATAGCGTGCCTGGGGTGAGCACGCCGCGTCGCCTCTCCTCGTCAACGGTCC
>NZ_BADA01000026.1 GCF_000333395.1 Microbacterium sp. B19
GTCGCCATCGTGCAGCTCGCGATCGTCGGGATCACCTCCGGGCTGACGATGGGGCGCCCACGGGCCCCTGCACAAGACGGTCCTCCTGGCCGCAGGCGCCGTCACGGCGATCCCGCTCCTGCTCTTCGCCGCGGGCGCGCGTCGTGCGCCCTTGACGGTGATGGGGCTCATCCAGTTCGTCGCCCCGATCATCCAGTTCGGCATCGGCGTGTGGGTCCTCCACGAGCCGATGACCGTCGAGCGGTGGATCGGATTCGGACTCGTCTGGCTCGCGCTCGTCGTGCTGAGCGCGGACTCGCTGATCGCCGCCCGGGGGCGTCGCCTGGCGGTCTCGGACGTCGCGGAACCGGTTTAGTCGCGGCGCGCGTCACGGCGGACGATCCGGCCGCGAAGGCGGACGATTTCCACGCAACGGACGTGCCCTTCATAACGATTTCGGCGCAGTCGTCCAGCGAAAACACATTCGTAACACATGCCGGTTAGGTTCGAGCCACTTGCGTGGCGTGGCCGCGCACCATCATCGAAAGGACGAGCCAGATGGTTCAATCCAAGAAGGCGTGGTTCGCCGTCGCAGCGCTGGCTGCAGCAGCCACCCTCACGCTCGCCGGCTGTGGCGGCGGGAGCAGTGACGCCGGATCCTCGGAGTCGGCCGCACCCGCGGGCAGCTACACGAGCCAGGACTGCGCGAGCGACGCCACGAGCGCGACGACCCTGAAGGTCGGCACGATCCTGCCGCAGACCGGCACGCTCGCCTTCCTCGGCCCGCCCGAGATCGCGGGTGTCGGCCTCGCCGTCAGTGACATCGTCGACGCGGGGGACTCGGCCTGCACGTTCTGGACCGACTCGGGTGACTCCACCGACATGGCGGTCTCCTCGGCCTCCGCCGACAAGCTCATCGACGCCAAGGTCTCCGTCGCCATCGGTGCCGCGTCCTCCTCGGTCTCGCTGAACGTCGTCGACAAGCTCGCGGCCGCGCCGATCGTCCAGATCTCGCCCGCCAACACGTCGGCCGAACTGTCCGGCAAGTCTCCGTTCTACTTCCGCACCGCTCCGCCGGACACCGTGCAGGGCTCGGCGCTCGGTCAGCTCATCGTCGGTGACGGCCACCAGAACGTCGCGTTCCTCGTCTTCAACGACGCGTACGGCACGGGTCTCCGTGACGTCATCCAGAAGACGGTCGAAGAGGCCGGCGGCACGGTGACGTACGGCGGCACCGGCAAGGGCCAGGAGTTCCCGCCCGGACAGACCACGTTCTCGTCCGAGGTCACCGCGGCCATCGCCTCCAAGCCCGACGCCATCGTCGTCATCGCGTTCGACGAGACCAAGGCCATCGTGCCCGAGCTCGTCTCGCAGAGCTGGGACATGAAGTCGACGTACTACACCGACGGCAACACGTCGGACTACTCGAAGGTGTTCGACAAGGGCACGCTCGAGGGCGCGAAGGGCACCATCCCCGGTGCCAACGCGGCTGACGACTTCAAGAAGCGCCTCTCCGACTGGCACCAGAGCGTCGAGGGTTCGGCCCTGTCCGACTACTCGTACGGTGCGGAGTCCTACGACGCGACCATCCTCGCGGCCCTCGCGGCCAAGAAGGGCGGCGCGACCGACCCGACGACCATCCAGAAGAACCTGGCGGCCGTCTCGGGTGCCTCCGGCGGCACCGAGTGCTCCACCTACAAGGAGTGCGCGGACCTGATCGCCAAGGGCGACAGCATCCAGTACAAGGGTGTTTCCGGCGTCGGCCCGTTCAACGCGAAGAACGACCCGTCGAGCGCCTTCATCGGTATCTACGACTTCGACGCCGACAACAAGCCCGTGTGGAAGAGCGCGGTCGAGGGCAAGTCCTAAGCACCCCGCTTCACGCCGAAGGGCGGTCCCGGTTCGCCGGGGCCGCCCTTTCGCGTGTCCGGTGGGGCACCTGCGGGGGCGCGTGTGCGGCGCGGGATGCCGCGGCGTTGTGTCGGGTACGTCGGGGAGGGACTTCGGCGGTCTGGCGGGGGCAGGATGCCGCGGCGTGGGGCCGGGGGCGCGTCGGGCGGGACATCGGCGGTCTGGCGGGAGCAGGATGCCGACGGCGGTACGCCCGCGTGGAGGGGGCCGTGAGGTGGTGGAGGCGTGGGGGAGTGGCATCCATCCCTTCCGCGGAACGACGATGCCCCCGGCCGGAGCCGGGGGCATCGAACGAGCGAGGGGCGGGTCAGGCGGCGCCCTCGACGTCGGTCGCGAGCGTGCCGAGGTACAGCTGGATCACCTTGGGGTCGTTCGCGAGCTCGCGGCCCGTGCCCGTGTAGGCGTCCTTCCCCTGGTCGAGGACGTACGCGCGGTCGCAGATCTGCAGGCAGCGACGGGCGTTCTGCTCGACCATGATCACCGAGACGCCGGCCTTGTTGATACGGCGCGTGCGGATGAACGTCTCGTCCTGGCGGACGGGGGAGAGGCCGGCCGACGGCTCGTCGAGCAGCAGCACGGACGGGTCCATCATGAGGGCGCGGGCCATGGCGACGGACTGGCGCTCGCCGCCCGAGAGCGAACCCGCGCGCTGACCACGACGGTCGGCGAGCACGGGGAAGATCTCGAAGATACGCTCCAGCTGCGTCTGGAACTCCCGCGGCTTCTGGTAGATGCCCATCTGGAGGTTCTCTTCGATCGTCAGCGACGGGAAGACGTTGTTCGTCTGCGGGACGAAGCCGACGCCCTGCTTCACGAGACGGTTCGGCTTCCACCCGGTGATGTCCGTGCCCTTGAGCGACACGGACCCCTGTCGGATCGACACCTGGCCGAACACCGCCTTGAGGAACGTCGACTTGCCGGCGCCGTTGGGACCGATGATGCCGATGAGCTCACCGGGGTGGGCGACGATGTTCACGCCGTTGAGGATGTTGATACCGGGCAGGTAGCCGGCGTGCAGGTCCTTGGCGACGAGAACCGGCTGCGATTCGGTGGGCGTGCTCACGAGCGCGTCTCCTTTCCGAGAGCCTCGTCGACGCGAGCCTCCTCCTTGGCGTCTTCCTCGGCGGCTTCCTCCGCGAGGGCGATCGCCGTCGTGTCCGAGAGCAGCGCATCGTCGCCGAGGTCGGTGTCGTGGTGGGCGCCGAGGTAGGCGTCCACGACGGCCTGCTGCGACATGACCTCGCCGGCCGTGCCTTCCGCCACGATCGTGCCCTGGGCCATGACGACGACCCAGTCCGAGATGTGGCGGACCATGTGCATGTCGTGCTCGACGAACAGGACGGTGGTGCCGTCGTCGCGCAGGGCCTGGATGTGTCCGAGGAGCGACTGCGTGAGCGCGGGGTTCACGCCGGCCATGGGCTCGTCGAGCATGATCATCTTCGGGTCGCTCATGAGCGCGCGCGCCATCTCGAGGAGCTTCTTCTGGCCGCCCGAGAGCGAGCCCGCGAGATCCTCGCGCTTCTCGTAGAGCTTGAAGCGCTGCAGGAGTTCCTCCGCCTTCGCGGTGATCTCCTGCTCGCGGGCCTTCCACAGCGGGCGGATGAGCGCGACGGCCATGTTCTCGCCCGGCTGGCTGTTCGCCCCGAGCAGCATGTTCTCCATCACCGTCATGCGCGAGAGCGCCTTGGTGAGCTGGAACGTGCGGACCATGCCGAGTCGCGCGACCTTGGATGCCGCGGTGTCACCGAGCGTCCGACCGTCGAACGACCAGCGCGCGACGCGGTCGGCCGGCGGGCCGCCGATGAGACGGCGGGCCGACGTGGGCTTGTCGAACCCGGTGATGAGGTTGAAGAACGTCGTCTTCCCCGCACCGTTCGGGCCGATGAGGGCGGTGATGCCGCCGCGCTGCACCTCGAGGTGCTCGACGTCGACGGCGGTCATGCCGCCGAAGCGGCGGACGATGTTGTCCACGACGAGGATGGGGTCGGGCTTGGCGGCGCCCGGTTCCTGCGGGACCCCGGAGAACGCGGCGCGCGTCCGGATGGTCGCCTCGGTCGGCTCAGACATTGAAGCTCAGCTCCTTCTTGTTACCGAGGATGCCCTGCGGTCGGAAGATCACCAGCAGCATGAGCGCGATACCGATGAGGATCCAGGAGAACTGCTCGGTCTGCTGTCCCGACCAGACGCCCTCGGGGACGATCAGGCGCGTGATGCCCTGGATGAAGATGCGGACGACGAAGAACAGGATGGCTCCGAGCACGGGCCCGAAGATCGTCGCGGCTCCACCGAGGAGCAGCGCCGTCCAGATGAAGAACGTCATCGATCGTCCGAGGGCGTCGGGCTGGACCGAGCTCGGGATGACGTAGATGACGCCGGCGATGCCACCGATGAGGCCACCGAGGATCAGCGCCTGCATCTTGAACGAGAACGCGCTCTTGCCGAGGCTGCGGACGGCATCCTCGTCCTCGCGGATGCCCTTGAGGACACGGCCCCACGGGCTGCGGATCAGCAGCCACACCAGGAGCAGCAGGACGGCGACGACCGCCCAGGCGACGGCCCGAACCCACCAGCCGCTGACGCCGGTGTTGTCGTAGGTCCACCACAGGATGGTGGTCTGCCCGTCGCCGAAGAACGAGAGCCCGTTGAACGGGTCGCGGTACCGGTCGCCCGGGATGCCGTTGCTGCCGTTCGTGATCGGTCCGAGCACGCTGGAGCGCCCGACCATGCGGATGATCTCGGCAGCCGAGATGGTCACGATGGCGAGGTAGTCGCCGCGGAGCTTCAGCGTCGGGACACCGAGGATGAAGCTGTAGATCAGCACCACCACGAGGGCGATGATCAGCGCGGGGACGAAGCCCAGCCCGGCCTGGACCGACACGGCGAAGCCGTACGCGCCGAGGAGCATGAAGCCCGCCTGGCCCATGTTGAGCAGGCCCGTGTACCCGAAGTGGATGTTGAGGCCGATCGCGGCGATCGCGAGTGCGGCGGTCGTGGGTGCGATGGCCGTCGAGGCCATCTCGCGGAGAAGATCGAGGAAGATCATGGGTCAGCCCACCCGTTCCTTGCGTCCGAAGAGTCCCTGCGGTCTCACCAGCAGCAGCAGGATGAGAAGGACGAGGGCCGTGGCGTACTTGAAGTCGCCCGGCAGCCAGATGTTGGTGAGTTCCACGGTCATGCCGATGATGAGCGCACCGAAGAGCGCGCCGAACGCGGTGCCGAGACCACCGAGAGTGACGGCGGAGAAGAGGAGCAGCAGCAGCTGCATGCCCGTCATCCAGTTGACGCCGTTGAGGACCAGACCGAGCAGGATGCCGGAGAGGCCGGCGAGGGCGGCGGCGGTGGTCCAGATGAGCCGGACGACGCCGTCGACGTTGATGCCCGAGGCGGCGGCGAGGGCCGGGTTGTCGCTGACCGCGCGCGTGGCGCGACCGACGCGGGTCTTCAGGAGGAAGAGGCCCACGCCGATGAGGACGACGACCGAGATGCCCATCGACACGAGCGAGTCGACGCTCAGGCTCACCGGGCCGAGGCGCACCGGCACGGGGTTGGCCGTGATGATGCGGACCGTGGAGGCGCCGATGAAGAACTGGAAGGTGTACTGCAGGGCGAGCGACATGCCGATCGTGACGATCATCAGCTGCGTGAGGCTGAGCCTGCGCTTCCGCAGGGGTCTCCAGATGCCGACGTCCTGGAAGTAGCCGAACGCCGCGCAGATGACGACGACGATGATGCCCGCGACGAAGATGTTGAGGCCCAGCACGTTCGCGAACAGGTACGCGAGCAGACCGCCGAGGGTCACGAGCTCGCCGTGCGCGAAGTTGGAGATGCCGGTCGTGCCGTAGATGAGCGAGAGGCCGACGGCGGCGAGGGCGAGAAGGAGCCCGAGACGGAGCCCGGAAGCGGCCTGCTGGGCGAGACGGCCCCAGTCGAATCCGCCGGCGCTGGCCGTGTCGGAGCCGGCGGCCGCGTCGCCGCTGCCGCCCGCGCTGCCGTTCAGCCCGATGAGGACGGCGGTCTGGGATCCGAGGTTCACGGTGCGGACCGAGGGGTCCTCGGTGCGCAGGGTGACGCCGTCCGGCAGGGTCTCGGGGTCGACGGAGACCGAGTACTCGCCCGGCTCGCTGAATCCGATGGACCACTTGCCGCTGTCGTCGGTCGTGGCCGAAGCGGTTCCGCCCGGGCCGGTGGCCGTGACGGTGACGCCACCGCCGGCGGCGGCGAGCGTGCCGTTGAGGCAACCGATCTCCGGGCTCGGCGTGCAGGCTTCGGTCTGGGTGGTGACCGGCGCGGTGGTCGCGGCGAACGCGGGCCCGGCCGACAGCGTGGCACCCAGCAGCATCGCGAGCGCTGCGGCGCAGAACGCCCAGATCAAGGCCATGCGGGGTAGAGTCCGCGATCGTGTCGCGGTGGGAGAGGAATGACCCACGGAGTCTCCAGTTCGGCAGCGCTGACGATGTCGTTCTCGTCAGCTTCGACGATCGACGCTACGAGCGTAATGTGTCGTTCGTGTTTCGGCCCGAAGCCGTTACCGAACGGCATCGTGGCGATCCTTCTCCCGAAACGCATTCTCGGGAATGATCCGGCCCCTCTCGGCGCTTAGAATTCAAGGCGGAGCGCTTCGTGCGCACCGGCCGACGTCGTCCCCTTTCGAGCAGGCGCCGCGCGCGCAGGAGGATCCATGGAGCAGCACGACCCCTTCGGTTTCGTCGGATTGACGTACGACGACGTCCTCCTTCTGCCCGGGCACACCGACGTCATCCCCAGCGAGGCCGACACGTCGTCGCGACTCACCCGCCGGATCACCGTGGCCACCCCGCTGCTTTCATCGGCGATGGACACCGTGACCGAGGCCCGCATGGCGATCGCGATCGCGCGCCAGGGCGGCATCGGCATCGTGCACCGCAACCTCTCGATCGAAGACCAGGCCGCGATCGTCGACCAGGTCAAGCGCAGCGAGTCCGGCATGGTGTCGAACCCCATCACCACGACCCCGGATGCCACCGTGGCCGAGGTCGACGCGATGTGCGCGCAGTACCGCATCTCGGGCCTGCCGGTCATCGACGAGGACGGCGTCCTCGTGGGCATCATCACCAACCGCGACATGCGCTTCGTGTCGGGCTTCGAGCGCCAGACGACCAAGGTCAAGGACGTGATGACGAGCGAGGGCCTCATCACCGGGCCGGTCGGCATCCACGCGAACGACGTCATCGCGACCTTCGCCAAGCACCGCGTCGAGAAGCTGCCCCTCGTGGACGAGGACGGCAAGCTCGCCGGACTCATCACCATCAAGGACTTCGACAAGAGCGAGAAGTACCCCCTCGCCACCAAGGATGAGCAGGGTCGCCTCCGCGTCGGTGCGGCGATCGGCTTCTTCGGCGACGCGTGGCAGCGCGCCGAGGCGCTCCGCGACGCGGGCGTCGACGTCCTCGTCGTCGACACGGCCAACGGTCAGTCCGCGGGCGTCATCGACATCGTGCGCCGACTCAAGGCCGATCCCACCTTCGACCACGTGGACGTCATCGGCGGCAACGTCGCGACGCGCGAGGGCGCGCAGGCGCTCATCGACGCGGGCGTGGATGCCGTGAAGGTCGGCGTCGGACCGGGCTCGATCTGCACGACCCGAGTCGTCGCCGGTGTCGGCGTGCCGCAGATCACCGCGATCTACGAGGCGGCGCAGGCCGCCATCCCGGCCGGTGTCCCGGTGATCGCCGACGGCGGTCTCCAGTACTCGGGCGACATCGCCAAGGCGCTGGTCGCCGGTGCCGACACCGTGATGCTCGGTTCGCTCCTCGCCGGCACCGACGAGTCGCCGGGCGAGATCGTCTTCCAGGGCGGCAAGCAGTTCAAGCAGTACCGCGGCATGGGTTCGCTCGGCGCGCTGCAGACCCGCGGCAAGAAGACGTCGTACTCGAAGGACCGCTACTTCCAGGCCGACGTCCCGAGCGACGACAAGCTCATCCCCGAGGGCATCGAGGGCCAGGTCCCGTACCGCGGGCCCGTGTCCGCTGTGGCGTACCAGCTCATCGGCGGCCTGCGTCAGTCGATGTTCTACGTCGGCGCGCGCACGGTCGAAGAGCTCAAGGCCAAGGGCAAGTTTGTCCGCATCACCTCGGCGGGTCTGAAGGAGTCGCACCCGCACGACGTGCAGATCGTCGTCGAGGCGCCGAACTACAAGAAGTAAGCCTGATTTCGAAGGGCCGGGCGAGTGACCGCCCGGCCCTTCGGCGTTCCCGGGTGCGCGGCTACGCTGTGCGCATGATCCGACGTGAGGGGCATCCCTCGGTCACGGTCTCGGCTCGACGCACCGAGGCGTACACGGATGGCGTCTTCGCGATCGCGGCGACGCTGCTCGTCCTTGACCTCACGTCGCAGTCGCTCGGCGAGGTGGGATCGGATGCCGATCTCGCCCGCGCCCTGCGCGACATGCTGCATCCGGTCTTCTCGTTCGTCATCAGCTTCCTGGTGCTCTGCATCATGTGGATGACGCACGTGCGACAGTTCGAGTGGATCGTCCGGATCGACAACGCCGGGATGTGGATCAACAACCTGCGCCTCCTGCTGGTCGTCCTCGTTCCCTTCACGACCTCGCTGGACACCGACTACTCCGCCTACCTGCTCGGGCGCGTCCTGCTGCCGGTGAACTTCTTCCTGGCGATCCTCGTGGGCTGGCTCCAGTGGACCTGGGCTCTCCGCTCGGGTGCGATCCCCGACCTCTCGCGCGACGACGCGAGACGCCTGGGACGCGCGGCCCTCAGCGCCGTGATCATCAGCGGGCTCGCGGTCGCCGTGAGCCCCCTGGTGGGGTCGGCGGGGTTCCTCCTGTTCTTCCTCGACGGGCCGCTGACGCGGCTGCTCCGAGGGGCGGACGCCCCGACCGATCCCGTCGCTGCGCGCGCGACGCCCCCGGGGGAGCCGGGGGCGTCGCGCGGGGCGGACCCGCGAGAGGGCTGAGCGACGGGTTCAGTGGGCCAGGGAGGGTTCCGCGGCCGCCGCCTCCGCCTCGACCGCGGGCCGCGGTGACCGGCCCGCGGGGAGGAGCAGGGCGAGGCCGGCGGCGACCAGCAGCACGGCCGAACCGACGAAGATCGCGGGGCGGGCGGCATCCACGTAGAGATCCGGAACCAGCTGGCCGCCGGCGCCGACGAAGATCGCCGTCATCACCGCGGTTCCGAGGGCCAGTCCGATCTCGCGCACCGTCGAGTTGACGCCCGACGCCTTCGCGTGGTCGACGACATCGAGCGTCGCGAGCAGGGCGGTCGCGGACGGGGCGAACACGAGGCCCATGCCGACACCCGCGAACACGAACGGGGGAACCAGCGTCGCGTACTCGACGTCGGCCGACATCGTGAGCGCGATCCAGCCGAGCGCGATGGCCTGCAGGAGGAGTCCGGCGATCATCAGCGGGCGCGTGCCGATGCGCGGCGCGAAGATCCCCGCGAGGGGAGCGACGACCATGGGGGCGAGCGTCCACGGAGTGGTCTGCAGCGCCGCCTCGAACGGGCTCGACCCCTGGACGACCTGCAGGAACTGGATGAGGAGGAACACTGCTCCGAAGGTGCCGAAGCTGAAGGCGAATCCGACGACGTTGGTGACCGAGAACGACCGATCGCGGAAGAGCCGCAGCGGGACGAGCGGCGACCGGGTCCGTAGCTGCCAGCCGAGGAACGCGATGACGAGCAGCGAGCCGAGCGCGAGCTCCGTGACGACGGATGCCGAGCCCCATCCGTCGTCGTTCCCCCGGACGATGGCGTGCACGAGCGCCAGCACCCCTCCGCCGGCGAGCAGCGCTCCGACGATGTCGATGCGTGAACGGTCGCCGAACGTATTGGGAAGAGCCCAGAGAGCGAGGGGGATCGCGACGACCGCGACGGGGACGTTGAGCCAGAAGATCGCCTGCCAGTTCCATCCCTCCATCACGGCTCCGCCGACCAGCGGGCCGACCGCGACGCCGAGACCCGAGATCCCTCCCCAGATACCGATGGCCAGCGGTCGAAGCGCCGGCGCGACCGCCCCGCTGATCAGGGCCAGCGAGAGCGGCATGACACCGGCCGCCCCCAGGCCCTGGACCGCCCGGGCGGCGATCAACTGCGCGGGATCGACGCTCAGGGCCGCCAGCACGGAGCCGACGCCGAACGCGACGATCCCGGCGACGAAGGCCGTGCGGCGTCCGAAACGGTCGCCGAGGGCGGATGCCACGAGGATCAGGCTCGCGAAGGTGAGCGTGTACGCGTTCACGAACCACTGCAGCTCTTCGATGCTCGCACCCAGCTCACGGTGCAGAGCGGGGAGGGCGTTCGTCATGACGAGGTTGTCGAGGGTGGCCATGAACATCGGCAGGGATGCGGCGATCACGACCCAGGCGAAGGGGCGCGAGCGGGGTGAGGGGTTCACGAGGGCTCCTTGTTGTAATCGACTGATAACAAATCTGAGAGCACTGTAGTAATCCACTGATAACCTGTCAACATGCCGTCACCGACAGAGCCCGCGACCGCTCGCCGCATGAGTTCGGAGGAGCGTCGGGAGCAGATCCTCGCCGCCGCCCTGGCCGTCTTCGGGGCGAAGGGGTACGTGGGCACGACGACCGACGACGTGGCCCGGGCGGCGGGGGTCTCGCAGCCCTACGTGGTCCGCCTGTTCGGGACGAAGGAGAACCTGTTCGTCGCGGCGCTCGACGACGCGCTGGGCCGACTGCTCCAGGCGTTCGGCGAGGCCGCGGTCGGCGCGGCCCCCGACGACCTGGCCGAGCGCGTCGGCCATGCCTACATCGAGCTGCTGCAGGTGCGCGGCCTGCACCAGACGCTGTCGCACGCGTTCCTGCTCGGCGCGCATCCGGTCATCGGGCCGCGCGCACGCGACGGCTTCGCGCGGGTGTGGGAGTTCCTGCGCGAGGCCGGGTTCGACGTCGCGACCGCCCAGGCGTTCCTCGCGCAGGGCATGATGATCAACTCGCTGTTCGGGCTGCGCCTGGCCGACGACTACGACACGGATCCGCGCGTGCACGAGCTCTTCGATGCGTGCTTCCCGACCGACAAGGTGCGGGTTCTGTCGATGGCCCCGCGTGCGGATGAACCGTGGTGAGGAACCCGGTGAGGACGCGGACCGGGAAAATGCGGGCGGGTAGGCTGGGGGAGTGACCATGGAGATCGACCTCGGACGCGCCAAGCGTGCCCGCCGCGCCTACACCTTCGACGACATCGCCGTCGTTCCGTCGCGCCGCACGCGCAACCCGGAAGACGTGTCGACGGCGTGGACCATCGACGCGTTCCCGTTCGAGATCCCGGTGCTGGGTGCGCCGATGGACTCGGTCGTGAGCCCCCGCACGGCGATCGAACTGGGCCGCCTGGGCGGTCTCGGCGTCCTCGACCTCGAGGGCCTGTGGACGCGCTACGACGACCCCGAGCCGCTGCTCGCCGCGATCGCGGGGCTGCCCGACTCCGAGGCAACGCGGCGCATGCAGCAGCTGTACTCCGAGCCGATCAAGCCCGAGCTCGTGCGCGACCGTCTCGCCGAGGTGCGCGCCGCCGGCGTCACCGTCGCCGGAGCCCTCACCCCCCAGCGCACGCACGACCTGTACGAGACCGTGGTCGCCGCGGGCGTCGACCTGTTCGTCATCCGCGGCACCACCGTCTCGGCCGAGCACGTTTCGAGCGTCGCCCAGCCGCTGAACCTCAAGAAGTTCATCTACGACCTCGACGTCCCGGTAATCGTCGGCGGCGCCGCAACGTACACCGCGGCGCTCCACCTCATGCGCACGGGCGCCGCGGGCGTGCTCGTCGGCTTCGGTGGTGGCGCTGCCTCGACGACCCGCGTCACCCTCGGGCTGCACGCGCCGATGGCGACCGCGGTGGCCGACGTCGCCGGCGCGCGCCGCGACTACCTCGACGAGTCGGGTGGGCGCTACGTGCACGTCATCGCGGACGGCGGCGTGGGCACGTCGGGCGACATCGTGAAGGCTCTCGCCATGGGCGCGGATGCCGTCATGCTCGGCGTCGCGCTCGCCCGTGCCACCGACGCCCCCGGCCGCGGCTTCCACTGGGGCCCCGAGGCGCACCACGCCAAGCTGCCCCGCGGCCACCGCGTGGCCGTGGACCGCGTCGGCCCCCTCGAGCAGATCCTCTACGGCCCGGCCCCCGTGGCCGACGGCACCGCCAACCTCATCGGTGCGCTGAAGAAGTCGATGGCCACGACCGGGTACTCCGACCTCAAGGAGTTCCAGCGCGTCGAGGTCGTCGTGGCGCCGTACGGACACTGACGCGGTGACCGCGTGACCTCTCCCACCGCGATCGAGCAGGAACCCCGGCAGGTGTTCCCGCCGACCCTGCGCGAGGTCATGCTGCGCCCGCGGTGGCTCGCGCTGCTGGCGTTCTCGCTCGTGGTGGCGGGGGCGCTCGCGTGGCTCGGGCAGTGGCAGCTGGGGCGCGCCATCGACACCGCGCCCGTCGAGCCCGGTCAGACCGAGATCGTGCGGCCGCTCGCCGACGTCGTGAAGCCGGGCGAGTACCTGACGGACCCTCTCGTGGGTCAGCGCGTCGAAGCGACCGGCCACTGGATCGCGTCCGACTTCCTCGTCGTCGCGTCGCGCTTCAACGACGACGTCGAGGGGTACTGGGTCACGGGTCAGCTGCGCCTCGACGGCACGGCGACGCCGACGTCGATCGCCGTCGCCCTCGGCTGGACGAAGGATGCCGCGGCAGCGCAGAACGCCGTGCAGGAACTCGACGCGCAGGTCGCCGCGAACCCCGGGGCGAGCGTCGACGTGACGGGGCGCGTGATCGCCGACGAGGGGCCGTCCCGTCCGCCGGCCGGCGTCGACCCGCAGACGATGACCCGCATGTCGCCCGCCGCCCTCCTCGGGCGGTGGCACGACATCGACGGGGTGGCGGTGTACCGGCCGTACCTCGCCTCGCAGACCGCCATCGGGCCGCTCGATGCGATCGACTCGCCGGCGCCCGACGAGCGCTCCGGGGTCAACTGGCTCAACATCTTCTACGCCGTCGAATGGGCGATCTTCGCGGGCTTCGCGCTGTACCTCTGGTACCGCCTCGCGCGCGACGCGTGGGAGAAGGAAGTGGAAGACCTCGAGGACGAACAGTCCGAGGCGCTCGCGGCAGGTTCCGCGGAATCCCGCGACTAGACTGGCCTCCATGCCCCGCGCCCCGAAACTCGCCACGTTCCCGGCGATCCGCGGAGCCCTGAAGTTCTACCAGATCTGCTCGATCATCACCGGTGTCGGCCTGCTGCTGCTCGTCTCCGAGATGATCGTGAAGTACACGCCCATCCACAAGGAGCTGTTCCTGGGCGGATCCGGGGGATTCCTGTGGTTCGCGGATGCCATCCCCGGTCCCGGATGCCAGTGGTTCTCGCTGTTCGTGCCCGGCGGCAGCGGATGCGAGATCCTCTCCACCGGTGACGGCCTCAACCTGTCGCTCGCGATTCTGGTGATCCACGGCTGGTTCTACGTCGTGTACCTGTTCTCGTGCTTCCGCGTGTGGAGCCTCATGCGCTGGCCGTTCCGCCGCTTCGTCTTCCTCGCGCTCGGCGGCGTCGTGCCTTTCCTCTCCTTCATTCTCGAGGTGCGCACCGCCCGCAGCGTGCGCACCTACCTCGCCGAGCGCGAAGCCGCCGAGGCATCCGCTCCCGTCCCCGCCCCGGAAGGACCCCGGTGACCGAACAGACCGAAACGTCGCAGCGTCCCGTCCTCGTCGTCGACTTCGGCGCCCAGTACGCCCAGCTGATCGCCCGCCGCGTGCGCGAGGCCGGCGTCTACAGCGAGATCGTCCCGCACACCGCGACCGCCGACGAGATCTCGGCCAAGAACCCGGTGGGCATCATCCTCTCCGGCGGACCGTCGTCGGTGTACGAAGAGGGTGCGCCGCGCCTCGACGAGGGCGTCTTCGACCTCGGGGTCCCGACGCTCGGCATCTGCTACGGCTTCCAGGTGATGGCCCAGGCCCTCGGCGGCGAGGTCGCGAACACCGGCCTCCGCGAATACGGCGCGACGGATGCCACGGTCGTCACCGAAGGCACCCTGCTCGAGGGGCAGCCCGTCGAACAGAACGTGTGGATGAGCCACGGCGACCAGGTGTCGCGCGCGCCCGAGGGCTTCGAGGTGCTCGCGCGCACCGCGCACACGCCGGTCGCTGCTTTCGCGAACGACGCCCGTCGCATGTACGGGGTGCAGTGGCATCCCGAGGTCAAGCACACCGACCACGGCCAGCGCGTGATCGAGAACTTCCTGCACGGCGCGGCCGGCCTCCCGGCCGACTGGAACAGCGGCAACGTCATCGCCGAGCAGGTCGCCCGCATCCGCGAGCAGGTCGGCACCGGCCGCGTCCTGTCCGCGCTGTCGGGCGGCGTCGACTCCGCCGTCTCCACGGCGCTCGTGCACGAGGCCGTCGGCGACCAGCTCGTCGCGGTGTTCGTCGACCACGGGCTCCTCCGCAAGGGCGAGCGCGAGCAGGTCGAGAACGACTACGTCGCCTCCACCGGCGTCCGGCTCATCACCGTCGACGCGCGCGAGACGTTCCTCAACGCCCTCGCCGGGGTCAGCGACCCGGAAGAGAAGCGCAAGATCATCGGCCGCGAGTTCATCCGCGCGTTCGAGAAGGTGCAGGCCGACCTCGTCGCCGAAGCCAAAGCAGACGGCGAACCCATCCGCTTCCTCGTCCAGGGCACGCTGTACCCGGACGTCGTCGAATCCGGCGGCGGCGCGGGCACCGCGAACATCAAGTCGCACCACAACGTCGGCGGACTGCCCGAAGACCTCCAGTTCGAACTCGTCGAGCCCCTGCGCACCCTCTTCAAGGACGAGGTCCGCGCGATCGGCCGCGAACTCGGCCTCCCCGAAGCGATCGTCGGCCGCCAGCCCTTTCCGGGGCCAGGGCTCGGCATCCGCATCGTGGGCGAGGTCACCGCTGACCGTCTCGAGATCCTGCGTGAGGCCGACGCCATCGCCCGCGCGGAACTAACGAAGGCCGGTCTGGATGCCGAGATCTGGCAGTGCCCCGTCGTGCTGCTGGCCGACGTGCGGTCGGTGGGAGTGCAGGGCGACGGCCGCACCTACGGTCACCCGATCGTGCTGCGTCCCGTCTCCAGCGAAGACGCGATGACCGCCGACTGGACGCGCCTGCCGTACGACGTGCTGTCGAAGATCTCCAACCGCATCACCAACGAAGTGCGCGAAGTGAACCGCGTGGTACTCGACGTGACGTCGAAGCCGCCGGGGACGATTGAATGGGAGTAGGCGTTCCGCCTGCTCCCGCGCCGACATCGTCGGCCGACTACGGGGCATCGTCCTCGGATCGAGAACAGGGCCCCTACCCCGATCGACCCGAGGACGATGCCCCTTCGTCGTCCGTCGGTGTCGGCGCTCTGTCGGTCCGCTGAAGGTATGGGGGCGCACCTGCGGTGCGCGCGGCGGCAGCGTCAGCGGCGAGGTGTGGGCGGGTAGGCTGGCGGCATCGACGATCAGCCCTCGGGAATGTCCCGGGTTCGTCGGCCACAACGGCACAGGTCTCGAGTGACCCGTATCGACTTCTCCGGCTACCGCGACGTGCTGCGTGCGCCCGGAGCCCCGTGGTTCACACTGGCCGGATGGGTCGCGCGCTTCCCGCGCGGAACGCTCAATCTCGGCATCGTCCTCCTCGTCCCGACGGGCCAACGGGAGCTTCGCGCCTCGCCGCGGGAGTCGGCGCCGCCTTCGTCGTGGGCATGCCCTTCGCGGGGCCGCTGTGGTCGCGGCTCATGAACCGCCGCGGACAGCGACCGGTGCTCCTGCTCGCGGCGCTCACGCTGTCGCTCGCGATCGCCGTGCTCGTGGCCGCGGTCCTCGTCGGGATGCCCGTGGCGACGTGGTTCGTGCTCGCCGTGGTCGCGGGGGCGGTGTCGGTCGACGTAGGGCCGGCCGTCCGCGCGCGGTGGAGCGCCCTCGTCTCGCCCGAGCGGCGCCACAGCGCTTACGCCGTCGAATCGATCGCCGACGAGAGCGTCTTCGTCATCGCCCCGCCCGTCCTGACGCTGATCGCCGCGGCGGCCGCTCCGCAGATCGGGATCGCCGTCATCGTGATGGTGGGCGCGGTCGGGCTCCTCTGGCTCGGCCTCCTGCGCGGGTCGCAACCGCCCCGCGTCGCTCTCACCGGCCCGCGTCCGCGCCTCCTGCCCCCGCTCGGCATCCTGCCGGTGACGGTCGCGTGGATCGGGGTCGGCGGGATGTTCGGCTCCTTCGACGTCACGAGCATCGCCTGGGCCGACCGGTTCGGGTCGCCGTGGCTGGCCGGCCTGATGATGGCATCCCTCGCCCTCGGCAACACCGTCGGGGCGCTCGTCTACGGAGCGCTGCGCCACCGCGCCTCGCTGCGCGCCCGCTGGCTCGGGAGCAGCGTGCTGCTGGCTGTCGCGGGGCTCGCGCTGCCGTTCGTCGCCGACAGCCTCGTGGCCCTGGTGGTCGCCGCGGTGGTCGGGGCGCTCATCGGACCGGTGCTCGTCGCGGGCTTCGCCCTCGTCGAGTCGCGGGCGGATCGCGACCGCGTCACGGAACTCCTCGCGTACCCGTCGCTGGGCGTGGGAGCCGGCATCCCGCTCGGGTCGACTCTCGCCGGAATCGGCCTGGATGCCGCGGGCCCGGTGCTCGGGTTCACGGTGATGGCCGTGAGCTGCGTGGCGATCCTCGTGCTCGGCGTGATCGGCGAGGCTCTGCTGTCGGCCCGGCCGAGAGTGGCATCCCTCCGCTCGTCCTGAACGACGGCGTGGGGGAGGATGGGGGCATGAGTGAGAGGTTCGTGCGCCCGACCCGGCTCGACACAATCTTCAACGCCGCGGTCGCCGCGCTGACGCGCGTCGGGCTGCCGCTCGCGGGGAGCCGCGTGCTCGCCGTGCGGGGTCGCACGTCGGGGGAGTGGCGGACCACCCCGGTGAACCCCCTGCGCGTCGCCGGAGAGCGGTACCTCGTCGCGCCCCGCGGGACGACGCAGTGGGTGCGGAATCTCCGCGCGGCCGGAGGGGGAGAGCTGCGCGCCGGACGTGCGGTCGAGGTCTTCCGTGCGGAGGAGGTCCCGGATGCCGAGAAACCCCCGATCCTGCGCGCCTACCTTGTCGCGTGGGCGTGGGAGGTCGGGCGCTTCTTCGAGGGCGTCGACAAGAACTCGCCCGACGAACGGCTGCGCGAGATCGCGCCCGGGTTCCCGGTGTTCCGGCTCCGCTCGGAGGGGCGCCGATGACGGGCTTCCCCGACGCGTGGTACCTGATCCTCTCGAGCCGGCTCATCCCCGACCTCGACGGCGGGTACACGATCTCGACCCTCGCTCGGGCGCGTCAGATGGCGGATGCCGGCGCCCCGGCGTTGCTCCTCACCGTTGACCCGGGCGCGGCGCAGGCGCACGCCGAGCATCGCGCGGAGTTCGTGCAGCGCGGCGCGGCGATGGCATCCGAGGTGTTCCGGAACCTCTTCGACGAGGCGGTCGGACCCGACGGCGGAGCCGCGGAGTGGCTGCGGGCGGCCGCGCGGCCGGGCGAGGCGGACCCGACGCTGGAGTACCGGAGCGTCGCGGCGGGAACCGTGGACCTGCCGAACGTCATCGACCCGCACTGGCACCTCGCGACGGCGCCGATCGTCGTGCGGAACGGGGCGGGTGATGCCGTCGGCGTGATCGACGGCTTCGGGGCGCTGTACCGCGCGTGGCTCGCGCACGTCGTCGCGGAGCTCCGCGCCGAGGTCGACCGTCCTGTCGTGCTGATCTGCGAGTCGCGGCAGCTCGGTGAACTCCTCGTCGACTGGGACGATCCGGGCGTGCGGATCCTCCACACCGTCCACACCATCCACCTCGAGCCGCCGTTCACGGCCGACGCGCCCGTCAACGCGCTGTGGGAGCGGTGGCTCGCCGTGGCGCCGCGCTTCGACGCGGTGCTCTGGCCGACGCCCTGGCAGCACGACGACGTGCGGGCGCGCTTCGGCGACGACCGGGTCGACGTCATCGCGCCGCACGGCATCCCGATGCCTGACGCGGTCACGTACGCAGCGGACGGACCCGTCGTGGTGCTCGGGCGGCTGGCGCCGGGGAAGCGGCTGGACCACGCGATCCGGGCCTTCGCGCGGGTGGTCGAGGAGGTGCCCGGCGCCCGGCTGGAGCTGTGGGGAGCGGGCACCGGACGCGAGGCCCTCGAGACGCTCGTCGCCGAGCTCGGGCTCGGCGACGCGGTGGCGCTGCCGGGGCTGACCCTGGACCCGGGCGCAGTGCTCGATGCGGCGTCGGTGTACCTCACGACCTCGGCCTTCGAAGGGCAGGGACTCGCGCTCGCCGAGGCTCTCGCGCACGGCGTTCCCGTCGTGGCCTACGACATCCGGTACGGCCCGCGCGACATGCTCGCCGAGGGGGGTGGCATCCTGGTGCCCGACGGCGACGAGTCCGCGCTCGCCGACGCTCTGGTGCGGGTGGTTCGCGACGCGGCCCTGCGGCAGTGGCTCGCCGCCGAGGCGCGCGCGGCCGCGGTCGCGCTGGCCCCCGCGCGCGCGATGGAGACCCTCGCCGCCGCGGCCGCCGCGGCGCTGTCGCGCCCGACGCGGCGGTAGGTCGGGCCGAGCGTCCAAGACACGCCGCTGGCGGGTGCCGCCGAGCGGCGTGTCTTGGACACTCGACCGGGGCGAACCGGGGGGCGGGGCGCCTCAGCCGCGGCCGGCCCAGGGGTCGTAGTCGGCGATCAACGGCTCCTGCGGCGGCCGGGTGGCATCCGGAACGTGCTGCAGGTTCACCCGCACGCGGTACCAGAGCGAGCTCGAGCCGCGCATGCCGTCGAGCATCACATCGGCGGGATGCAGAACCGCCGTCGCCTCGGGATACCGACGCTTCCACTCCTCGAGAGCGTCGAGGGCCTCGGGCTTCGTCTTCGTCCGGGCGACCTCGATGAGGGGCATCGTCGAGGCGCGGCGGCCCGAGCCGTCGGAGCCGCGCGGCGGCTTCTCCGCGGGTCCCATCTGCTCGGCCAGCGCGAGCAGGACCTCGAGCGATCCGGCGGCCGCGTCGATGCCCGCGTGCGGGTCGCTAATCGCGGCGAAGCGCTCGGGCACCGTCAGCACGGTGAACTCCTCCGGACGGCGTTCGCGCACCTCGTCCCACGTCAGCGGCGTCGACACCCGGGCATCGGGGAGCGGGCGGATGGAGTACGCGGATGCCACGGTCCGGTCTTTCGCGTTCTGGTTGAAGTCGACGAACACGCTCTCGCCGCGCTCCTCCTTCCACCAGCGCGCGGTCGCGAGGCCGGGCGCACGGTTCTCGACCTCGCGGGCGAGGGTCTCCGCGGCCCGGCGGACGTCGGGGTACTCCCACTCCGGCCGGATCCGCACGAGGATGTGCAGTCCTCGGGACCCGGAGGTCTTGGGCCAGCCGACCAGGCCGTGGTCGTCGAGCACGTCCCGCGCCGTGAACGCGACGTCGACGATCTGCGCCCAGTCCACACCGGGCATGGGGTCGAGGTCGATGCGCAACTCGTCGGGATGGTCGAGGTCTTCGGCGCGCACCGGATGCGGGTTGAGGTCGAGGCATCCGAGATTCACGATCCACGCGAGTCCCGCGGCGTTGCGCAGGACCGTCTCCTCGGCCGACGTGCCCGAGGCGTAGTGCAGGGTCGCGGTGTCGATGAAGTCGGGGTGGTTCTCGGGCACGCGCTTCTGGAAGAACGGTTCCTGGCCGAGGCCCTTCGCGAAGCGTTTGAGCACCATGGGCCGGCCGCCCGCGCCGCGCAGCGCGCCGTCGGCGACCGAGAGGTAGTACCGCACGAGGTCGAGCTTCGTGAGGCCCGGCTCGGGGAACACGACGCGGTCGGGGCTCGTGACGCGGACCTCGTGACCGTCGACGTCGAGGACCGTCGGAGGCGTCTTCTCGGGGCTCATGTCGCGAGGGTAGTCCGGTGGCATCCGCGGTGTCCGCCCCTTGCGGGACGCGCGGTGCGCGGGGATCGAGTGTCCAAGACACGCCGTGCGCCGTCGCTCGGATGCGGCGTGTCTTGGACAGTCGACGAGAGACGGGCGAGAGACGAACGAGAGACAGAACGACGGAGGGCCGCCCCGAAACGGGACGGCCCTCCGTGTGAGGCGGTGCGTCAGTTGTTGCCGCGCAGGATCGCGAGCAGGCGCAGGATCTCGACGTACAGCCACACGACGGTGACCATGATGCCGAAGGCGCCGACCCAGCCGTAGACGCGCGGGGCGCCGTTGCGGACGCCGCGCTGGATCTGGTCGAAGTCGAGCACCAGCGAGTACGCGGCCATGATGACCACGAAGACGCCGATGATGACACCGAGCGGGATGCCGAAGAGCTTCACGTCGCTGAGCAGGCCGAAGGCTCCACCGGCGAGGGGCACGTTGAAGAGCATCAGACCGACGTTGATGAGGCTGAACACCAGGTAGCCGACCATCGCGATCAGGAAGATCTTCGTGGCGCGGGCCGAGGCGCGGATCTTGCCGCTGGCGAACAGCGCGAGCGTCACGCCCACGACCGACAGGGTCGCGAGCGTCGCCTGAACGACGATGCCCGGGTAGATGAACTCGAAGAACGCCGAGATGCCACCGATGAACAGGCCTTCGAACGCCGCGTAGGCGATGAAGACGGGAACCGACGGCTTCTTCTTGAACGTCGCGACCATCGCGAGCACGAAGCCGACGAGGCCGCCGATGAGCATCGGGGCGACGTTGGGGCTGGGGTTGGCGACGGTGACCGAGCTCATCGTCCAGATCCAGCCGACGACGGCGGTCACGACGAGGACGGCGAAGAGGCCGAGGGTCTTGAAGACGGTGTCTTCGACCGTCATCCGGTCGGTCTGCACCGCGCCCGCGGACGGGGCCGCGTACATGCCCTCGATGTTCGCCGTCTCGGCGGCCGCAGCAGCTGCGGTCATCGACTCGGCGGGCGGGGGGCTGTAACGGGTCTGGGCTCCGCCACGAGGGTCCTGGAACGCCGGGTTGTTGAATGCCGGGTTGTTGAGGGCCACAGGGACTCACACTCCAAATTGCTGGTGATCACAGCACCGTGCTGTAGACCAACACTAGCCGAGCAGGCCGGGAGAATCCCCGTGCGGACTGGGATTCTGCTTTGAGCGGAGCGGGTGTTCACAGTGCGCCGATACCCTGGCCCGGTGCCTGTCGAGCGCCCCCTGATCATCGGTCACCGCGGCGCGCCGGGATACCTTCCCGAGCATTCCCGTTCCTCGTATGCGCGCGCGATCGCCGCGGGAGTGGATGCCATCGAGCCCGATGTCGTGCCCTCGAGGGACGGTGTTCTGGTCGTGCGGCACGAGAACGAGATCGGCTCCACGACGGACGTGTCGACGCGTCCCGAGTTCGCGGATCGTCGCCGGGAGGCCCTCGTCGACGGCGAGCCCTTGGACGGATGGTTCACCGAGGACTTCACCTGGTCGGAGCTGCGCACCCTCCGCTGCCGCGAGCGGATCCCGGCGCTGCGACCGGGCAGTGCGGCCCACGACGACGAGGATCCGGTGCTCAGCCTCCGCGACGTCCTCGACCTCGCGCGCGCCGGCGGCGTCGGGGTGGTGCTCGAGATCAAGCACGCGGCGTTCTTCGCTCTCGCCGGCTTCGACATGGCCGCCCTCGTCGAGAGGGAGCTGCGGGATGCCGCCTGGTGGGACGACCCGGGGCTGGTCATCGAGTCGTTCGAACCCCTCGTGCTGCAGAGGCTGCGGGAGCGTGGCATCCAGGCTCCCCTCGTGCAGTTGATCGAGGCCGAGGGGGCTCCGTGGGACCTGCGCGAGCGGGACGGTGCGGATGCCGCGTCGTACGTGTCGATGCTCACACCCGCGGGGCTCGACGCGCTGGCGCGGGAGGTCGACGGCATCAGTCCCGACAAGCGGCTGATCCTCGCGCCCGACGCGGCCGGGGCGGCGCGGGGTCCGGCGCCGTTCGTCGCGGAGGCGCACGAGCGCGGGCTGCGGGTGTTCACGTGGACGTGCCGGCCCGAGAACGCGTTCCTGCTCCCGGCGTTCCAGGGGGCGGGCGGGCCGGCCGAGTTCGGCGCGTACGAGCGGGAGTGGGCGGTGCTCCGGGATGCCGCGCTCGACGGCGTGTTCGTGGACCACCCCGACCTGGGCGTGGCGTTCTTCGGCGCGTAGGCGCAAGCCCCGACACCCGCGCGGCCGTGCCCGGGAGGATGGCGGGATGACGGTGGACGTGACGGTGGTCGGCGGCGGCATCTCGGGCCTCGCGTGTGCGCGGGCGGTGCAGGATGCCGGTGGGACTTCGCGCGTGATCGACCGCGGGCGCCGACCGGGCGGGCGGCTGTCGAGCCGCACCATCGACGGGCGCGCGGTCGACCTCGGGGCGTCGTACTTCGTCGTCGGCGATGACGAGCGGTTCGCGCGGGTTGTCGCGGACTGGGAGGCGCGCGGCGTCGCGCGGCCGTGGACCGACACGTTCTCCGCGTTCGACGCCGACGGAACCGAAGCCCGCAAGACCGGGCCGATGCGGTGGTCGGCGCCGGCCGGGTCGCGCTCGCTCGTCCTCGACCTGGCCGACGGCGTCGACGTCGAGTCGGGGCGGGAGGTCGAGCGCGTGGCTCCCTACCGGGTCGACGGGAAGGATGCCGGCGAGGTGGTGCTCGCGATCCCGGAACCGCAGGCGCGGCGCCTGGGGGATGGCATCCCGGTCGCTCCGCAGGACTGGGAGCCGGTGATCGCCGTGGTGCTGCGCTGGGAGGAGCGGCGCTGGCCCGCCGATCTGCACGGCGCCTTCGTGAACGGTGACCCCGACGTCGCGTTCATCGCGGACGACGGTGACCGTCGCGGCGACGGCGCGCCGGTTCTCGTGGTGCACACCACCGGTGATGCCGCGCGACGGTCCCTCGACGACCCGGACGCCGCGATCGCACCGGTCGTGGCGGCCACGCGGCGACTGCTCCGGATCGACGCCGAACCCGTCGCGACGCACGTCCACCGGTGGACGTTCGCGCGCCCGCTCCGCGCGACCGGGGAGCCGTTCTTCCGCTCACCGGGGCTGTCGCTGTGCGGGGACGCGTGGGGCGAGTCGCCCGCCGTCCGCACGGCGTGGGCGTCGGGCGATTCCCTCGGCCGCGCGCTCGCGGCATCCTGAACGGTCGCCCCCAAACCCCGGGGCGTGTCGGAGGCCGCGCATAGGGTGGGGGCATGGACGCAGGGGGCGCGGGCATCGAAGCAGTGCAGGTCAAGAGGGCGTTCGGCGCCGTCACGGCGGTGGCGGACGTGACGTTCACGGCCGAACCGGGCCGGGTCACGGGCCTCGTCGGGCCGAACGGATCGGGCAAGACGACGCTGCTGCTGATGCTGGCGTCGCTGCTGCGACCCGACGCGGGCGAGATCCGGATCGGCGGGGTCGACCCCGTGGCCGACCCGGCGGGTGCACGGCGACTTCTCGGATGGATGCCGGACTCCCTGGGCGCGTGGCCGACGCTGACCGCGCGCGAGGTGCTGGTCGCGACGGCGCAGCTCTACGACCTCTCCCGCGCCGAGGCGCGGGCACGCGCGGACCGGCTGCTCGAACTCGTCGATCTCGTGCCGCTCGCCGGCTCCGCCGCGCGGGTGCTGTCCCGCGGGCAGAAGCAGCGCTTGGCGCTCGCGCGCGCTCTCGTGCACGAGCCGCGCGTGCTGTTGCTCGACGAACCCGCGTCCGGTCTCGACCCCCAGGCGCGGATCGATCTGCGCGTGCTGCTGCGGCGGCTCGCCGACGACGGCCGCACGGTTCTCATCTCCAGCCATGTGCTGTCCGAACTGGAGGAGGTCGTCGACGACGCCGTCTTCCTGCTCGACGGCCGCACGGTCGATCGTGATCGCGTCGCCGCCGCGACGACCCGCGTCCGGGTCTGGCGGGTGCGGGTGGCGGCCGACGCCTCCCGGGGAACGGCCTTCGACCGCGAGGCCGTCGCGGCGGCGCTCGGACGCGCTCCGGACGACGTGGGCGTCGATCGCCGTGACCTGCTGGTGCCGTTCGCCGACGAGGGAGCCGCGGTCGCAGGCCTGCGGGCCCTCGTGGGAGCGGGCATCCCGGTCGTCGAGTACGCCCCCGCGGTGGGAGACCTCGAGCACGCGTTCCTCGACCTGCGAGGGAACGCCGCGACCGAGGGGAGCCCCGAATGAACGCCCGGCGGCTCGGCACGGTGATCGGCATCGATCTGCGCCAGCGCGTGCGGTCGGTGGGGTGGTACGTGCTGCTCGGGATCTTCGCGGTGATCCTCCTCGCGCTCCTCACGCTCTCGCTCTCGTCGTTCTCGCTGAACAACGGCGGCAACGGCTGGTTCTACTCGCTCGTCATCATGTTCGTGCTGCTGCTCGTGCTGCTGGTGTCGCCGACGTTGAGCGGCAGTGCCGTCAACGGCGACCGGGATGCCGCGACCCTGGCCCCCGTGCAGGTGACGCTGGTGACGACGGCCGAGATCGTGCTCGGGAAGTTCCTGGCGGCGTGGATCTCGGGGCTCGCATTCCTCGTGGTCGCGCTGCCCTTCCTCGTGGTCGCGACGTTCGCGGGCGAGCTCAACCCCGCGGTCATCGCTTCGTCGCTCGGCATCCTGGTCCTCGAAGTCGGCGTCGTGGCGGCGATCGGGGTCGGTGTGAGTGCGATCGTGGCGCGTCCCGTCTTCTCCGTGGCGACGACGTACCTGATCGTGGCGGCGCTGACGCTCGGGACGGTGATCGCGTTCGGCCTCGGCGGGTCGGCCCTGCGGTCGGAGCAGACGGTGACGACGCGGGAGGTCGACTGGAACGCGGTCCCGGTCGGGTGCGACCCGTACCTCCAGAACGACGCGACCGAGTGCCCGCGGCTCGATGAGATCGGGTGCACGACCTCGTCCTACACGAGCGAGATGCCGCGGTTCGACCGCGTGTGGGGCGTGCTCGCGGCGAACCCGTTCGTGATCCTCGCCGACGCTACGCCGCCGACCTACGACGAGTACGGCAACCCGTCCGATCTGTTCTCGCAGATCGCGACGGGCGTGCGGCTCGCGCAGATCTCGCCCGACGCCACGGTCTCCTACGACTCGTGTACGAACGCGTCGATGCCGGGAGAGTCGACCGAGGATCAGATCGCCGGCACAGTCCCGAGCTGGTTCGTCGGGCTCTTCCTGCAACTGCTGCTGAGCGCCGGTCTTCTGGCGTGGGGCATCGCCCGCACGCGGACGCCGGCGCGGCGGCTGCCGCCGGGGACGCGGATCGCCTGAGCTTCAGCGCAGCCGCGCGTCGAGCGCCACGGCATCATGCGGGGCGCGGCCGCGTGCGTCGTTGTCGAAGTAGACGTACACGTCCCTGTCCTCGAGCCAGCCGCGCACGCGTTCGGCCCACCCGTCCAACTCCGAGTCGGTGTACCCGCTCGCGTACAACTCGGTGGAACCGTGGAGCCGGACGTAGACGTGGTCGGCGGTGACCGTGTCGAACGCGGGCCAGCGCCCGGCCGTGTCGGCGAGAACCAGGGCCACGCCGTGCGCGCGGAGGATCTCAGCGGCGCGGGGGTCGCGGAAGGATTCCGACCGCGGCTCGAGCGCGTAGCGCAGGGGGACGTCGGCCTCGGTCTCCAGCCAGGCGCGTCCGTCGAGGCGCGCGTCGTGGTGACGGGCGAGCGCGAGCGCCGCGGCGGTGGTGCGGGGGAGGTCGCCGAGGAACGCCTCGAGGACGTCGGGGTCGAACTCCAGACGCTCGGGAAGCTGCCACAGGATCGGTCCGAGCGTCGGCCCGAGAGCGAGAACCCCCGAGGCGAAGAAGTTGGCGAGCGCGACGTGCGCGTTCGTCAGCCGCAGCATGTGACTGACGTACCGCGAGCCCTTGACGGCGAAGACGAAGCCGTCGGGTACCGCGTCACGCCAGCGTCGGTAGCTCTCCGGCCGCTGCAGCGAGTAGAACGACCCGTTGAGTTCGGCGCTCGGCAGGCGCTCCGCGAGGTACTCGAGCTCGCGCCGCTGGACGAGGCCCGGCGGATAGAAATCCCCCCTCCACCTCGGGTATCGCCAGCCCGACGTGCCGACGAAGGCCCGGCCGCTCAGGCGTGGCCCTCCGCGGCGGGGGCGTCGTCGTCGGCCGCGCCGTCGGCGAGGGCGTCGCCCGTGTGGTCGTCGAGGTCGACGTTCTCTTCGGCTTCGGCGGCATCCTCGCGGACGTCGTCGGTGACGGCATCCGTGGGGGCACCGCTGTCGGCGCGGGCATCGTCGGCGTGGCGGGAGGGGAGATCAGGAGTGCTCATGCGGCCACGGTGCCGGAGGGGCACCGTCCCGGCGAGTGGCTTGACAGGACGGATGACATGTCGTCCGGAGCTCGCTGTCAGGGCAGTCAGTACCAGTCGGGTTCGCCGATGCTGTCGGAGAAGGGCGACGGGATCGGCGTGAATCGCCCGGGTCGCTGTTTCTGCGGGCGACGGCGGGTGCGTGCGAGGGGGCGTATTCCGCCCTCGAACAGGGCGATCGCGGCCATAGCCGACACGTGGTTATGGGTGATGTTCTGTCCCTCGATGGGCAGGGGGTAGCTCGGATTCTCGAAGACAGCACAGATCCGGCGGATTGCGAGCAGTTCCGTTCTCGTCATCGCCAGGGCGCGCTCGGCGAGCGCGTCCTCGGCGTAGTCCCAGAGGCTCCGCGCGATCTGTGTTTCAGACACGGTGACGAAGAATCGGGGTACGCCGCGGAGGGCTTCGAGCACCTCGGGGCTCCAGGTCGATCGTCGTGTCGGCGTCTCGACACCGACGTGCGCAACGCGCGGTGCCGGCCAGATCCCGCCGTCGCGGGAGTCGATGGTGAAGCCGTTCGCGGACACCGACACGCGGCGCGCCACCTCGCTGGCGCTCTGGTCGTCGACGGGCGATCCCGCGTCACGCGAGAGGAGGTAACGGTGGGTCCCCGCCAGACCGGTGACGATGAGATGCGGATAGTGGTCGGCAAAGTCCGCCGCCTCCGGGCCGTGAATCGAGAAGGAAGGACGCCGGAGAAGGCCGCGCGTCACCACCATCGTCTCTTCGCTTCGGCGAGCGACGTGCAAGCCGCGGGTGTTCCCGATGACGTCGCGGATGGCGGCAGGATCGAGCGGCCCTGTCACCCAGATCTCGATGTCGTCGGACACGGGTCGATCCTGGCAGAGAGTGCAGGACTTCCGCTGCGCCAGCGGATGCCGTCAGTCGGTGGCATCCGGGATCGTCAGGTCGACCGTCGGCCAGGCCGGGAGCGGGTCGTCGAACGCGGCCCACGCGTCGGGCCCGGCGGCGAGCTCGTCGTCGGTCAGCGCTGCGAGGTCGAGGATGTGCCGCAGTCGCGGCGCCGAGATGTCGAGTCCGGTGAAGGCGATCTCCTGCCCGACGCCGAGGTTTCCGTCGTCCGCGCGGAGCGGTTCGATCCACATCGCCGAACCGACGTGCTCCCACCGGGCGAGGATGCCGGGGCGCGAGGCGAGTCGGCAGAACCCGGCGGACCGGACCAGGCGCCCCGCCGCGCCGTGGTCGAGACGGTCGAGGGCGGTCTGCAGGCGGGCGGGGTGGAACGGCCGCACCTGGTCGTAGCGGAGCGTGCTGACGCGGTTGTCGCGCATGTACGGGTCGTGCTCGTCGTTGAGCGCGCGGACCCACCCGGCGCGTTCGAGCACCTCGGTCTCGTGTTCGCGCGGGGCGGTGGCGGAGAGGTCGGCGCGGGCATCCCGGGTGAGTCGGAGCGTCGCGCCGGGATTGAGGTGCGACGCGAGAGCCATCTGCAAGGCCAGCGCGGCCGTCGGCACCAGCTCCCAATTCACCCAGACGATGCGCGTGGCGATCTCGAGCGCCACGGCCGCCTGACGTGCACGGGCGCCGACGTCGCCGCGGGGGTCGCCCGGAGCGGTGGATGCCACGAGCGGAGCGTCGTCGAGGAGGTCGCCCATCATGTGCCGGGCGTCGACGACGCAGACCGCCTCGACCTCGACCCCTCCGCGCGCGGCGATCGCGTGGATCAGGTCGACGTCGGTGCCGAGATCCACGACGACGCGCTCGCCGTCGATCCGGGAGCGCGGGTGGGGGAGCGGGTGCGCGGCGCTTCGGACGACCGCGTGGAGCGGCCGGCCCAGGGCGACGGCCGCGCGCTCGGCGTAGGCGCGGCGTTCGGGTGCGCACACGCCCATCGTCACGATCGTCGTCTTCATGGCATCCGCCCTTCGTTTGTCGGGAATCGGGGGACAGCCTATCTTGTTATTGAGAACGGTTATCAACAGGAGGATGCCATGAAGGTCCGCAACTCGATCAAGTCGCTGAAGAACCAGCCCGGTGCGCAGGTGGTCCGCCGCCGCGGACGCGTGTTCGTGATCAACAAGCTGAACCCGCGGTGGAAGGGCCGCCAGGGCTGAGCGCGAACGAGAACCATTCCCGAATACGTAGACACATTGCAATTCCCTTATGTGTCTGGTCTTCTTGATGAGTGGACAAGATCGCCGGGCTCGCCGCCGCCGCGGAGCTGTTCAAGGTTCTCGGTAACGAGTCGCGCCTTGCGCTCGTCTGGTTGCTGAGCACGGGACCGCTCACCGTCGGCGCACTCGCCGACAAGGCCGGGCTGTCGCAACCGTTGGTGTCTCAGCACCTCCGGACATTGCGGCAGGCCGGGCTGGTGACCTCGGAGCGGGAGGGCAAGGAGATCCGATACGCCCTCGCCGATCAGCACGTCGCTCACGTCGTGCTCGACGCGATCGCCCACGTCCAGGAACCGAACGAGCAGGGGAACCAGCAATGAGCACCACCGAGACGCACGCGGAACACACCGTCGACGAGCACGCGCACGGCGACGAGTGCGGCCACCAGAAGATCGAGCACGGCGACCACGTGGACTACGTGCACGGGACGCACCACCACGCCCTCCACGGCGATCACTACGACGAGCACGAGTCGAAGGCCGAGCACGGCGTCGATGACCACGCACACGGCGACGACTGCGGACACGAGCCCGTCGCGCACGACGACCACGTGGACTACGTCCACGACGGTCACCGTCACGCGGCGCACGCCGACCACTACGACGAGCACTGACGCCCACGTCGCTGCGCGGATACAGGCGATGACCCGTCCCTCCCTTTGGGGAAGGGCGGGTCATCTTCGCTGAGAGGCCAGAGTCTTCAGCCGACGAAGCGGTTGCTCTTGCCGAGATTGCAGGACTGGCAGAGCGTCTGGAGGTTTCCGAGTTCTGTTCGTCCACCGTGGCTCACCGGCACGATGTGGTCCACGTGCAGAACTGCGCCGGTCGATGCGGACGCTCCGCACATGCGGCATCGAGAACCATCGCGGCGGAGGATATCGGTCCGCATCTTCGGCGTGAGCAGGCTGCGTTCGCGACGGCGGAGGTACTCCGTGGTGGACTTCGCGGCACGCTGACGTCGTGCGTCGTCGAGTCCCACGCGCAGCTCCGCGAAGCTCCAGTCGAGGTGTTTGCGGTAGGAATTGCGTCCCTGTGGACTCGTATAGCTGACGACTGCCGTCACGGTCGCCAGGGGTGTGGGAGCGCTCAGGATTCGATTGTGGAAGAGGCGCCGCTCGATCGTCGCGTATCTATCGGTTCGTATTCGCTCGTCTGTCGAGCGTCCGATCGACCGGCTCCCGAGTTCGGTCACGGCGTTGGTGTAGGAGGAGTACCGCTGCATTCGTTCGAGCCGCGCCTCGATGTCGAACGCGAGTCGTGCCTCCTCGTCGAGAACGGCGTCCATGAGGAATGTGCGGAGCTGAAAGCGGTCGAACGCCGACTTCGACGTTGTTGTGGCGTGATAGCGGCGGGTGAGGACGGGGAGAGGCATCACCGACTCGGCGTATCGCGCGTTCACCTCGGTGAGTCCGGCGAGGGCAGCGCTGGTCCCTTCGACGATCCGTCGTGCCCGATAGGCGAGCCCGAGCGGGATACCGGCGGCCGCGAGGACGAGGAGCGCGCCGGTTCCGATGACGAAGACGAGCTCAGCGCTCACAGTCCCACCCGTCGTGGTCGGCATCCCGGTACCAGTCGTATTCCGGGTCCACGCCGCTCTGATACGGGCCGTAGCCGTTGGCGATGGCTTCCTTGCACGTCTTGAAGCGCGGATCGTTCGCCGGAGCCGGGTCCGCCGGTGCGGGCTCGGGCTGGGCGGGCTGGGGTGCGGGGTCCGCCGGCGCAGGCTGCGCGGGTGCCGGCTCCGCGGGGGCGGGCGCCGGCTCGGCCGGCATCGGAGCAGAGTCGTCCACGCTGATGTAGGTCGCCTGCAGCGGGTGCGAGCCGTATCCGTCGCGGCCGTCGTACCGGGCGATCGCCCAGCCGCTGCGAAGCATGTGCGTGCCGGCATCCTCGCCGTTGACCTGGACGTATCGGAGGAGGCGCCCGTACTGGTCCTTGTCGTCGCGGCCGGGAACTGAGACGAGGACCGCGCCGCCGGGGGCGAGGAACGAGGTCAGCTCGGTGGTCGCCTGGTCGTATCCCCAGGAGCCCGACTCGGGAGCGTCGATTCCGATCAGGCGCACCTTGCCGATGTTCGTGTCGATCGTGTCGCCGTCGATGACGGAAACGATCTGAACGGGTGTCGGAGTCGGAGTCGGAGTCGGAGTCTGAGTCGGGGTGGGAGTGGGAGTCGGGCGAGGCGTCGCCGACGCTGCCGGTGTGGCGGCGCTCACCGGTGAGGCGACCAGAGCGACGGGCGTCTTCGGCGGGCTGTTGACGACGGCGGCGTTCGTGATTCCTGCCGTGGCGAGGAAGCCCACCGCGGCGACGGCCGTGACCCACGCAGCGGCTTTGCGGCTACGAAAGCGCAACCACGTCCGGCTGTTCTTCGCGAGCGCGACGATTCCCGTGATGAGAATGGCCAGGAAGACGACGGCGAAAATTGGCGACAGGAGCAGCACGACGATCGCCAGCAGGATGCCGAGGATTACCCACAACCACACCGGAATGCGCCTCTTGCCCCGACGGTTTGCGGCCGCGGACGATGGAAATTCTGCGCCTGCGCGCACGTTCGAACGAGTCATGAATGCGCCCCCCGACGCGGGGGACGGAATCCCCAATAAGAACGAACAATAGCGCGCCGGGAGGCGTCACTGATGCCGCGGTAATTGCAGACCCGTGCCGCAGCCGCGCCGTCTCGGCGCCGATGCCCGATGCGCCGCCGGTGACGATGAAGCGTTGGCCGTCGAGCTCGACGCCCTCGAGGATCTCGCGGGCGGTCGTGCGGGGGCCGAAGGGAGTGGTGAGCCTGGACATCACGCGTGCGAGGGTCGGCTGTCGACCCAGTCGAAGACGAGGCGCCGGTCGGCGATCAGCCACCCCTCGGGCGTGCGGACGAACGCGTCGAGGTACCGGATCGACATCGTGAGCAGCTCGCGGCCGGCGCCCTCGTCGAGCACGTGCATCGCGAGGCAGTACGTCTCGCCGGTCGCGGTGTCTCCGTCGACGTCGATCAGCGATTGGCCGTTCAGGTACGTCGTGACCTCGTAGCGCGCGATGAGCTCGGCGAACGTGCGCTCGAGCGCCGCGCGCCCCGTGACCATGTCGATCGGCTCGGTCGTGTCGGGATCCCCGTCGTAGAGGCGGACCCGCCCGTCGACCGCGAACACCGCGGCCTGCTCCGCCGGCTGCTTCCGATCGGCGTGATGGGCGTATCGGGCGACCAGGTCCCGCAGGGCGAGCTGGTCGGCCACGTCGTCGACGTTCATGGCGTCCTCCCGGTGGAGCGCGGTCGGTCGGCGTTCTACCTTGACCGTGGCATCCCCTCGTTCTACTTTAGGTGAAAGTTCACGTAAGTGGGTGGGAGTGGCATGTCGCACGGCGATCTGAAGGCACTGATGGAAGCCAACCTGCGGGAGGTGTTCGGTGAGCGCGATCGCGAGGCGCGCCGCGAAGCCATCCGCCGCACGTACACGGAGGACGTCGTCTTCGCGGATCCAGATGCCGAGGTGCAGGGCCACGACGCGCTCGACGCCAAGGCGCAGGAGATCCTCGACGGTGCGGGTCCCGACTTCGTCTTCGTACCCGACGGGCCGTTCTACCAGGTGCAGGACCTCGGCTACCTCGCGTGGGCCTTCGGTCCGGAGGGGGCGCCGGTGCTGCACGGCGCCGACATGGGCATCCTGCGCGACGGCCTCCTCGCGAAGGTCTACACCGTGCTCTTCACATGAGCGACGGCGGGGGCGCGATTAGCCTGGGGGCGGCCCGCTCGGATGCCGGGACGGGAGCGCCGACGGACGGAGAGCCCATGAGTCGATACGACGTCCCCGCCGAGTCGCCCTACGCGTTCCTCGAGGACGACGCCGACGTTCGCGCATGGTTCGCGTTCATGAAGGTGCAGCTGCGTCTGCGCTACGAGATGAACCGGCAACTGCGCGATGACAGCGGGATCTCGCTGGTCGACTACGACGTGCTCGTGGCGTTGACGAGCGAGCCGAGCGGCACGATGACGGTGTCCGACCTGGCGATCCGGATCGGCGCCGAGCGCAGCCGGGTGTCGCACCAGACGCGCCGTCTCGCCGAGGAGGGCCTCGTCGAGCTGGCATCCAATGCGAACGACCGGCGCGCCACCGACGTGACACTGACTCCGGCCGGGCGTGAACTTCTCCGGCGGGCGTCGCCGGGGCACATCGCGTTCGTCCGCAAGGTGTTCTTCGACGCGCTCGACGGCGAGAGCAGCGCCGCGCTGTCCGAGGCGTTCGAGAGGGTGTACGAGCTGCTCATCGCGCACGGGACCCTGCCTCGGCCGGCGGACCACCCGTAGGCGCACCCGTGCCCGTCGCACAACGTGCAGACGACAATGCCGTTAATAACTCTATTGCCGTCAAAGTTAATAACGGAGGCGGTGGTGGCAACGTACGAGGAGCGAACGTGGGCACCCTCCGACGGAGGGCAGCTCAGTAGGCGTGATCGCGCGCCCGGACGTTACCTCGCCTACATTCCCGACGAGCTCGGGGCGGATCTCCCCAGCGTGGGGGAAAAGGCGCGGAGCGCCGCAGCTGACGCGCTCGTGGCGCTGGCGCGCGCGGACGAACGCTTGGGGACGCGGGCTGCCTACCTCTCGCACCTGCTCGTCCGCTCCGAGAGCATCTCGTCGTCGTGGATCGAGGGCAATCGCGTCACTCCCAAGCGCCTCGCGATCGCGGAGTCTCTCCATCACGGTTCGCGCGTCGCCCTGGATGTCATCGCCAACGTCCGCGCCACGGAGGATGCCGTCGCCGCGCTCGCGGACCGCGATCGCCCGATCTCCGTCGATGACATCGTGAACCTTCAGCACCTCATCGAACCCTCGCTCCCGCGGGGGCTGCGCACGGAGCAGAACTGGGTGGGAGGTTCGGGCTGGAGTCCGATCCGCGCCGAGTTCGTTCCCCCTCCCGAGACGGAAGTGGGCCGGCTCGTCGCCGATCTCGCGGCGTTCGTGTCTCGGACCGAGGGCAACCCCGTCATCCGCGCGGCGATCGCGCACGCGCAGTTCGAGGCGATCCACCCGTTCATCGACGGCAACGGGCGCACGGGACGAGCGCTGATCCACACCGTGCTCCGCCGGTCGGATGCGTTGCGATCGATCCTGATTCCGATCAGCACGGTCTTCGCCGGCGACACGGGCGCGTACATCTCGGGGCTGACCGCCTACCGCGCCGGGCGACTCGACGAATGGGTCGTCTCGTTCGCACACGCGAGCGAACTGGCGGCGGAGAACGCTGTTCGCCTCGCTGAGGACGTCGCTGAACTCGACGAACGGACGTTCCAGAGATTGCTCGACCACCGCCGGGAACGGGGAACGACCCCGGTGATTCCTCGAAGCGATGCGGTGGTGCGGAAGGTTCTGAATCGGTTCGCGACCGAGCCGGTCGTCACTCTTCGCAGCGTCGCCGAAAGATACGCGGTTTCGACGACGGCGGCGCACCGAGCGCTTTCCGAGCTCCAGGATGCCGGCATCCTGGCCCGTACGAAAGATCAGCGCGGCCGCACCGTGTGCTGGAGCGCCGACCAGCACCTCGGCCTCGTCGCGCTGACGGAGCGCAGCAATCGCGTCGGTGCGGGGGACACCGCGGGCCAGAGTACGCGCAACGCGCCGGCGGCACCGGATATCGACCAGGTCGGGAGGTTGCGCGGGCGCGAGCTGTAGGACCCCGGCGACGAAGTGGTGCCACGGCGAGGCCTGAACCTCGCTACCCCGCCGCGGCGGCTCCCTGTGCACCGGCGGGAGCGAAGCCCTGCGCGGCGAGCCACGCGAGTACGTCCTCCGCGACGTCCGTCCACCCGGCATCCAGGGTCAGGGAATGGCCCTTGCCCTCGTACTCGTGGTACTCGGTCACTGATGCCGTGTTGTCGGCGTAGAGCTTCGCCACGGCGAGCGTCACCGACCGCGGGACGGTGTGGTCCTCGGTTCCCGAGGTGAGCAGGAGCGGCCCGCGCACGGCGGTGTGGGTGTCCACGGCCGCGGGGGAGTTGCGCACGAAGTTCGCCGTCGCGTCTTCGAACAGCGGCCGACCCGGCCCGGGGATCGTCCATGCGGCGTGCAGCGCATCCGACTCCTCGTCGGTGATCGCGTTGCCGAAGGCGTACTTGAACTGCTTCGGGGTGAGCGCCACGGTGCGTGACTTGTTCGCGGGGTTGCCGAGCACCGGGAGCCCGGACTTCAGCTGCGAGAACGGGAGCACCTTCACGCCCTTGACGGGGGCCGGGTCGATGGCGACGGCCGCTGCGACGAGGTCGTTGGCGATCAGCTCCTGGGCGATGAGACCACCGAACGAGTGGCCGACGACGAGGGGCTTTTCGTCCCAGCCCTCGATGATGTCGGCGTAGTGATGGCAGATCTGCGAGATTCCGACGTCGTTCAGACCCTCCGGATTCGCGCGGGTGGCGGCGACGGTCTCGAGGTCGCCGGGCCATCCCGGTGCCGACGTCGAGTACCCGCGCTCCTCGAACAGGTCCTGCCAGGGACGCCACGCGCTCGCGTGGATCCAGAGGCCGTGGATGAAGAGAACGTGAGTGGACATGAGGACTCCTTTTCGGATGATGATGTGGATGCCAGAACTCACAGCGTTTTGACGAGGCCGCCGTCGATGAGGAAGTCGGCGCCGGTCACGTTCCCCGCGCGATCGCTGGCGAGGAGCAGGGCGAGGTCGGCCACCTCGGACGGTTGAGTGAAACGACCGGTGGAGAATCCGCCCTGGCTCGCGACGACCCGGTCGCGTGCCGTGGCGAAGTCGACGCCCATGTTCCGCGCGGCTGTCGCTGCGACGCCGTTGTCGCCGAGCCACAGCTGTGTGGCCACCGGGCCCGGGCTGATCGTGTTGAAGCGGATGTGCTCGGCACCGTACTCCTTCGACAGCGATTTGGACAGATTCCAGACCGCCGCTTTTGCAGCTGAGTAGTCGATGACGCCGGGGTCGGGGAGGAACGCGTTGACCGATCCGATCGTGACGACGTTTCCTCCGCCGCGCTCGATCAGGAGGGGGATCGCCGCGCGGGTCGTACGCACCGCCGCCAGGAAACTGAGCGTGATCGTGGCGAGCCACTCCTCATCGCTGATCGCCAGGAAGCCGTCGGTGCGCAGAGTGACGGCCCCCACGTTGTTGACCAGGATGTCGAGTCCGCCGAACTCCCTCGCGCGACTGACGAGGCGCGACGGCGCATCGGGGTCGGATAGGTCGACGCTCTCGAAGAGCACGTTCCCGGTGGACGCCAGGTCGTCGAGTTCGGGGGTGGACGATCGGGCGCCGGCGACGACCCGCACGCCTTCCCCCACGAGCGCCGTCGCTATCGCGAGGCCGATGCCTTTGCTCGCCCCCGTGACGACCGCCACTTTTCCCGCCAGACCCAGTTCCATGGCGCTGACGGTAGGACTTCAGTCCGGATCGCGCGTGCCCGCGTCCTGACTAGTAGCGGGGCTACCTCCCTCATCCAGGGCGGCGATGCGCGCGAGGGTGGCCTCGCTCGACGATCCGGGGGCGGCGTAGTAGACGAAGATCGTGTGATCGTCCGAGCCGATCAGCGGAAGATGTTGGTAGTGCAGGGTCAGCACACCCTCGACGGGGTGGCGCATGGCGTGCGCACCCTCGCTCATCCCCGCGATGTCGTGCCGGTTCCACAGGTCGCGGAAACGGGCGCTGTCACGGGTCATCTCGTCGATCAGTTCCTGAGTGCGCGGATCGTCGGGGTGCGGGCCCACCCGCGCGCGGAAGAGCCCGATCGTGCGGGCGCTCAGCGCCTCCCACTCGGTGTACAGCTGCCGCATGGCCGGTCGCGTGAGCAGCACGACCGTGACGTTCAGTCCCACCCGGTACGAATCGATCAACCGGGACATGACGTGATTCATCGCCACGATGTCGAAATGGCGATCGAGGATGAGAGCCGGTGTCATGGGCCACGAATCGATCAACCATCGCGTGCGCTCGACGGCCGTCGTCGGCAGACCGGCCGCGGGGCTCGGCCCCATCCGCGCCAGCGCGTGGAGGTAGATGGTCGCATTCACGTCCAGACGCAATGCCCGCGACAACGCCTCGACGACCTGGTCGGTCGGCCGGGTCTCCTGCCCCTGCTCGAGCTTCACGTAGTACTCGGTGCTGATGCCCGCGATCTGAGCGACTTCGGATCGGCGCAGCCCGTCGACCCGTCGATGACCCGGTCCGGCATCCAGCCCCACATCGGCAGGCTGGAGCAGTGCGCGACGGGCGCGCAGGTAATCTCCGAGGGGGTGGCCGGCGGGCATGCCGCATTGTATCGACCGGGGAAGTGGACGCGACGGCGGGAGTCGAACCCGCCACGCCTTCGGTTATGAACCGAGGCCCGGGACCGCCCGGATCGCCGCGATGTGCCCCCACGCTAACCCGGACGACGGATGCCGCCAACGGGCGTTGCGAGACATGACGGGATGTGTCGCCGCGAGGCGCAGTCCCTTCATTTCGGTGGTTGCGCTGGGCCGCCCGCGAGGCGTTCAATCGGTGGCACACGCAGTCGAAACCTTGGGGGCATCATGAGTGACGCGGCGACCTACGACCCGGATGGCGGGTACGACCCGGACGGGGGTTACGACCCGGATGGTGGGTACGACCCGGACGGGGGTTACGACCCGGATGGTGGGTACGACCCGGATGGCGGGTACGACCCGGACGGGGGCTATGACCCGGATGGCGGGTACGACCCGGACGGGGGCTATGACCCGGATGGCGGGTACGACCCGGACGGGGGCTACGACCCCGACGGCGGCGCCTGACCGCACGTCGTTCGCTCAGGCGAGCGCCCGCCGGAGGATCTCACGATCGTCGTGCGGGACCTTGGTCGTGCCCACGAGCTGAGTGTCCTCGTCGCCCTTGCCGGCGACGAGGACGAGGTCGCCCGGCCGTGCCATGTGGAGCGCCGCGTGGATGGCATCCACTCGTGAGGGGATCTCGATGCAGTCCGGGATGCCGGCCCGCACCTCGGCCCGGATGCGCTCGGGCGGTTCGCGTCGCGGATTGTCATCGGTGAGGATCGCGACGTCCGCCAGCTCGGCGGCGATCGCGCCCATCGGAGCCCGCTTGCCGCGGTCGCGCTCGCCGCCCGCTCCGAAGACGAGGATGACCCGGCCGGTGGTCCGCGCTCGGACCGCGGTCAACGCGACCCGCAGTGCACCCGGGTTGTGCGCGGTGTCGACCATCGCGGTCACGCCGCCCTTCTCACCGATCAGCTGCAGTCGACCGGGCGGGGGCTCGACGCGCGACAGCGCATCGGCCACGGCCGCGGGATCGCCTCCGGCCGCGATGACGACGGTCGCGGCGAGGAGCAGATTGGTCACCGCCACGGAATGCACCGTGGGCAGCGAGAGGCGGTGGTTCTGCCCCTCGACGCGGAGGGTTCCCTCCAGGCGGCCCGCGCGCTCGTCGAGGTCCGTCGCCGAGAGGTCGCCGCCCTCGCCCACGGTGACCAGCCGGATGCCACGACTCGTCACGGCCTCACGGACGAGGTCACCTTGCGCGGATCCGCTCGCGACGATGGCGATTCCGCCCGGGGCGAGATACTCGCGGAAGAGTCGGAGCTTCGCGTTCCAGTACCCCTCGACGCTGCGGTGCACATCGATGTGGTCGCGCTCGAGCCCGGTCGAGACGGCGACGTCCACCGGCACCCGCTCGAACAACCCGTCCGCCAGGATGCCGACGAACGCCTCGAGGGACACCGCCTCCGCGCCGGCCCGCGCCTGCGCCTCGATCAACTCCGGCAGGTAGTCCGGGGATCGTCGCACCCGGCTCTCGCGGAGGGTCCCGTCGACCTCGGTCACCCCGGTGGAGTCGTAACCGGCGGCCCGCCACCCGATCAGGGTCATCAGCTGCCGCGTCGCCGTCGCGACGGTGGTCTTACCGTTCGTGCCGGTGACCGCCGTGACGATCGGCCGCCCCACCGGAGGCTGGATGTGAAAAGTCATGGTGCCCCCACCGCTCCCTTTCCGGTCATCATGTCACCCGGGTCAGTTCGTCCGCCGTCCCTCCACGATCATGCGCGTCGAGTGCTCCAGGTGCTCCCGGACCGCGTGCTCGGGATCGGCGAGCGCCGCCTCGACGTACGCGCGGTGCTCGGTGGTCAGTGCACCGGGGGCGTACGCGGGTCGGACGTGCGTGAGCAGCAGATGCATCTCGGAGTCGAGGCGCCGGTACTCCTCCGCGATGCGCGGCGAGTCCGCGGCATCCACGAGGGCGCGGTGAACGCGGGCGTGCGCGTCGAGCGTGGCGGGCCAGTCCCCGGATGCCTCGGCGGCGGCCAGCGCGTCGAGGGCGGCGTCGACGTCGGGCGGATGGATGCCACGCCCCCGGACGATCCGCAGCGCTTCGGTCTCGAGGGCGCAGCGCAGCTCCTGCAGGGCGATGAGGGCCGCGTCGTCGAGAACCGACACCCGGACGCCGCGGTACGGCTCCGCGGTGACAAGCCGCTCGGCGGTGAGGGTCGCGAGCGCGGTGCGCGCGGTGTGGCGCGAGACGCTGTGGGTCGCGCTCAGTTCCTCTTCGCGGAGCGGGGTGCCGGGGGCGAGCTCGCCGGAGAGGATCGCGCCGCGCACAGCCTCCGCGACGACGTCGGCCGTGCGGGGGCCGGGAGTGCCGCCCCGCGCGGGCGTTTCCGCGGGAGGTGCAGCAGCCTTGTGCGCTGCGCGTGCCGCGGCCGGCTCGGCTGTACCGGACGCGGGGGGCTGCACGGGCGGCAGCATCGGGGGATCACGCCGGGGCCGTGGCATCCGGAACCTCCTGATGGCGACGGGACGGAGCCGAAACCACGGCGAGGCCGACCGCGATGAGCGCGAGGCCGATCGCGCTCACGGCCGTGAGCTGCTCGTGCAGCACGAGGAGCCCGAGGATCGTGGCGCCGAGCGGCTCGGCGAGTGTCAGCGTCGATACGGTCACGGCGGTGAGGCGCGCCAGACCCCACCCGAACAGGAGGTAGGCCAGGGCGGTCGTCACGATCCCGAGCCAGAGCGTGAGCGCGAGACCGTTCGGGGTGAGCAGCCACGACGTTCCCGCGACGAGCAGCACGGGGACACTGGCGACGGCCGCCACACCGAACACGGTTCCCATGACGCGCGTGGAGTCCCACCCCCTCTCGATGAGCGCCTTGCCGCACACCGTATAGAGGGCGTACGACATTCCCGCGCCCGCCGAGGCGAAGAGCCCGCCGGGGGCGAGGGCGACCGCGCCGCCCGTGATGCCGGACACCAGCACGACCCCGGCGAGGGCGACGGCGGTGGCGAGCATCCACCGGCCCGAGGGTGTGCGCCGTGAGCGGATGGCATCCACGATTCCGGTCGCGATGGGGGCGGAGCCGAGCGCGACGACGGTGCCGATCGCCACTCCGTTCTCGCGCGTGCCGAGGAAGAACAGCGGCTGGTAGGCGAGGACGCCGACCGCTCCGAGCGCGATCAGCAGCGCCGTTGGTCCCTTCGCCGCGGGGATCTTCGCGCGCGGGCGCGCACGCGCGAGGGCGATGAGGCCCAGGATGCCGCCGCCCACCACGATCCGCGCGGCGCCGACCGCGAGAGGGGAGGCGTCGACGCCGGCGAGCGCTTGCGCCGTGCCGGTCGTGGCGAAGCAGAGCGCGGCGGCGAGGACGGCGAGGGCGGGAAGCATGGGGAGATTGTTACACAATCCGCCTCCCGCGTCATCCTTCGCGAAGTGCCTGCACCATCGCTCCCGACGCCCGCGCCGTCGCTCCTCACGGAGGAACACGTCGAGGAGGACACGCGTCCGCAGAAGAAGCGCAGCCCCTGGACGTGGCCGCTCGTGGCGCTGATCCTGCTCCTCCTGCTGGTGCTGGGCGGCACGCTGTTCGCGGTCCTCAGCAACCAGAAGACCCCGGATGCCGCCCCCTCCAGCGACGCCCCGAGTTCGGCCGCGCCCTCGCGGAGCGCGAGTGCGTCCCCGACCCCGACGCAGACCTCGCAGCAGCTCGTCGACGTGAACTCGCTCGGGCTGCCCGGTAAGACCTGCGACGAAGCCAGCACGATCCTCAGCACCAACAAGCTCGGCGCCAACTGCGAGCCGGGCAACGCGGCGACCAGCCCCGACCAGGTCGGGAAGGTCGACACCGTGAGCCCGACCGGCAGCGTCCCCGCCGGGACGATCATCACGCTCCGCGTGTTCGGTGAGGAGACTCCGCTCGACAAGCCGGGCACGCCGACTCTCCCGGGATCCTCGGTCACCGCCGGCAGCACCATCCAGGTCTCGTGGCAGCAGTACTCGTGCCCGTCCGTTACGGCNACGTGTCGTCGTACAACTTCACGGCGACGAACGGCACGTTCGCGGGAGACGGTCAGTCGACCGCATCGTTCGCCCCCGACGCGCGGGACGC
>NZ_BADA01000025.1 GCF_000333395.1 Microbacterium sp. B19
CGGGGCTACGACTCCGCGGGCATCGCGGTGATCGACGCGAACGGGGGCTCGGCATGCGCAAGCGCGCCGGCAAACTCGCCGTGCTGCGTGACGACCTGGCATCCACGCCCTTCGCCGATGGCACCACGGGCATCGGGCACACGCGCTGGGCCACCCACGGCGGACCGACGGACGCCAACGCGCACCCGCACCTCGCGGACGACGACAAGCTCGCCGTCATCCACAACGGGATCATCGAGAACTTCGCCGAGCTCAAGAGCGAGCTCGTGGGCGAGGGCGTGACCTTCCGCAGCGAGACCGACACCGAGGTCGCCGCCGCCATGATCGGCCGCGAGTACGCGCGGACAGGCGATCTGGTCTCGGCGTTCCGCGCCGTGGTGTCGCGCCTCGAGGGTGCGTACACGCTGCTCGCGATGCACAAGGACCACCCGGGCCTCGTCGTCGGCGCGCGCCGCAACTCCCCGCTGGTGATCGGCCTGGGCGAGGGCGAGAACTTCCTCGGTTCCGACGTCGCCGCGTTCGTCGAGCACACCCGCAAGGCGCTCGCGATCGGCCAGGACGAGATCGTCGCGATCACGCCCGGGGGTGTCGAGGTCACGGACTTCTCCGGTGCACCGGTCGAGGTCGAGGCGTTCGAGGTCACGTGGGACGCGTCCGCCGCCGAGAAGGGCGGCTGGTCGTCGTTCATGGCGAAGGAGGTCTCGGAAGAGCCCGAGGCCGTCGCCAACACCCTCCGCGGTCGCATCCACGAGGGTCGCGTCGAGATCCCCGAGCTCGACGGGATGGACGAATTCCTCGCCGACATCGACCGCATCCTCGTCATCGCGTGCGGTACCGCCGCGTACGCCGGCATGGTCGGCAAGTACGCGCTCGAGACGTGGACGCGGGTCCCCGTCGACGTCGAGCTCGCGCACGAGTTCCGCTACCGCGACCCGGTGCTCTCGCCCCGGACCCTCGTCGTGTCGATCAGCCAGTCCGGCGAGACGATGGACACGCTCATGGCCGTGAAGTACGCCCGGGCGCGCGGCGCGAAGACGCTGTCGATCTGCAACACGCAGGGTGCGACCATCCCGCGCGAGTCGGATGCCATCGTCTACACGCACGCCGGCCCCGAGGTCGCCGTCGCCTCGACCAAGGCGTTCGTCGCGCAGATCACGGCGCTGTACCTCCTCGCGCTGCACGTCGGTCGTGTGCGCGGCGCGGTCGATCCCGTGGTCGCCGTCGAGGCGGTCACCGAGCTCGAGGCCGTCCCCGGCAAGATCGCGCGCGTGCTCGAGACCGAGCAGACCCGCATCGAGCAGCTCGCGCACTGGATGGCCGACACCCGCTCGGTGCTCTTCCTCGGCCGCAACGTCGGATACCCGATCGCGCTCGAGGGTGCGCTGAAGCTCAAGGAGCTGGCGTACATCCACGCCGAGGGCTTCGCCGCCGGCGAGCTCAAGCACGGGCCCATCGCCCTGATCGAGCCCGGCCAGCCGGTGTTCGTCGTGGTGCCGTCTCCGCGCGGTTCGGGGGAGATGCACAAGAAGGTCGTGTCGAACATCGAGGAGATCCGCGCCCGCGGTGCCCGCGTGATCGCGATCGCGGAAGAGGGCGACGTCGCCGTGCTCCCCGCCGCCGACGAGGTGCTCCGCATCCCGCTCGCCGCCCCCATGTTCGAGCCGCTCCTCGCCGTGGTGCCGCTGCACATCTTCGCCATGGGCCTCGCCGAGGCCAAGGGCCTGGACGTCGACCAGCCCCGCAACCTGGCGAAGTCGGTGACGGTCGAGTAGGACCGGACGTTTTCGGGGCCGGATGCCGATGGCATCCGGCCCCTTCGCCGTCGGAGGCTGCGCACCGGCAGAATGGATGGGATGCCAGGGAGGGAGGGCGCATGATCGTCGGAATCGGCGTCGACCTGGTGGACGTGCCGCGCTTCGAGCAGCAGCTCGCGCGGACCCCGCGCCTTCTCGAGCGTCTCTTCGCGCCCGCGGAGCGGCTGCTCAAGCCCCGCTCGCTAGCCGCCCGGTATGCCGCCAAGGAGGCGCTGATCAAGGCGCTGGGCGGATCCGACGGGGTGTACTGGACCGACATCGAGGTGACGCCCGAACCCTCGGGCCGCCCGACGTTCACGCTCACCGGCGAGACCGCGGCGACAGTGTCCGCGCGCGGAATCACCGCGCTGCACCTGTCGATGTCGCACGACGCGGCGCTCGCCACCGCGTACGTCATCGCCGAGGCCGGACCCTCCGCACCCGAGGCCGGGCCCGCTGAACCGACCCGGGAGGGCGTCGCATGAGGATGGCATCCGGAGTCCTGCGCGAAGCGCTGATCGACGTCGACGCGATCGCCGAGAACGTGCGGCACCTGCGTCGCTTGACGGGCGTCGAGGTCATCGCGGTCGTCAAGGCCGAGGGGTACGGGCACGGCGCCGCATCGCGCGGCCGTCGCGCCGCTCCGCGGTGGCGCGAGCCGTATTCGGCGTCTCCGACATCGACGAAGCGCTCGCCCTGCGGCGCCGAGGAATCCGCGCGCCGCTCTTCGCGTGGGTGCACGCTCCCGGTGCGTCGTTCTCCGAGGCCGTCCGCGAGGACATCGAGCTCGGGATCTCCGACATCGACCAGCTGCTGCGTGCGGGGCGACGCGGCGCAGGGCGACCGGCCCGCGGCCGTGCACCTGAAGATCGAGACGGGTCTGTCGCGCAACGGCATCGCGCCCGCGGACTGGCGCGTCGTGTTCTCCGAGGCCGCGCGCCTCGAGCGCATCGGACGCCTGCGGGTCGTCGGGCTCTTCTCGCACCTGTCGAACACGAGCGAAGCCGACGACCGGGCCGCGCTGGCGAGGTTCGAGGAGGGCGTCGTGCTCGCGGCGGCTGCCGGGCTGAACCCGCCGCTCCGGCACATCGCGGCGACGCACGCCGCGATCGCCCTGCCCGAGGCGCGGCTGAACGCGGTGCGCATCGGCATCGGGATCTACGGCATCTCGCCGTTCGACGACCGGTCCTCGGCGGACCTGGGTCTTCGTCCCGCGATGACGCTGCGCGGTGCGGTCGCCGCGGTCCGCCGCGTGCCCGCGGGCACCGGCGTCTCGTACGGCTACGCGTACCGCACGGAGACCGACACCACGCTGGCGCTCGTGCCTCTCGGGTACGCGGACGGCGTCCCGCGCCAGGCGTCCGGTCGCGGCCCGGTGACGATCAACGGCCGACGCTTCACGGTCGCGGGCCGCATCGCCATGGACCAGTTCGTCGTCGATGTCGGCGACCACCCCGTCGCCGTCGGTGACGAGGCGGTGCTGTTCGGCGACCCGACGCTCGGCGTGCCGTCGGCGAGGGACTGGGCGGATGCCGCCGACACCATCGACTACGAGATCGTGACGCGGATCGGCGCGCGCGTGCCGAGACGGGAGGTGGGCGCGTGAGCGTTCCCGACGAGCTGCTGGGCGAGCGCGAGATCGCCGGCCCCGCCGACATGGAGGAGCTCGGCCGTGCCCTCGGCCGCGCCCTCGAGCCCGGTGACGTGGTCGTGCTCACCGGTCCGCTCGGTGCCGGCAAGACGACCCTGACCCGCGGGATCGGCGAGGGGCTCGGCATCCGTGGTCCGGTCCAGAGCCCGACGTTCGTGATCGCGCGGACGCACCCGTCGCTCGTGGGTGGCGCCCCTCTCGTGCACGTGGATGCCTATCGCCTCGGGGCCGCCGTCGAGCTCGACGACCTCGATATCGACGTGGAGCATTCGGTCGTGATCGTGGAATGGGGCCGCGGCGTCGCGGACCACCTCGCCGACGGCTGGTGGGAGATCGAGATCTCCCGCCAGGCCGGCGGCCGAGGCGTCGACAACGCGTGCGGCGAGATCGCCCCGCACACTCTCGACCTGGATGCGGACGCTCCGCGGACGGTGACGGTCTCGCGGAGGCCGTGAAGCCTCAGGTCGGCTGGCGGTCGCGCGTCGCGCTCGAGCGGCGGTCGGGTTCGGCGGTCCAGACGTCGCGCAGGGCGCGGAGGGTCTCGTACGCCTGCTCGACGTGGGCGAAGTGGCCGCTGTCGTCGAGCACGGTCTCGCGGTAGCCGGGGATGCGGCGGCGGGCGTCACGCGCGTCCTGTCGTCCGGCGAAGACGTCGTGGCGACCGCGAACGGCTCGCACCGGTGCGGTGATCCGCTTCCAGGCGTCGTCGTCGTGGGTGCGAGCGGCGCGCGCCGCCGAAAGGAACGCGGCGGGCCGGATCTCGTCGGCCAGCGCATCCGAGACCGTTGGGTCGACGCGGTCCGCATGCCGGAACAACGGACGCGCGAACACTCGCAGCGCACCGACGCGGCGCAGACCACGGAGCAGCGGATGGGCGAGCGGACCGAGACCCCGGAGGGTCGCCATCGCCACGACCATGCCGCCGAACGCGGGCAGCGTCAGCCATCCGGTGAGGGGGCGGCGCACCACGGCGCGCACCGCGGCGCCGGTGGGGGAGACGAGCCCGACGGCGACGGTCTGCGCCGGGAATCGTGCCGCGATGTCCAGGGCGATCACGGCGCCGAGCGAGTGGCCGACGACGCGCCACCGCGGGTATCCGAGGGCGCGGGCGACCGCGACGACGGCCTCCGCGGCATCCGTCGGCGAGGGTGCCGGGCCCGGCGACTCGCCCCACCCGGGCAGGTCGATCGCGATGACGTCATCGAGCGGGATGCCGAGCCGATCGGCCGCGCTGAGGAGTGGCATCCACGTTCTCCATGACCCTGCGGCACCGTGCAGCAGAACCGTCGCGACCGTGCCGGCCGAGCGTCGGCCGGCGTGCGCGACGATCGGCCCCGCGGCCGTCGGCACCACCAGCCGGCGCAGTTGTCTTTCCATGCCTTTTGTTCGGAGCGGAGCGCCCCGCCGGATGCCTGCAGAACTCCGGCAGTTGCGCCGGTCCGCGGCCACCGATGCGCGGTGCGGCGCCGTCTGCCGGAGTTGTGCGCGGTCGCAGATGGCCCGTGTCCCATGGCGGGTTGCGGCAGCCTCTGGCAGCAAGAAGTGGGACATGCACCGCCACAAGTGGGACGAGGTACCCCGACCAACGCCCGACGGCACCGGTGTCGGACGCCCCGGATACCCTGGAACGGTGATCATCGGCATCGACACCTCCCTCGGCACCGCGGTGGCGGCCATCGCGCGCGACGGGGAAGTGCTCGCCGACGAGCAGAGCGCCAACGCGCTCGGACACGCCGAGGTCATCGGCGACCTGCTGCGCCGCGCCGCGCAGGCGGCACCGACGCCCACGCACGTCGCGATCGGCATGGGCCCGGGGCCGTTCACGGGGCTCCGCGTCGGTATCGCCACCGCGCGCGCGTTCGCGGTGGGGCGTGGCGTCCCGGTCGTCCCCGTGCCGAGTCACGACGGCGTCGCACTCGGCATCCTGCTCTCCGACGCCCTCACCGGCACCGAGACCCCGCGCTTCGCCGTCGTCACCGACGCCCGCCGCAAAGAATTCGCGTACAGCGTCTACGACGGCATCGACGACGACGGCCTTCCGATCCGGATCATGGATGCCACGCTCAGCCCCCGCGACGACCTCGACGCCCGCCTCGCCGAGGCCGGAGCCGCGCGCTACGACGCGACGAGCGTCTCGGCCGCGATGATCGCGCTCGCCGCGGCCCGCGCACTCGACGCCGGTCGCGAGCTCGCCGGCTCCGAGCCGTTGTACCTCCGCAGCCCCGACGTCGTCGCGGCCCACGCCCCGAAGCGGGTGAGCGCGTGAGCACCCGCGCGGCGACGCTCGACGACCTCGACGCGATCATGGCCCTCGAGCACGCGTCGTTCCCGACCGACGCGTGGAGCCCCGCGATGATGCGCGAGGAGCTCGCATCTCCGCACGGCTGGTACGTCGTCGTCGAGGAGGCCGGTCGTCTCGTCGGTTACGCGGGGCTTCGCGCCGTCCGAGGGGCGAAGGATGCCGACATCCAGACGATCACGATCGCCGAGACCGCGCGCGGACGCGGACGCGGCCGCGCGTTGCTGACCGAACTGCTGGAGGAAGCCGAGCGCCGCGGCGTGCGCGACGTGTTCCTCGAGGTGCGCGCCGACAACCCCGTCGCGCAGGCGCTGTACAGGTCGGAAGGCTTCGCCGAGGTCGGCCGACGCCCGCGGTACTACCAGCCCGACGACGTCGATGCGATCGTCATGCAGCTCGACCTGCGCGCGTGGTCCGCACGCCGCACGCCCGACGATGCGGCGGCAACCGACGCGACCGGAAAGGGATGGTGCTGATGGACGCGCCCCTCGTGCTGGGCATCGAGACCAGCTGCGACGAGACCGGGATCGGCATCGTCCGCGGTCGGCAGCTGCTGAGCAACACGATCGCCTCGAGCATGGACGAGCACGCGCGGTACGGCGGCGTCGTGCCCGAGGTCGCGGCCCGCGCGCACCTCGAGGCGCTGCAGCCGTCGATCGACGCGGCGCTCGCCGAAGCCGGCGTGACGCTCGACGAGATCGACGCCGTCGCCGTCACGAGCGGCCCCGGACTCGCCGGCGCCCTGATGGTCGGCGTCGGCGCGGCCAAGGGCCTCGCGGTCGCCCTCGACAAGCCGCTGTACGCCGTGAACCACCTCGTCGGCCACATCGCCGCCGACATCCTCGACGCCGACGCCGGCGAACTGGAGTACCCCACGGTCGCGCTGCTCGTGAGCGGCGGCCACACGTCTCTGCTCCTCGTCCGCGACCTCACCAGCGACGTCGAACTGCTCGGCGAGACGATGGACGACGCGGCCGGCGAGGCGTTCGACAAGGTCGCGCGCCTGTTGAAGCTGCCGTACCCGGGCGGGCCCGAGATCGATCGTGCCGCGGCGGCGGGCGATCCGACCGCGATCCGCTTCCCCCGCGGGCTCTCACGGGCTTCCGACATGGCATCCCACCGGTACGACTTCTCGTTCTCGGGCCTCAAGACCGCCGTCGCGCGGTGGGTCGAGCAGCACGAGGCGGCGGGGCTGCCGGTGCCGGTCGCCGACGTCGCGGCATCGTTCCGCGAGGCCGTCGTCGACGTGCTCGTCACCAAGGCCCTCGACGCGTGCGAGCGCTACGGGGTGCCGCGCCTGCTCCTCGGCGGGGGAGTGATCGCCAACAAGCGTCTGCGCGACGTCGCCCTCGAACGCGCCGCCGGCGCGGGCGTCGCCGTGCGCATCCCCCCGCTGCGGCTCTGCACCGACAACGGCGCCATGATCGCCGCGCTCGCCGCCGAGCTCATCTCTTCGGGCCGTCGCCCGTCGACGCTCGCCTTCGGGGCCGACTCCACGCTCCCGGTCACCGAGATCCAGGTGGCGGAGGATCCGGATGCCACGGCCCCCGCGCCGCTGCCCGCCCGGGCGGCCTCATGAGCGAGACGCAGCCGCCGCCGAGTAGGCGCGCGCTCAAGGCGACCGAGGCCGAGGCAGCGCCCACGGCCGCGGAGCAGATCGCGGCGGGCGACGCGTTCGACGACCACCGGCTGCCCACGGCGCAGCTCGAGCGCGCTGCGTTCGGCGAGCACGTCGTGCCGTGGAGCCCACCGGTGCCGGTCGCACCGCCATCCGTCGCGCCGTGGGCCCTGGCCGTCGCGATCGCCGCCCTGGTCGCGTCGCTGTTCGCGGGTGTCCTGCTGCCGCTCGGCGTGATCGCGATCGTCATGTCGATCATCTCGCTGCGCCGCGCGCACGACAGTCGCCGCGTCGCGATCTGGGCGCTCGCCCTCGCGGTGTTGTCGGTGGTCTTCAGCGCCGGGTGGCTGCTGTGGGCGCTGCCGCAGCTGTCACCGGTGTGACCCGCGCAGCTCTCCGAGAACCTCCGACACGATCTCCCGGATGCCGGGATGCGCCGCGGTGCGTCCGACGCGCGGCCCCACTGCCGGCCCCGGCACCGTGTGACCGCCCCCGCGCACGATGTACAGGGTCACCGGCGGGTGCCCCGCCTCGCGATAGGCGAGGGTCTCCACCGGGACCTTCGCGGATGCCGTCGGCTCGCTCCGCTGCGGCGCGACCGTGATTCCGTTCCGCTGCGCGAAGTACTCCGCCGTCGCGACCGCCGAGAAGGTCCGGCCGTCGATCGAGAAGATCTTCCGCACCCACCACGACATCCGACCACCCTCGAACGGAATGATCGGGTCGGCCGTGCCCGCCACGATCGCCACCGGGACGGGATGATCGGTTCTCGTGGAGAACTCCGCGCTGAAGTTCTCGCGCTCGGGCATCGTGGCCGCCACGATCACGGCGCCGGCAAGGAGCTCCGGGGCCTCGTGGAGGAGACGGATGACCATCTGGCCGCCGTTGGAGAACCCGATCGCGACGACCGACCCCCTGTCGATTCCGTGGCTCTCGGCGAGGGAGGACACGACCTCGCGGGTGAAGGCGATGTCGTCGATGTTCTCGCGTCGGGCGGGGAAGGAACTCTGGACGCGGGCGTCGTTCCAATTGCTCCGGTACCCGTCGAGGTAGGCGACGACGGCGCGGCCCTCGGTGGCGAGGGTGTCGAGTGAGTGACCCGTGAAGCGTCGGTGGCTCTCGCCGGTCTGCTTCGAGCCGTGGAATACGAGGATGAGGGGTCGTTTCGCCGGTCCGTCGGCCTCGCCGACCACGACGAATGTCCGGGTGCGGCCGCCGGCCTCGACTCGCGCGTTCATGGTTCCCTCCCGCCCCGCGGCCCTGTGCCCGGTGGCGTGGGAGAGCGTATAGATTGACATCGTGTCAAGGTCAAGGCGGAGCTCATGAGGATCGGCGAGGTCAGTCGACGCAGCGGCGTGAGCCCGCGTTCCCTGCGCTACTACGAGCAGCTCGGGCTCATCGCCTCCGAGCGCGAGTCCAACGGCTACCGCCGCTACGACCAGGTCGCGGTCGAGCGGGCGATCGTCATCCACATGCTGTTCGGAATGGACTTCCCGCGCGAGATCGTGACGTCGGTGCTCGCGTGCACCGGCGATGCGCCGACCGAGGCCCACGACGCGCTGTATGCGCAGCTCGATCGCGTCCGCGCCGACCTGAGCGAGCGCATCGAGACGCTCGTCGTGACGCGGAGCCGCATCGACGAGTTCCTCGCGGAGCGTGCCGCGGGCGCCGCAGCCTGACCCGCGATTCAGCCCACGCGGTCGGCGAGCAGGGCGACGCGGCGCCCCTCGACCCGCGTCATGAGCAGCGTTGCCGACTCGTCGCCGCGCAACGACAGCCGCGTCCGCAGCACGGCGGGGTCGATGTCCACGCCGCGCTTCTTGATCTCGAGCGTTCCGATGTTTCGCTCCCGCAGCGCCCGAGCGAGCTTCTTCGTGTCCGCGGGGAGCTCCTCGCGCACGCGGAACGACGAGACGAAGGGGCTGGTGAGCGCCGCGTCCGAGGTCAGGTAGGCGATGCCCGGCGCCAGCATCCCGGCATCCAGGGATCGGGCGACCTCCCCGATGAGCCGCGCGCGGATCACGGCGCCGTCGGGCTCGTGCACGAAGGCGCCGAGCTCGCGCGGCTCGGCGTCGGGGGCGTCGGCCGGGGCCGTGAGTTCCCAGGCGTCGTCGCCGCGCACGACGAGCGCGGCGCGGCGGATGCCCTCCCGCGCCAGACTTCCCGCCCACAGGACCAGCTCGATCGTGGAGCCGTCGGCGCTGATCCACTGCGCCTCGACGTCGCCCGGGATCAGCTCGCGGTCGAACGCCGGTCCGAGCTTCACTCCGCCCGGACGTTCCTGCAGCAGCCCGAAGACCCAGTCCAGCGACGGCGACCACTGATCGGCCGACACGCGCCGCGTCTCGCCGTGCCCGGAGGTGCGTCGCGCGGGGTCGAGCCACACGGCATCCACTCCGTCGAGGTCGGCGTCCTCCGCGCGCCCGTGCGCCACGGTCACGGCGTCGCCGAAGGGCGCGAGGTTGTACGCGGCGATCGCGGCCGTGACCTCGTCGGCGTCGACGGCGTGCACGCGGATGCCGAGTCCCGCGAGGCCCAGAGCATCGCCGCCGATCCCGCACCCGAGGTCGGCCACCGACGTGACGCCCGCGGCACGGAAGCGTCCCGCGTGCCGCGCCGCGATCGACAGCCGCGTCGCCTGTTCCAGACCCGCGCGCGTGAAGAGCATGCGGTCGGCGAACGGTCCGAACTTCGCACCGGCCTTCACGCGGAGCCGGGCCTGGCCGACGACCGCGGCGACGAGATCGGGGGAGTGGCCGGCGGCGCGCAACCGCGACACCGCGCGGGCGGCTTCGTCGGTGGTGGTGAGCGGGCCCACCTCGTCGAGCAGGGTCAGCCCGGCGGGGGTGAGCAGGGCGGTCAGCTCGGCGATCTCCACCGGGCCAGCCTAGGTGCCTAAACTGTTGGCACTCGCGTTGCGTGAGTGCCAGCGCTTCTCTACACTCGGATTAGCACTCTCCCCGCGTGAGTGCTGACAAGTCTTCTGTAACGAGAAAGAAGAGGTAGACCGTGTCGGTTTCCATCAAGCCGCTCGAGGACCGCATCGTCATCAAGCAGGTCGAGGCTGAGCAGACCACCGCGAGTGGTCTCGTCATCCCCGACACCGCCAAGGAGAAGCCGCAGGAGGGCGAGGTCGTCGCCGTCGGTCCCGGCCGTATCGACGACAACGGCAACCGTGTCCCCCTCGACGTCACCGTCGGCGACCGCGTTCTGTACAGCAAGTACGGCGGCACCGAGGTCAAGTTCGGCGCCGAGGAGTACCTCGTGCTCTCGGCCCGCGACGTCCTCGCGGTCGTCGTTCGCTGATCGCTTCGCGAATTCCTCGAAACCCCGGATGCCTCGGCATCCGGGGTTTTCGTTTGCCCGCTTACGCCCCGTGACCGGCTGCCCGGCCGGGACGCGGGCGCCCGAATACGCTGGAGGGATGACCGCGAATCTGGCCGCGCGCCTGACGGAGACGCTCCCCGCCGGACGCATCATCGAAGACCCGGCTCTCGTCGCGGCGCAGGCGACCGACTCGTCGCGGCACCCCGCGCCGCGCGCCGAACTGGTCGTGCGGCCGCGCAGCGCCGAAGAGGTCGCCGCCGTGCTCCGCGTGGCGAACGAGACCGGGACCCCCGTGGTCCCGCAGGGAGCGCGCACGGGCCTCGTCGGCGGATCCGCCGCGATCGAGGGCGCCATCCTCCTCGACCTCACCTCGATGGATGCCATCCTCGCCATCGACGTCGCCGAGGGCACTGCGGTGGTGCAGCCGGGGGTCATCGTCGCCGACCTGCAGCGCGCCGCCGCGGCCCGCGGGCTCTTCTATGCGCCGGATCCGGCCTCGGCCGAGTGGGCCACGATCGGCGGGACGATCGCCACGAACGCCGGCGGCATGCGCTGCATCCGGTACGGGGTGACCCGGGATGCCGTGCTCTCGCTGCAGGTGGTCCTGGCCGACGGCTCGATCGAGCGCACGCGGCCCGCGACCGTGAAGGGCGTCGCGGGGCTCGACCTCACGAGCCTCGTGGTGGGATCCGAGGGAACGCTGGCCGTCGTCACGGAGGCGACGCTCCGCCTCCTCCCGGCGCCGGGCCCTGCCCGCGGTGTCCTGGGTCTGTTCCCCTCGACCGCCGCGGCGCTCGCCGCCGCGGCCGCCATCACCTCCGGCTCGCGGCTCCCCTCGACGCTCGAGTTCCTCGACGACACCGCGCTGCGCGGCATCCGGATCGCCCGCCCCGAGATCCCTCTCGACCCGGACGCCCGATCCTGGCTTCTCGCGGTCACGGACTCCCTCGAGGGCGCCGACCACGATCTCGACCACTTCTCCGCGGTGTTCGCTGAGCACGGCGCGCTGTCGGTCACCCGTGCCGACGACGAGGAGCGGCTGGACGACCTGCTCGCCGCCCGCCGCGCGCTGAACCCGGGACTGCAGGTGCTGTGGGGGGATGCCACGCACGGCGACCTCGCGGTTCCGCGGTCGCGGCTCGCCGAGTTCGCGAGCGAAGCCGAGCGCATCGCCCGCGAAACGGGCGCCGAGATCAGCCTCGCGGGGCACGTCGGCGACGGCAATCTGCACCCGACGGTCGTCTACGACGGGTCTGACCCCGTCGCGACGGAAGCCGCCCACCGCGCTGCCGCCGAACTCCTGCGCCTCGCGCAGAGCCTCGGCGGAACCGTCGCGGGGGAGCACGGCGTCGGCACCCTCAAGCTCGACGACGTGGACGGCGAACTGTCGGCGCGGCTGCGGGGCCTGCAGCGCGAGATCAAGCGCGTGTTCGACCCCCGCGGCATCCTGAACCCGGGGCGGAAGCTCTAGAGCGTCGAGCCCACGCCGGGCGAGAACGCCGCGAGGCGCTCGATCAGTTCGTCCAGCGTCGCGTCGTCCACGACGAGCCCGAGCCGGACGTGCCCGCGTCCGCCGACGCCGAAGCCGTCGCCGGGCGCGATGCCGACCCGCGCCTCCTCCCGGAGCCGCTGCGCGAAGGCGACGGCATCCGTCCCCTCGGGCAGGCGCACCCACACGAAGAACGTTCCGCGCGGCTCGATGACCTCCCAGCCGATGCGGCGCAGGCCCGCGACCACGAGGTCACGGCGTCGGCGGTAGACCTCGACAAGCTCGTCGGCGGCGGACTGGTCGCCGAGCAGCGCCTCGGCCGCGGCCTCCTGGGTGGCGCCGAACATCGTGCTGAACGCGTGCGCCTGGTACCGGCGCATGGCCGAGATCAGCGACGCGTTCCCGGCGGCGAACCCGACGCGCCACCCGGCCATGCTGTACGTCTTCGACAGCGTCTGCACTTCGACCGTGCGCCCCTCGGGGCCGTCGACCGCGAGGGCGGACAGCGGGCGTTCGCCGAAGCCCAGCGACGCGTACGCGAAGTCGTGCACGAGCGCCGCTCCCACCCGCTCGGCGAACCCGACCGCGGCCGTGAACGTCGCCGGCGTCGCCAGTGCGCCCGTGGGGTTGTTCGGGTAGTTCAGCAGCACGAGGCGCGCCGCGTCGACGTGATCGAGCGCGGCGAAGTCGGGCTGATAATCGGGCTCGGTGAGGGGAAGCGCCTCCGCACGCGCCTGCGCGAGGTCGACCGCCGAGGTGTAGAGCGGGTACCCCGGGTCGGGGAGCACCACGGTCGCACCGGGGTCGGCGAGCCCCAGCACCGCGGCCATGAGCGCCTCGTGCGAGCCGTGGAAGATCCCCACCTGCGTGTCGGGGTCGAGCTCGACGCCGTGATCCTCGCGGTAGCGTTTCGCGACCCCCTCGCGCAGGGACCGGCGTCCCGCGTACGACGGATACCGGTGGTTCGCGGGTTCGGCGACGAAGCCCTGCATCGCGTGCACGATGCGCTCCGGCGTCGGGAGGTCGGGGTTGCCCTTCGACACGTCGATGAACCGCGGCCCCGGCAGCGTCGCGAGCCGGGCGTTCTCGGCATCCATCGCTCCCCAGAAGTTCGGGGGCAGGGCCGCCACTCGGGCGGCCGGCGCGAAGTCGACCACGGTCACCGCCTCCGGAACCGACGCGCGAGCGTCGACCCGATCGCCTGGATGCCTTGCACCAGCACGATCAGCATGAGGCACGTGACGATCATCGCGACGCCGTCGTACCGCTGGTAGCCGTACGACATGGCGAGGTCACCGAGGCCTCCCGCACCGACGATGCCGGCCATCGCGGTGGCGTCGATGAGCCCGACGGTGGCGATGGTGATCGCCAGGATCAGCGAACCGCGCGCCTCGGGCAGCAGGAACCGCCAGAAGATCTGCAGCGGCGACGCCCCCATCGAGCGGGCCGCCTCGACGACGCCCGCGGGCACCTCGAGGAGCGAGTTCTCGACGAGCCGGCCGATGTACGGCGAGATCATGACGGTGAGCGGCACGATCGCGGCCCAGACACCGATGCTCGTGCCGACGAGCAGGCGCGTGAACGGCAGGATCGCCACGAGCAGGATGATGAACGGCAGCGACCGGATCAGGTTGACCACGGTACCGAGCACGACGTTGACCGGGGTGTTCTGCAGCACGCCGCCCCGGCGGGTGAGCGCGAGGATCGCGCCCAGGATGACGCCGAGGATCGACCCGATGACCAGGGACACCCCGAGCATCTGCAACGTCTCGCCGAGCGCGCGCAGGTACATCTCGGGGGTGACGAGCGTCCACTTGCCGTTCACGCCGTGACCTCCTCGAGCTCGACGACCCGCTCCGACAGGTACTGGTGCGCCTCGCGCATCTTTTCCGGACTGCCGGTGACCTTGATGATCAGCTGGCCGACGGTGTGCTCCTGGATCTGGGTCATGTCGGCGTGGAGCATGTTCACGTCGACCCCGACATCGCGGATCAGGCCCGTGATCAGGGGCTGCTCGACCTCGGCATCCAGGAGGAGCATCCGCCAGAGTCCCTCGCCGCCGAGCTGGTCGACGACCCGGCGGGGAAGGCCACGCGGGACGATCGTGTCGACGAAGTCGCGGGTCGCGTCGGCCCGGGGACGGACGAACGTGTCGAGCACGGTGCCGTGCTCGACGACCTCGCCGCCGGCCATGACGGCGACCTCGTGCGCGAGGTCCTTGATGACGTCCATCTCGTGGGTGACCACGAGGATCGTCGTGCCGTACTCCCGGTTGATCCGACGCAGCAGGTCGAGGATCTGGGCGGTCGTGGCGGGATCGAGCGCGCTCGTCGACTCGTCCGAGAGCAGGATCTTGGGGTTGCGGGCGAGAGCCCGCGCGATGCCGACCCGCTGCTTCTGTCCACCGGACAGGTCGCCGGGGTGGCTCGCGGCCTTGTCGGTCAGCCCGACGAAGTCGAGCACCTCGTCGGCGCGACGGCGGGCGTCGGCGGGCGAGACGCCGTCGAGCCGCAGAGGGAGGGCGACGTTGTCGCGTGCCGACAGGGTTTCGAGCAGGTTGAACTGCTGGAAGATCATGCCGGTGTTCTTCTGCGCCGCGCGCAGCGCGCGCCCGCGGAGCGACGAGATGTCGATGTCGTCGACGAGCACGCGTCCCGACGTCGGCTTCTCCAGGCCGTTGACGGTGCGGATGAGCGTGGACTTCCCCGCTCCGCTGTATCCGATGACGCCGAAGATCGTTCCGGGGGCGACCTGAAGCGAGACATCCCGGAGGGCCGTCGTGGTGACGGCCCCCCGGGCGTAGCTCTTGGTCACCGCGTCGAAGACGATGCCTCCGCCCGCGGTGCCGCTCACTCGAACCAGGCCGGGAGCTGGTAGCCGGAGTACTGCGGGTTCGCCTTGACGAAGTCGATGAACTCCTGCGACTGGTACGCGGCCTTGATCGCCTGCGCCCACGGGGTGTCGACGTCGACCGAGCGCACCGCGACGACGTTCGAGAACTGCACGGGCTGGTTCTCGACCGCGAGCGCCTTGCCGTAGTCGAGGCCGCCCGAGACGATGAAGTTGCCCTGGATGGTGGCGTAGTCCACGTCCTGGAGCGCCGGGACCTGCTGCGCGTTCTCGATGGGCGTGATGTTCAGGTTCTTCGGGTTCGACGTGATGATCGACAGGTCGGCGGTGTTGGGGTCGTCGACGTCGGCGAAGTCGATCCAGCCCACGTCGCGCAGGATGAGCAGACCGCGGTACAGGTTCGCGGGGGAGTTCGGCACGGTGACGGTCGAGCCGTCGGCCACGTCGGAGAGGGAGGCCTTCTTGCCGCCGAACAGCGCCATGCGCGGCGTCGGGACCTGCACGAGAGCGGCGTTGTCGATGTTCTCCTGCTTGTTGACGAAGTTCATGTAGACGGGGTGCTGCATGATGTTCGCGTCGATCTCGCCCGAGTTCACGGCCACGTTGACCGTGATGCCGTCGGTGAACTCGACGGGCTCGATGCTGTAGCCTTCCGCCTCGAGGATGGGCTGGATGCCCCCCTGGAACATCTCCTCGTACGGGCCCGGGTTGAAGCCGATCTTCAGGGCGGTCTTGTCCGTGGACGCCTCGGTGGGGGCGGACGCGGACGACGCGCCGCACGCGGTCAGGCTCACGGCGAGCAGGGTCGCGGTCAACGCGGCCGCTGCGGTACGGGCGATACTCATGGATCCTCCGGGACTCGGATGGTGCAGGACGGTGCAGGGCGGAGCTGCGCTGGATGCGCGAGAGGTGGGGGGATGTCGGCAAGGGCGACTCCGGCGACGCTAGCGAGCGCGTCGGACTCCCGACGAAACGTGGCGTCACACGAGGCAACAGTTCACCCGTGGATGCCACCGGCGTCCGAGTGGCATTTGTTGGCGCGGAATGCACGGCCTCCGGCAGAACCACGACGATGCGCGCGCCTAGGCTGAGGAAGTGACCCCCGCCCCGCCGCCCGCTTCCGGAGCCGTCCGCGGCGGACTCTTCGCCTTCGGGGCGTACCTCCTGTGGGGCGTGCTCCCGCTGTACTTCCTGCAGCTCGACCCCACGCACCGTGACCCCACGCGAGCCACATCTCCTCGCACGAGGCGTCGAAGGCCACGGACAACCCCGCGAGCACGCGGTCGCCGGGGCCGAGCGGATCGCCCTGCAGGAAGAGACGCCCCTCCGCCTCGACGAACGCCGCCGCGGAGCGGTGCGTCACGGCCACACCCTTGGGCACGCCGGTCGAGCCGGAGGTGAAGATGATCCACGCGTCGTCGTCGACGGTCGGCGGCGCCACGATCGGCACCGCGCTCGTGCTCGGGTGCGGCGCCTCGCCGTCGTAGAGGCGGACGAGGTC
>NZ_BADA01000024.1 GCF_000333395.1 Microbacterium sp. B19
GGGCTCGAGTACGCGAAGGAGCGGAAACCCGCATCCGTGCCGCGTACGACCTCATGCGCGGCTCGTCGGCACCGTGGGATGAGCGCACGCTCACGCTCTCAGCGGCGCGCGTGTCACGCGATTCGTGCCGACCGATGAGCCCCGGCTCTCGATCACGGTGCTGCGTCTCCCCGACGGCGGCCTGAACGCGAAGGGTTTCGCCGCCACCGGCAATGCCGGGCTGACGCAGCTCATCAACGGCGAGGTGTCCGAACTCTCGCCGGTCGACGGCGCGCCGTCGTACGACCTTCCGCGTCTGACGGCGACGCTGGCCGAACTGCTGGGCGCCGCACAACCCGACCGCGTGAGCACGAACGTCCCGCACGAGAGCGCCTACGCGCGCGGCGATCACCCGGACCATTCGTGCGTCGGCTCGCTGGTGCGCGCGACCGCACCCGTCGTCGGCATCCCCCCGCAGGCGGTCTCGTACTACCTCGGCTACCCGTCCCAGGACCAGCCCGTCAACGTCACCGGTCCGGCTCTGGATGCCAAGGTCGACGTATACCGCACGTACGCGGCCGACGACCCGGTGGTGCGCTGCGCCGATTCGGCGACGTGCCTCGCGCAGCCCGGATTCGGTGAATGGCTGCGCCGGACGTACCCGAAGACCGAGCCCGAGCTGCGCCTGTCCTGACGACGGCCCTCAGCGCTCGGGTTCGCGGGCGGGGAGCTGCACCGCGAGGCGGAAGCCGCCGTCGGGCCGTGCCGTGGCGTCGAGACGGCCGCCCAGGAGCTCGGCCCTCTCCCGCAGTCCGCGCAGGCCTGCCGCGCCCGAGGGCAGCGGAAGGGCGGGGGCCGTGGGCGGTCCGTTCTCGACGAGGACCTCGATCGTCGTGGTCGACGTGCGCACGCTCACCCGCACCGGAGCACCCGGCGCATGCTTCCGTGCGTTCGTCAGTCCCTCCTGCACGGTCCGGTACACGGCGCGCTGCAGCGGAGGTGCGACGTCCGTCCCGAGGTCGGTGATCAGAGCGGCGGGCAGGCCGCTGTCCGCCACCAGGCGGGGGAGATCCTGGAGAGTCGGTTGCGGCTTGTCACCCAACGTGGGTGCGCCGTCGGCGCGGAGCACGCTCACCATCTGTCGCAGCTCGTCCAACGTCCGGACGGCCAGCGAGCGGATCACGCCGGCGGTGCGGCGGGCGTCCGGGTCGGTCGACGAGACCTGGAGGGCGCCGGCCTGCACGGCGATCAGACTCACCTGGTGGGACACCACGTCGTGCATCTCGCGCGAGAGCCTCGCGCGCTCCTGCCGAAGGACGTCCTGCTCGTCGCGGCGTCTCTCTGACTCCCGCGCCGCGGAGAGGTCGGCGATCCGGTCGCTCAGTTCGCTGCGCGTCCGGACGAGCGCGCCGAGCGCGATCGGGGTCGCGGCGTACAGCAGGGCGTAGAGGAGCGACGGCGCGAGGTAGTCGAGCTCGGGCAGCTGCCAGTCCGGCAGGAGGAAGCAGACGAACGTGACGACACCCGCCGCGATGAGCGGCGGAAGACGTCGTTCGCGCACCGCCACGGAATAGAGGGCGATCGGGGCGGCGACGGTCATGGCATCCACCACCAGTCCGGGGAGGACGAGCGCGAAGGCGACCCAGGGGAAGCGCCGGCGGAGGAGCAGCCCCGCGACCGCGACCGCGGCCAGAGCGATCTCGAACGGCGTCCACTCCGGCACCAGCACGATGACGTCGACGACGGCGGCGGCCGCCAGCGCGAGGTCGGTGACCACCGCGAACCACCGACGGCGGGTGAGCGCCGCCAGGCGTCCGCGGGAATCGGGGCTCATCGTCGGTCGCCGCCCCGGCGGGCGCGCTCCGCGATGAGCGCCGCCTCCAGACGCGAGGAGACCGACAGCTTCGCGAGGATCGCGCTGACGTGGTCCTTCACCGTCGCACCGCTGAGGTGCAGGCGCTTGCCGATCTCGGCGTTCGACTCGCCCGTCGGCAGGTGCTCCAGCACGTCGCGCTCGCGTTCGGTGAGGAGGGCCACGCGCTCGGCGGCATCCAGGTCGGGTGCGCCGACGTAACCGTCGACGAGCGTGCGCGAGACCTGCGGGGAGAGCACGACCCCGCCGGCGGCGAGCGAGCGCACCATCGCCGCCAGGTGTTCGGGGGGAGTGTCCTTGACCAGGAAGCCGGACGCGCCGCCCTGCAGCGCGCGAGCGATGTGCTCGTCGGTGTCGAAGGTCGTCAGGATGCCGATGACCGGGCGGTCCGGATCGTCGCGGAGGTCGGCCAGCACGTCCAGACCGCTGCGTCCCGGCATCCGGATGTCGAGGAGGACGACGTCCGGTCGTTCGTGTCGGATGACGTCGACGGCCTCTTCGCCGTCGACGGCGGCGACCACCTCGATGTCATCGGCCGCGCCGAGGATGAGCTCGAAGCCCGAGCGGACGAGGGCTTCGTCGTCGACGATCAGGACGCGGATCACGTCAGTCACCCTACGTCCGGGTCTTCGTGCGGAGATACGGAAAGGGGCGCCCCGTTCCCGGAGCGCCCCTTTCCGCGATCGCGGCTCAGTCGTCGGAGACCGTGACGGTGACCTCGATGTTGCCGCGCGTGGCGTTGGAGTACGGGCAGACCTGGTGCGCCTCGTCCGCGAGCTGCTGGGCCTGGTCGTGCTCGATGCCCGGCAGGACGACCTCGAGCAGCACGGCGAGCTGGTAGCCGCCCTGGCCGTTCGGGCCGATCTGGACGCGTCCACCGACCGACGAGTCCTGCAGCTTCACCTTGTGGCCGCGCGCGACGGCGTGCAGGGCGCTGTGGAAGCAGGCGGCGTAGCCGGCGGCGAACAGCTGCTCGGGGTTGGTGCCCGCGCCCGAGCCGCCCATCTCCTTGGGGACGGCGACGTCGAGGTCGAGCGCGCCGGCGACGACATGGCCGTTGCGCCCTTCTCCGGTCGACAGGGCTTCGGCGGTGTAGAGGACGTCCATGGGTGGGTTCCTTTCTCGGGGACGAACGGATGCCATGCGGCATGCGTGGGCAGGAGCGGGCGCGGTGCGCCCGTCGGTCAGGAGGCGCGGCCGCCGCCGACCGCGTCGATCACGGTCTGCGGGTGATCGCGGAGATCGCGCATCGCGACGGTCAGCTGCTGGAGTGCGCGGATCATTTCGTGGGCGCTCTCGGCGTCGGTGATGCCCGAGCCGACCGCGATGCAGCGCGGGACGTGGGCGAGTTCCTCGCGCATCGCCCGCCCCCGCGGGGTGAGCGAGACCGTCACGACGCGCTCGTCGTCGGCACGACGCTCGCGGGTGACATAACCCGCAGCCTCCATGCGCGCGAGCATCGGCGAAAGCGTGCCCGAATCGAGCTGCAGTGCGTCACCGAGGCCGCTCACCGTCTGATCGCCGTCGTTCCACAGCGTCACGAGGGCGAGGTACTGGGGGTAGGTGAGGTCCCAGGGGTCGAGGAGGACGCGGTACGCCTGCGTGGTGGTGCGGCTGGCCGCATACAGGGCGAAGCACACGAGGGAGTCGACGGCGGGCATGGGAAAACAATTGCACACAATTCAATTGGGCACAACTCAAATCGGATGCCGTCGACGAAGTCAACCCCTGATGTCTTCGACCCCACACACCCACCATGGGACCCATGACCCCCCGCAGCGACGCGAGCGCCGTCTCCCCGTCGGGCTTCCTGCCCGACGGGGATCGCGACGTCCTCGCCATCAACGGGCACCAATTCGACCTCGGCATCGGCAGCGCGCCGGGGCTCGCCGACCTCGCCTGAGCGGGTCGCGTCAGCCCTCGGCGCGCACGATCGTGCCGTCCGCGACCGACACCGCGACGGCGCCGGCGTCCGTGAAGGCGACCTTCCACGCCGCGTCGTCGCCGTTCTCGAGCGAGACCTCGTCGATGCTGCCGTCGCCGTCGTGCGCGGCGGCGGCCACCCGAACGGCGTCCGCGAGTGTGGTGGGTGCGGCATCCATCGTCGCCCGGTCGTCCGCGTCGAGATCGCCGTCGTCCCGGCGGCCGGTGGCGGTGGGGCCGGCCAGGTCGACGTCGACCTCCACGTCGCGGCCCGCGGCGGCGACGTGCACCTGCGCCGTGCCGTCCTCGATCTCGAGCTCGAACGCCCGGCCGCCCGCCTCCGATTCCGCGAGGACCACCGCGGAGATCACGGTCTCGTAGCCGACGCCCGCGGAGGAGGCGGCGCCGGGGGCGGAGCCGCAGCCCGCGAGGGCGAGCGAGAGGCCGAGGGTCGACAGGCCGGCGGCGAGAGAGCGGAGGGATGCCATGGCGCGAGGCTAGCGACGAGGGGGCGTCGCATCCGACTCGTTGCGTCGGCGTTCGCGATGTGTCAGGGGATCGGCCGCGCCGCGGGTGAGGAATCGGTGTCGTGCGGGTGGGAACTGCGGAATTCCACCGCTCGCTCGCGAACAGGGCGTCTTGCGGGTCGCGGGTCGACCCGTACGGTACCTGCCATGTCCGCGCCCGTCCGTTCAGCCCCCGCGCGCTCGCGTCGGCGCCCTCGAGCGTGGCGCGACGGCGGATCGAGTGTCGTGCGGTGGGGTACCGACCTCCTCGGCTGGTCCGTCGTCTCGCTCGGCGTGGGGGTGCTCGGGGCTCGAGCCGGTGCCGTTCTGCTGCCGGCGGCCGTGGCGCCGTTCGTGTGCCAGGGGGTGTTGTGGGCCGCGTTCGTGGTGCCGAGCGCGTGGGCCTTTCGCCGCTCGCGTCCGCGCGGGCTCCTGCGCTTCCGCGGGACGGATCTCCTGATCGGTGCGGTGTGGGGGGTCGTGCTCCGCCTCGCGCAAGGGGCGCTCGCGAGCGCGGCGGGCGGATCGGCCTGGCCCGCGCCCGTCGATCTCACCTCCGCGCCCTTCGTCACGGAGGCGATCCTCGCGACGACCGTCGCCCCCGTCCTGGAAGAGACGTTCTTCCACGGCGTGCTGCTGGTGTGCCTCTACACCGTGGTGCGACGTCTCAGCGGTCGCGTGGCAGCGGTCATCGCCGCACTCGCGGTCACGACCGTGCTCTTCGTCGCCGCCCACGGACTGGTCGCGCCGATGGGTCCCGCCGACACCGCGTCGCTCGCGCTGGTGGGCGCGGCCGCGGGGGCCTGCGTGTTGGCGACGGGGCGGTTGTGGCCCGCGGTCCTCGTGCACGCGGTCTACAACCTGACCGGCATCGCCGTGGTCGTCGTCGCCTCCGTCGCGGCGTGACGAGATCGTCGCCGTTTGGCCATGGCATCCGGATGCCGTAAGCTAACTCTTTGGTGCCCGCCTCACTGCGAGCGGGTTGCCCGAACGTGAGCCCTCCACCGGCTCGGTTACCCGGTCATCGACCGGAGAACCGACCACCGGAGCGGGATTCACGAACTCCTCCGTTCGATCAAGAAAGCAGCACTACTGTGACGCGCACTTTCACCCCCAAGGCCGCTGAGGTCACGCGCGAGTGGGTCGTTATCGACGCCACCGACGTCGTCCTCGGCCGTCTGGCATCGCACGCGGCGGCCCTCCTCCGCGGCAAGCACAAGGCGACCTTCGCCAACCACATCGACTCGGGCGACTTCGTCATCGTGATCAACGCCGACAAGGTCGCGCTCACGGGTCAGAAGCTCCAGAAGAAGATGGCCTACCGCCACTCGGGTTACCCGGGCGGCCTCAAGGCCGTCAGCTACGAGGAACTCCTCGAGAAGAACCCCGTCCGCGCGGTCGAGAAGGCTGTCCGCGGCATGCTGCCCAAGAACAGCCTCGGTGCGGCGCAGCTCAAGAAGCTCAAGGTCTACCGCGGCGCCGAGCACCCCCACGGTGCCCAGCAGCCCACCGCGTACACCTTCGACCAGGTCGCCCAGTAAGCGCCGCCGGATAAGGACGAAACAGTGTCGAACATCGACCCCACCAACTACAGCACCGAGACGCCGGCCGAGCAGTCCGTCGTCGCGGCCGAGCGCCCCGTTCTCTCGGTCCCCGGCGCAGCCGTCGGCCGTCGCAAGCAGGCCATCGCCCGCGTGCGCCTGGTCCCCGGCTCCGGCACGATCACGGTCAACGGCCGCACGATCGAGGACTACTTCCCGAACAAGCTCCACCAGCAGCTCATCAACGACCCGTTCACGGTCCTCGAGCTCGCCGGCGCCTACGACGTGATCGCCCGCATCTCCGGCGGTGGCCCCTCGGGTCAGGCCGGTGCCCTGCGTCTCGGCATCGCTCGCGCGCTCAACGAGATCGACGTCGAGAACAACCGCCCGGGTCTGAAGAAGGCCGGCTTCCTCTCGCGCGACGCTCGCGTGAAGGAGCGCAAGAAGGCCGGTCTCAAGAAGGCCCGCAAGGCGCCTCAGTACTCCAAGCGCTGAGTTCGACGCTCCGGATGCCTCTGTTTGGCACGGACGGGGTGCGGGGGCTGGCCAACGGCCTCCTCACCGCCGAACTCGCGCTGCACCTGGCCCAGGCGACCGCGGTCGTCCTGGGCCAGGGCCGTTCGGCGGAGGCGCGCAAGGCCGAAGGCCGCCGTCTCACCGCCGTCATCGCGCGCGATCCGCGGGTCTCGGGGGAGTTCCTCGCGGCCGCGGTCGCCGCGGGCCTCGCCTCCTCGGGCGTCGACGTGCTCGACGCGGGTGTCATCCCGACTCCCGCCACGGCGTTCCTGATCGCCGACCGTGACGCCGATTTCGGCGTGATGGTCTCGGCGTCGCACAACCCTGCTCCCGACAACGGGATCAAGATCTTCGCCCGCGGCGGCACGAAGCTGCCCGACATCGTCGAGGAGCGCATCGAGCGCGCCCTCGAGTGGGATCGGCTGCAGCCAACGGGCGCCGGCGTGGGTCGCATCCGCCGCTTCGCGGACGCCGAGGACCGTTACGTCGTGCACCTTCTCGGTTCGCTGCCGCACCGGCTCGACGGCATCCACGTCGTTCTCGACTGCGCGAACGGCGCGGCCGCCGGTGTCTCGCCCGAGACGTTCCGCGATGCGGGCGCGCAGGTGACCGTGATCGGTGCCGATCCCGACGGTCTGAACATCAACGACGGCGTCGGCTCGACCCACCTCGACGTCCTGTCCGAGGCCGTCGTCCGCCTCGGCGCCGACGTGGGCATCGCGCACGACGGCGACGCCGACCGCTGCCTCGCCGTGGACGCCCAGGGGAACGTCGTCGACGGCGACCAGATCATGGCGATCCTCGCCGTGGCCATGAAGGAACGCGGCGCTCTCGCGCACGACACCCTCGTCGCGACGGTCATGAGCAACCTCGGCTTGCACCGCGCGATGGCGGCGCACGGCATCCAGGTGAAGCAGACGGCCGTCGGCGACCGCTACGTCCTCGAGGCGATGAACGAGGGCGGGTACTCGCTCGGCGGTGAGCAGTCGGGCCACGTCATCATGAGCGAGTTCGCGACGACCGGCGACGGGCTCCTCACGGGGCTGCACATCGTCGCCGAGATGGCGCGGCAGAAGAAGACGATGGCCGAGCTCGCCGCGATCATGACGGTGTACCCGCAGGTGCTCGTCAACGTCCGCGGCGTGGATCGCGACGGCGTGTCCGACGACGTCGTGCAGGAGGCCGTGCGCGCCGCGGAGGCCGAGCTGGGCGACTCCGGCCGTGTGCTGCTGCGCGCGTCCGGCACCGAGCCGCTGGTGCGCGTGATGGTGGAGGCCGCCTCCGAGGATGTCGCCCGCGCCCACGCCGATCGCCTGGCCGAGGTCGTTCGCGAGCGCCTGTCCCTCTGACCCGCGGCCTGACCCGCGGCCCCGAGCCGGGTTTGGGGCGCGATTCTGCGTTCGGGGCGTGGATTTCACGCCCCGAACGCGGGGATGCGCCCCAAACCAGAGGACGCCGCGGCACGGAGGAGAGTCAGTACTCCAGCGACTCGATGTAGCGGAGGAGCACGCCCTCGCGGAGCGCCCAGGGCGAGACCTCGAGCTCGTCGACGTCCATCGCCTTCATCGCGCGCTCGACCACGATCGCGGCCGCGACGATCTGGAACGTACGGTCCGCGGTGATGCCGGGGAGCGCCTCGCGGGCGTCCGCGGGGATCCGGGCCAGCCGCGGGATCCAGTCCTTGAGTTCCCGGCGCGGCAGCACCATCCGGTCGATGCCCGACCATCCGGGCACGGGATACCCGGCCAGCTTCGCGAGCGAGCGGATCGCCTTCGACGAGCCGATCACGTGATCCGGGCGGGGGAGGGCGGCGAAGCGCTCGGCGACGGGGGCGAGGACGGATGCCGCGTGCTGACGCAGCGCGTCGATCTCATCCTCGCTGGGCGGATCGTGGGGGAGGAACTGCACCGTCGAGCGGCCCGCGCCCAGCGGCACCGACTCGGCGAGCTCGGGCAGGTCGTCGGCGCCGCCCGCGATCTCGAGCGACCCGCCGCCGATGTCGAACAGCAGGATCTGGCCGGCCGACCAGCCGAACCAGCGCCGCACGGCGAGGAAGGTGAAGCGCGCCTCGGTCTCGCCGCCGAGCACCTGCAGGGGCTGCCCCAGCACCTCCTCGATGCGGGCGATGACCTCTTCGCCGTTGGTCGCCTCGCGGACCGCGGATGTCGCCGTGGCGAGCAGCTCGTCGACGCCCTCCGCCTTCGCCCGCTCGCACGCCTGGGTCACGGCATCCACGAGGCCGGCGACGCCCTCGGCGGAGATCGAGCCGTCCGGCTCCAGGTACCGCATGAGGCGCAAGACCGAGCGGTGCGACGTCGTCGCGGTGGGCCGGCCACCCGCGCGCGCGTTCGCGACCAGCAGATGGACGGTGTTGGAACCGATGTCGAGTACCCCGAGTCGCACGCTCCGAGCGTATCGGGAGGCCGCGGGTAGCATGGGCGGGTGTCCGCTGCCGAGACCGCTGCTCCCGCGCCGTCGCTGAGCCCCTACCGCCAGATCGATCGCGCCGACTGGGCCCGCATGGCCGGCGGCATCGAGCAGCCGCTCACCGAGACCGAGGTCGTGCAGCTGCGCGGCATCGGCGACCGGCTCGACCTGCGGGAGGTCGCGGAGGTGTACCTGCCGCTCAGCCGCCTGCTGAGCCTCTACGCCCGCGCCACGCGTCGGCTCGGCGCCGACACGAGCGCGTTCCTGGGCGAACCGGATGCCACGACCCCCTTCGTCATCGGAGTCGCCGGTTCCGTCGCGGTGGGGAAGTCCACGATCGCGCGTCTGCTGCGCGAGCTGATGAGCCGCTGGCCCGACACCCCGCGCGTCGAGCTCGTGACCACGGACGGCTTCCTCTATCCCAACGCCGAGCTCGAGCGTCGCGGCCTCATGGACCGCAAGGGCTTCCCCGAGTCGTACGACCGTCGCGCTCTGGTGGAGTTCCTCAGCGAAGTGAAGTCGGGCGCGGAAGAGGAGCGGGCGCCGTTCTACTCGCACG
>NZ_BADA01000023.1 GCF_000333395.1 Microbacterium sp. B19
TTCGCGGGNGANGCNACGCGTCGGGCGATCATCCCGACCACTCTGTGGTCGGCACGCTGGTGCGGGACTCCATCGGCCACGACGCGGCGGCGGCTCCCGGCATCCTCTACTTCATCGGCTATCCGTCGCAGGACCTGCCTCGCACGCTGGACGGGGCGGTCCTGGATGCCAAGGTGGAGACGTATCGCCTCTATGCGCAGCACGATGACGTGGTCCGCTGCGCCGACCGGGACGCGTGCCTCAAGACCCGGAGGTTCGGGGAGTGGCTGCGGAGGTCGTACCCGTTGACCGAGGCCGACCTCCGCCTCTCCTGATCGGGAAGGGAGCTTCCCGTCAGTGCTGGAACGTGCCGTGGACGATCGCCCGGCCCAGGGTCTGGAAGGCGAGCGTGAACGACACGACCGCGGGGGTCGCGGAGGCATCGAGGCCGAGGCTCTGCGCACCCACGGCGTGCACGACGAAGAAGTACCGGTGCGGCTGATCGCCTTCGGGGGGTGCAGCGCCGAGGAAGCCGGCATCCCCGCCGTCGTTGCGGACGTGGAACGCCCCTTCCGGCAGTCGTCCTGACGCGAAGTCCGCGGGGATCTCCCTCAGATCGCCCGGGAGATCGACGAGAACCCAGTGCCAGAAGCCGCTCGGCGTCGGTGCGTCCGGATCGAAGCACGTGATCGTGAAGGACTCGGTGCCCTCGGGGACGTTCGACCAGCGCAGGTGCGGCGAGGTGTTGCCGCGTGCGGCGACCTGCGCGTCCTTGAGGGGCTGGGTGTCGGTGACGTCGTCGCTGACGACGTCGAAGGAGGCCACCGCCGGGAGGAGCGGGTACGGATCGGGGGTCTGCGGGCGGGTGAGATCAACCATGGCTGCACGGTAGGAGGTCGAGCGGTGCCCGAGGGCGGGCTTGCGCCGGAACGTGTCCGCGAGTACTCACGGGCGTCGGTGGGAGCCGTTCAGCTCCAGGAGCGCGCGGGCG
>NZ_BADA01000022.1 GCF_000333395.1 Microbacterium sp. B19
GGCGGGGGGGCGGATTCGACCCGCCCCCGCCGCGCGTTCAGCTCTGGGCGTTGTACGACGCCGTGAGGGTCTGGTTCACGGTCGACCCGTTCAGGGACCCGGTGAGGGTGACGGTCGCCTGCCCCGCGGGGACAGAGCTCTTCGTCGTGTTGATCGACGTGCTGACCTTCTTGCCGGGCTGGACGCCGGTGAAGGTCTTCTTGCCGTAGCTCGTGGCGATGGCCACGTCCACGGCGACCGCCGAGGTGTTGGTGACCTCCACCGTGACGTACACCTTGCCCGCGAGCTTGCGCGTCGAGGCCGCGACGTTCGCCGTGAGGGCGGCATCCGCGGTGTTCGTGGTCTTCGCCACCAGCGGCGACAGGGCGAGCCAGTCGATGTTGGGGGCGTTGCCCGTGGTGTTGCCCAGGCGCAACGAGCCGCTCGCGGTCGTCAGGTCCAGCGGCACGGTGTGGGTCCAGAAGCCATTCCACGAGTAGTTGTTGCGGAAGGCTCCGCGCGTGGTCGCCCCGCCATCCTCGGTCACGTCGAGGAACCGGGTGATGACGTCGGTGTTGTAGGCGTGGCCGGTGTTCTTCTCCGCGTTGGAGTAGCGCACCGTCAGGTCGTACTGACCCGCGGCGAGACCCGTCGGGCGGCTGAGCGTGGCGTAGTTGTCGGCTCCGCCGCCGAGCCATCCGAGCTGCTGCCCGGACACGTTCGTCGGCTGGCCCGGAGTCTCGAGACGCGCCGCTCCGTGCAGCGCGATCTTCGAGCCGTCCTCGCCCTCGACGTGCACGGTGGCGGTGTCGCCGTCGGCCGCACGGGTGAGGGTGACGGACTGCACGGCGGCCCCCTGGGCCGAGCCGACCTTCAGCTCGGTGATGCCTTCGGCGAGGTGCACCCGTGCCGTCGAGGTCCAGGTTCCGGCCTTGTCCGCTCCCAGTCCGCCGATGCTGCGGTCGTTCAGCGTGACGCCCAGGCCGGCTGCACCGGTGGTGGTGTAGCGGATCGCGACGTCGTAGTATCCGGTCTCCCGCGCCGACGGGAAGAAGGTCGCCGTCTTGTCGCCGGTGAGCGCGACGGCTCCCTTCGCGTAGTCGAGCGCCGCGTCCGTACGCGAAAGCACCGCGGGATAGGTGGTGGTCTCAGGGCCGTCGATGCGGGTGAGGTCGAACCGGTCGAGCGAGATGTCCGACCCGGGGAGCAGCGTCGAACCGTCCGCGCTCATCCGCACCGACAGATCGTGCCGGCCCTGTGTGAGCTGGACGGTGGTTTCGCCGCGCCCACGATAGCTCCAGTCGAAACCCGCCTCGTAATCGATCGTCGCGGCGTTCTGGCCGTCGACGAACAGGGCGTGCTTTCCGGGGCCGATCTTGGAGCCGTTGACGCCGGCGATCGCTCCGAAGCGGTAGGTGCCGGTCGCGGGCACGTCGACGGTCCACGTCAACGACGACGTGACCTTATTCGTCGACCCGACGTCACGACCACCCGAGGCCGAGAAGGTCCAGTCCGAAGCCGGATCCTGGTTGTACGCCGCCACGTCGTGCAGCGTGGTGTTCTCCGCCTCGATACTGGTCGACCAGCTCGGATCGACGACCGGAGCGGTCGGAAGGGCCGGCGTGATGATCGCCTGGTAGGCATCCAGTCTGTTGTTGCTGGGCACCTCTACCTGGATCGTGCCGCCCACGGCGACGCGCTTGGTGACCACGACCGGCGGCGCCTGCGCCTCGCCTTCTTGACCGGACCACTCCGCCTCGCGGATCTGGATGTCGACGGTGTTGCCGAATACCGCCGGATCCAGCCCCGAGAGATCGAGACGCGTGGTGTTGTTCGTGCCGCCGAAGAGCACCGTGGCCTGCTTCTTCGCGGTGTCGATCGAGCCGAGCCCCTGGAGGGTGTCGGGGGCATTCAGCGCTGGCGGCGTGACGGCGACCGTCTGTCCCGTAAGGTCGCCGTACCACTTCAGCAGCCACCAGGCACCGTTGGCGCTGTTGTTCTTCGCCATGTTGTCGTTGAGGTTGCCCGCGTACGTCCAGTAGGCGGTCTCCGCGTCGACCTTCTCGTCCTCGAACATGGCCAGCCACTGGACGAGGTTTCCGGGCACGGACATGTCGCGCCGCATGGCGTATTCGGTGATGTTGACGGGGAGGGCCGTCATCCCGAGGTCGCTCTCGATCTTGCGGTACTCCGCCAGGTGCTGCCGGAAGTACTGCAGGCTGCCGCGCCCGAGTTCGTGCCACGTGAAGATGTCCGGCAGGACGTTGTTCGCCTCGGCGAACGTGAGGAAGTCCCGCGTGCGGGTCGACTGCCAGCGCGTGTCACCGTTGCCGGCGATCTTCGCCTGCGGGTAGACCTCCTTGATGGCCTGATAGACGGCCTTCCAGTCCTGGAGGTAGGTGTCCTTCATCGTTCCCCAGTCGGCGTACCAGTTGCCGCCGTCGGGTTCGTTGAAGGGGGTGAAGACGTACTTCTCCGGGTGGTCGGACTCGTCGACCACGCTCTTGACGACCTTGCGGACGATGTCGAGGTAGGTGCTGAAGTCGGAGGGGCGCCTGCCGCCGTTGTAGGCCCAGTCGGGGTAGTAGTCCTGGATGTTCGTCATCAGGTACTGCCCGCCGTTCTCGAAGAACGCATGCTCGACCTGCAGCGGATCGCCGTTGGGGTGCTGGGCTCCGTGCGGCGCCTTCTGCGTGAGGTTGGTGGGCCGAGCGCCCGCGATGATGGCGTCCGTGGGGACGCCGTCATCCGACAATCCGTAGAGCATCCCCGAAGCGCCGCCCTGGACGGCGCCGTCGGTCTTGCTGAAGTCGACGCCGATGACGTCGACGGTCGCGGCGCTCGCCGGTGCGGCGGCGCCGACCGCCAGACCGGACAACACCAGGGCAGACAAGGCCGCGCAGGCGGTCGCTCGGCGACCCCAGCGTGCGGGCAGGTGGGGGCTGGTCACGTGTACTCCTTCGTACGTGGTGCGGGTGGTGGATCGAGGGGGAGAACGAGGGATGCGGGGGGACCGGGGCGTCCGGCGGGTACCGGACGCCCCGGGGTTCGGTGACTTACTTGAACAGCGCGTTGACCTGATCGTTCGCGGTCTTCAGGGCGCTCGCGTCGGAGGCTCCCTTCAGGTACGACTCGACGGCCGCCTTCATCGTGTCGTTGACGTCCGACCAGTGGTCGGCGATGGGGAGGAGCTTGGTGGTGCCGTCCGTAACCTGCTCGGTGAAGCCGGTGACGTCCCACCCCTTGGCCTTGAAGGCTGCTTCGGCCTTCGCCGTCGAGGACTTCACGGCCGGGAAGACGACGGCGGCGTCGCCGATGACGTCCTGGCATTCGGCCGAGCCGAGGTACTTGACCCACTCCCACGCGGCATCCTGGTTCTTGCTTCCGGCCCAGATGCCGTCGGAGAGACCGTTGAAAAGGCTGGCGCGCTTGCCGCTCGGGCCCTCCGGCGTGGGAGCGACCTTCGTGGGGACCTTGTCCTGCCCGAGGTAGGAGCCGTTCATCCAGCTGCCGTCGGTGACGAGCGCGTAGCGCCCGGCGAGGTAACCGTTCAGCGGGTCCTGCTCGGAGAGGGCGATGTCGACGCTGGCATGTAGCCC
>NZ_BADA01000021.1 GCF_000333395.1 Microbacterium sp. B19
ACGACGCCCCCGCGGACGGATCCGCGGGGGCGTCGTGATCGGGAGATCAGCCCTGGGCGCGACGGTTCGTCCGCGCGCCGCGACCGACGACCATGCCGGTCGTGGGAGCACCGGATGCCGAGCGCCCGGCGCCTTGCGGGCGGGCGGTGTTCGCTCCGCCGCGCGCGTTGCCGCCGCCCTGGCCGCGACCCGAACCCGAGCGCTGGCCCTGGCGGGCGGGCTGCGCGGCGTCGGCCGCGGGGGCGGCCTGACCGGCACCGCGACCGCGGCGACGACGCCCCTCACCGGGAGCGGACGTGCGGGGGGCGGCATCCGAGGATCCCTGTCCGCGGGCGGCACGCTTGCGCTGCGCGTTGGCGCCCTGCGAGCGTCCGCCGCCCTGCGGCTGCGCGACGATCGGCTCGGGCTTGACGTACGGGGCGACCTCGCCGACCAGCGCCACGACCTCGAGGGAGGTCGAGGTGACGGGCTGCGGGGTGACGTCGATCTTGGCCTTGCGCAGGATGTCGAGGGTGTCGCGACGCTGCTCGGGCAGCATGATCGTCACGACGTCGCCGGCCGAACCCGCGCGAGCGGTGCGGCCCGAACGGTGCAGGTACGCCTTGTGCTCGACGGGCGGGTCGACGTGGACCACGAGCTCGACGCCGTCGACGTGCACGCCGCGGGCGGCGACGTCGGTCGCGACGAGAACCTTGGCGCGGCCGTCGCCGAACGCCGCGAGGTTGCGGTCGCGGGCGGGCTGCGACAGGTTGCCGTGCAGGTCGACGGACGGGATGCCGGCGGCGGTCAGTTCCTTGGCCAGCTTCTTGGCCTGGTGCTTGGTGCGCATGAAGAGGATGCGGCGGGCCGTTCCGGAAGCCAGTGTCCGGACGAGCTGCTTCTTGGCATCGGCGTCGGCCGGCACGAAGACGTGGTGGGTCATCGCGGCGACGTGCGAGTGGGCCTCGTCGACCGAGTGCAGGACCTCGTTGCGGAGGAAGCGCTTGACGAGCTTGTCCACGCCGTTGTCGAGCGTCGCCGAGAACAGCAGGCGCTGGCCGTCGGCGGGCGTGCGCGAGAGGAGACGCGTCACACCGGGGAGGAAGCCCAGGTCGGCCATATGGTCGGCCTCGTCCAGGACGGTGATCTCGACGGCGTCGAGGCTCGCGAAGCCCTGACCGATCAGGTCCTCGAGACGGCCGGGGCACGCGACGAGGATGTCGACTCCGGCGTTCAGAGCGTCGACCTGACGCTTCTGGTTCACGCCGCCGTAGACGGTCGTGGTGGTGAGGTCGTAGGCCGCGGCGAGCGGCTTGATGACCTCGTCGATCTGGTTGGCGAGCTCGCGGGTCGGGGCGAGCACGAGCGCACGGGGCTTGCGTCCGCGGCGGCGGTCGCTCTTCGCGGCCAGGCGCGCGACGAGCGGCAGCGAGAACGCGAGGGTCTTGCCGGAGCCGGTCTTACCGCGGCCGAGCACGTCGCGCCCGGCGAGGGTGTCGGGCAGGGTGTCGGCCTGAATGGGGAACGGCTCGTTCTTGCCCTGCTCGGCGAGCACGGCGATCAGCGGCGCGGGCACGCCGAGGTCGGTGAAAGTCTGGGACGTCATGAAGTCTCCTGCCGAGGCGCACGCGCGCACGGCGGTTCGGGATGCCGCGATGCTGCGGCTGCAATGGGCGAAGGCGCCGGGCGGCGCATCCGTTCGCCGTGAAGGTCAAAGGCCCGCGGGAAGGGGGCCGGTGCGTTCGACGACGCTGGGAGCGAAGGCTCCGGCCCCCAGTCTAGCGGGTGCGGTCAGGCGGCCGCTCGCCAGCACCCCGCGACGTGGTCGTCGACCATGCCCGACGACTGCATGAGCGCGTACATGGTGGTGGGACCGACGAAGCGGAAGCCGCGTCGCCGCAGCTCCTTGCTCATCGCCTCGGACTCGGGCGTCACGGCCGGCACCTCGGCGAACGACGACGGGGGCGTGTGCGCGGCGGGGGCGAACGACCACAGCAGGGCGTCGAGCTCACCGTCGGCCATGTCGGCGACGAGCACGGCGTTGCCGATCACGGCCTCGATCTTGCCGCGGTGGCGGATGATCCCGGCATCCTGAAGAAGGCGTTCGACGTCGTCGGGCCCGAACGCGGCGACCACGGACGGCTCGAACCCGTGGAAGACCTCGCGGAAGCGCGGGCGCTTGCGCAGGATCGTGATCCACGACAGGCCCGCCTGGAAGCCCTCGAGGCTCATCTTCTCGAACAGGGGACGGTCGCCCCGCAGCTCGGTGCCCCACTCCTCGTCGTGGTACCGGCGGTACTCGGCGTCGTCGCCGGCCCACGCGCAGCGGGCGATGCCATCGGCGTCGGTGATGAGGTCGGTCATGCTCTCAGGGTAGGCCGGGGGTCCGACACGGGCCGGGCGCAAGCCCTGGCATCGTGGTGGGCCTGCCGCTACCTTCCCGGCATGCACACCGTTCCCCTGGGTCCGCGAAGGACACGCGTCTCGCTCTTTCTCGGCCTGATCCTGGCCGTCATCATGATCGTCGTCGGCATCGTCGCCCTCGGCGTGAACGGACCGCTGTGGTTCGCCGTCGTCATGCTGGTGGCCGGGGTGGCCATCGGCGCGCTCGCCGTCGTCCGACTCCTGCTCCTGCGCCGGAACTGACACGACGAAGGGGCGGCGACCGCCGGTCGCCGCCCCTTCATGAGCGCCTTACTTGCCCGGCTTCTTCTCCGGAACCGGAGCGTTGCCCGACGCGCGCAGCGCCGAGTAGTACGACGCGGCCTCGTTCTGCCGGTCGTCCTCCACGCCGGTCGCGATCGACGAACGGATGTGCTCGGGGCCGTAGCCGAAGGCATCCACGAGGTCCTGAGCGTGCGGGCGGAGCCGGACGCAGAGCCGATCGATGTAGCTCGACACGGCAGCCGCGCGCTGCGTCGAGAGGCGCCCGTTGATCAGGTACCAGGCCAGGTGCTTCTCGATGAGCTGCAGGCCGAAGAGGTCGCGCAGCCACGTCAGCACCTGACGCGAGCTGTCGTCGCCGAGGCGGTTGATGGCGTCGGTGAACGCCTCCCACTGCAGCAGTTCGCCGTGCGCCCGGGCGGCTTCGATCAGCTCGGCCTGGTTCTCGTTGAAGAGCGCCGCCGCGTCTTCCCGGGAGAGCTTGGATGCCGGGCGCAACCGCCCCGCGATGTCGGCCACCATCTGCTGCACACGACCCGCGAGCAGTTCGTGCTGCTGCTGTGCGCGCAGGCCCTTCTCGACGGAGCGGGCGGTCGAGCCGCGGTCGGTCACGGCCTGCCCGAGCTGGCGCAGACCCGCGCCGTGGAAGAGCTTCCCGGCGGTCTGCCCCACCGCGAACGCGGCGAGGGCCTTGGCATCCTTGCCCTTGAACTGGCGGGCGTAGTCGGCGAGCAGACGCTTGCCGACGAGCTGCAGCAGGACGTTGTTGTCGCCCTCGAACGTCACGTAGATGTCGAGGTCGGCGCGGAGCCCCACGAGGCGGTTCTCGAAGAGGAATCCCTGGCCGCCGCACGCTTCGCGCGACTCCTGCAGCGTGTCGAGCGCGTGCCACGTCGACAGGGGCTTCAGCGCGGCGGCGAGCGTCTCGAGGTCTTCGCGGTCGGCATCCGTGTCGAGGCGTCCGCTGAAGACGCCGTCGAACTTCTGCAGGAACTCGTCGTGCGCGAAGATCTCGGCATACGTGGTCGCGAGGCGCGGCAGCAGGCGGCGCTGGTGCTTGCCGTAGTCGAGCAGCGTGACCTCGGGGGTTCCGCTGCCGGAGTCGAACTGCCGACGCTGGTTGCCGTAGGTGATCGCGATGGTGAGGCCGATCGCGGACGCCCACGCGGCCGCGCCGTCGAGCGAGACGCGGCCCTGGACGAGCGTGCCCAGCATCGTGAAGAACCGGCGGCCGGGGCTCGCGATGTCGCTCGAGTACGTGCCGTCGGCGGCGACGTCGCCGTAGCGGTTGAGTAGGTTCTCACGCGGGACGCGGACCTGGTCGAAGTGCAGGCGCCCGTTGTCGATGCCGTTGAGACCGCCCTTGAGGCCGTCGTCCTCACCGCCGATGCCGGGAAGGAAGTTGCCCTCGTCGTCGCGCAGCGGAACGTAGAAGCAGTGCACGCCGTGGTTCACGCCGTTGGTGATGAGCTGGGCGAACACCGTCGCGGCTTTACCGTGCAGCGCGGCGTTGCCGAGGTAGTCCTTCCACGCACCGCGGAACGGCGTGTGGATGACGAACTCCTCGGTGTCGGGGTCGTAGGTCGCGGTCGTGCCGATCGCGGCGACGTCCGAGCCGTGACCGGTCTCGGTCATCGCGAAGGCCCCGGGAATCTCGAGGCTCATGATGCCGGGGAGCCACTTCTCATGGTGCTTCTCGGTACCGAGCTGCAGGACGGCCGAACCGAACAGCCCCCACTGGACGCCCGACTTGATCTGCAGGCTGGGGTCGGCGGCCACGAGTTCTTCGAAGCCGGCGATGTTGGCGCCGTTGTTCTCTTCACCGCCGAACCGCTTCGGGAACGCGCGGTGCACCGCCTTGCGCGCGACGAGCTCGTGCAGCTGGCCGAGGGTGCGCGCGCGGTGGGCGTCCATGCCGAGGCTGTCGTCGCGCCAGAAGATCGGATCCTTCAGCATCGCGCGCGCCTCGCGGCGGGTGTCGGCCCACGTTCCGAGCAGCAGGTCGGTGACCTGCTCGATGTCGATACGGCTCTCGGGGGCCTCGGCGGCGGAATGCGCGGCGGTCGGCGCACCCCCGACAGGGGTACGCGTGCTCGTGGCGGGCGTGGTGGGACGGACGGCGGCGTCGGTCATTTCGGCACCTTTCGACGTTGCAAAGGGATGCCTCCACGGTAGGAGTCCCACAACGCGCGAACAAACATTGTGTGAGATGCGCACAATGCGGGCGGGCGACGCCGGGTCGGTTGGTTGTGGGGCGTCAACATCCTCGGGAGACGCCGGGACGCGTCAGTTCTGCGCGACGACGTTCAGGATGCCATCCCCGTACGCCTCGCGCTTCTTGGCGCCGATGCCCGTGATGCCGTCGAGGTCGCCCATGGACGCGGGCCGCGCAGCCGCGATCGCGCGCAGCGTGGCGTCGCCGAAGACGATGTAGGCGGGGACGCCCTGCTCGCGCGCTTGCTCGGCGCGCCACGCGCGCAGCGCCTCGAAGAGGTCGCGGTCGCCGGGCGCGACGTCGTCGGCGCTCGACTTCCGGGGCCGACTCGAGCCCCCGCCGCCGGAGCGACCGAGCGCATCGCGCCGGAGCGGGACGGGCGTCTCGCCGCGGAGCACTCCCCCCGAGGCCTCGCTGAGGGCGAGGGTGCCGTAGTCGCCCTGCGCGACGATGATGCCCCGCGCGAGCAGCTGTCGGATGACGCTGCGCCAGTCCTGGTCGGACAGGTCGGCCCCGAGCCCATAGGTGGTCAGGCGGTCGTGCCCCTGCTGCGCGATGCGGTCGGTCTTGGCTCCGCGCAGGATGTCGATGAGGTGGCCGGCGCCGAAGGCCTGGCCGCGCTCGCGTTGCAGCCGCACGATCGTCGAGAGCAGCTTCTGCGCCGCGACGAGACCGTCCCAGGTGTCGGGCGGGGTGAGGCACGTGTCGCAGTTGCCGCACGGCTCGGATTGCTCACCGAAGTACGCCAGGAGGTTCTGCCGCCGGCATCCGACCGTCTCGCACAGCGCGAGCATCGCGTCGAGGTGCTGGCCGAGACGCATCTTGTAGGACCGGTCGCCGGGCGACTGGTCGATCATGCGCCGCTGCTGGACGACGTCGCCGAGGCCGTAGGCCATCCACACGACCGACGGGTCACCGTCACGGCCGGCACGGCCCGTCTCCTGGTAGTACCCCTCGACGGACTTCGGCAGGTCGATGTGCGCGACGAAGCGCACGTCGGGCTTGTCGATGCCCATGCCGAAGGCGATCGTCGCGACCATCACGACCCCGTCGTCGCGGAGGAATCGCGACTGGTGCGCCGCGCGGACGGACGCGTCGAGACCCGCGTGGTACGGAAGCGCGTCGAGGCCCTGGGCCGCGAGGTACGCCGCGGTCTGCTCGACGCTCTTGCGGCTGAGCGCGTAGACGATGCCCGCCGAACCCTCGGGCTGCGACCGGATGAACGAGACCAGCTGGCGCCGCGGGTCGACCTTGGCCTCGATCCGGTACTGGATGTTAGGCCGGTCGAAGCTCGCGATGAAGGTCTTCGCGTCGCGCAGGCGAAGGCGTTCGACGATCTCGCGCGCCGTCTCGGGCGTGGCGGTGGCGGTGAGCGCCATGCGCGGGACGCCGGGGAAGCGATCCGCGAGGTCGCCGAGCGCGAGGTAGTCGGGCCGGAAGTCGTGGCCCCACTGCGACACGCAGTGCGCCTCATCGATGGCGATGACGCTCAGTCGACCGCGCGACAGCAACCCGAGGGTCTGCGCCCCGTTGAGGCGCTCGGGGGCGACGTAGAGGAGGTCGAGATCGCCGGCGAGGTACGCCTGCTCGACCGCCTGTCGCTCGGCCGGGGCCTGCGTCGAGTTGAGATACGCCGCCCGCACGCCGTTGGCGACGAGGGCGTCGACCTGGTCGTGCATCAGGGCGATGAGGGGGCTCACCACCAAACCCGTCCCGGGCCGTACGAGGGCGGGCACCTGGTAGGTGACGCTCTTTCCCCCACCGGTCGGCATGAGCACGACGGCGTCCCCACCGTCGATCACCCGCTGGACGATGTCGGCCTGATCACCGCGGAAGGTGTCGTAGCCGTAGACCTCGTGCAGGACCTCGCGCGGATCGCGGCCGGTGAGGTCGCGGACGGCCGGCAGCTCGCGCGCGGTGCCCGTCGCGACCGCGGCGCGGGCGAACGGCGAGGACGCGGCATCCATCGGCGGGGGCGGGGCGTCGGGATCGTCGGGCGGAGCGAGGAGATCGGGGTCCCAGTCGGCGCCCGCGTAGGGGTCGTCGTACGCGTCGAACGCGTCGGGGGGCGCGTCGGCGTACGGCTCGGGGGCGGGGCCGGGGAATGTCACTCGACCACGGTAACCCGGGGCACCGACACCGGCTGCGGGCGACGGTGCCGACCGTGGAGAACCGGGCCGAATTCAGTCCTGGGGAGAAGGGTCCCCCGGCAACTCCCACAGCTCGAGCGGCAGCCCCTCCGGGTCGCGCAGGCGCACGAAGCGGCCGTAGTCGGTCTCCCATTCGTCCCGTCGCTCCACGGCGACCCCGGCGTCCGCGAGGCGCCGGACGATGGCATCCAGGTCACTCACTCGGAGATTCAGGAGGAAGGGCTGGTCGGACGCAAAGTCCGTGGTCGCTCGGGGAACCGGCGCGAACACCGTCGGTCCGGCATCCTGCATCCACACGGCATCCGATCCCTCCGCACCGACCGGGACGCCGAGGACGTCGCGATACCAGGCCGCCCGCGCCTCCGGATCGCCGCTGCGCAGGAGAAGACCACCGATGCCGAGAACCGTCATGCCCGCAACCTAGTGCGCGACCGCGACACCCGCCAGCACCGGGGTGGGATGGCGGAACAGGGCGCATCCTGCGAACGTTGGACGCAGTACCGACGACCGGAGGCGACATGACCGACGACCTGACCGTGACGCGCAACGACGAGGCGCACCGCTACGAGATCCACGTGAACGGCGAACTGGGCGGTGTGCTGCAGTTCCGCCCCGCGGGCGAAGGCCGAGTCGTCCTGCCGCACACCGAAATCGACGGAGCCTTCAAGGGCATGGGCCTGGGCTCGACGCTCGCGAGCGAGGCGCTCGCCGACCTCGCTCGACGCGGCGACACGATCATCCCGACCTGCCCCTTCGTCGTGCACTACCTGCACGAGCACGACGTGCCCGGTCTCGTGATCGACTGGCCGCACCACGAGGACCCCGCCGACTCGGCCGACCCGAGCGAGCCGGCGTGACGAGGCTCGACGTCGCGCCGCCGGCATCCGAGGGTCCGGTGGACTGCGACGGTCCGCGCGCGCTCGTCGTCGAAGCCCGAGAGGTGCCGCTCGGCGGGGTGCGCGCGATGGAGGTGCACCGCACGCTCCCCCACCGCGCACTGCCGATGGTCGGGGCGTGGTGCTTCCTCGACCGCTTCGGCCCCCAGGAGACCGTGATGCGCGTCGAGCCGCACCCGCACATCGGCCTGCAGACGGTGACGTGGCCGATCATCGGCGAAGTGCGGCACCGGGATGCCGTCGGGAGCGACGTCGTCGTCCGTCCCGGCGCGCTCAACCTCATGACGAGCGGCGAAGGCATCGCCCATTCGGAATATTCGGTCGGGGACGACCCGATCCCCCTCGACGCGCTGCAATTGTGGGTCGCTCTCCCGGAGTCGCGCCGCCACGGTGAACCGGCTTTCGAGCGTCACGAGAACCTGCCCGTGCTCGATCTCGGGGACGGCGCGGACGCCGTCGTCGTGATGGGCGAACTGGGCGGCGTCGTCTCCCCCGCGACCGTCCACACCCCCATCGTGGGCGCCGAACTGCGCCTGCCCCCGGGGATCGCCGTGCGCGTTCCGCTGCGTCCCGACTGGGAGTATGCCCTCTACGGAATGATCGGCTCCGCCGACGTGCAGACGGGGATGGATGCCACCGACGCCGACGCCGCACAACGCACGGCGCCCCTCGAGACGACGGGAGCAATGGCATCCGTCGACGGAACACGGCTCCTCTACCTCGGCAGGGGCCGCGACCACGTGGACATCGCCGCGCCGGAGGGCGCCCGGGTGTTCCTGCTGGGCGGCGAGCCGTTCGAGGCCGACATCGTGATGTGGTGGAACTTCGTCGGCCGCTCGCACGAGGAGATCGAGGAGGCGCGCGAGGCGTGGGAGGCGCACGCTCCGCGTTTCGGTGCCGTCGTGGACCACGGCCCCGAGCGCGTCCCGGCTCCGCCGCTCCCCGCGGTGCGCCTGACGCCGCGGCGACGGCGGGTGTAGCCGCCCCGGACCGCGAGACTGCATCCGCGTGACATCTCGGTTGCAGCCTGCAGTGGGTTTGTCAGCAGCGTGCAGCCTCGGCGCCAGCCCACGGGCGCCAGCCCACGGCGCCAGCCCACGGCGGCAACCCCAGACGCGAGGCCCGAGACGCGAACGCGGCGCCCGAGCCGGAGCCCGGGCGCCGCGTCGGCGGAGGGATCAGCGCAGCACGATGAACGCGCTGTGCGCCGTCGACTCCTCGACCGTCTCGCTGCCGGCGTACTCCGCGGTCACGATGCGCACGCCCCGCGTCTGCGGGTCGAGCGTGATCGTCGCGCGGCCGTCCTGCAGGGTCGCCGTGTACGGCTTCCCGGCGACCGTCACCGTCACGTCGCCCGTCGGCGTCGGACCGGTGAGGGCCCGCACCTTGACGGTCAGCGTGTAGGTGTCGGAGCTGCGGCCGACCCACGGGCTCACCGTCACGGTGGTGAACGACGCGACCGTGACCGGAGCGCCCGCGCTGTCTGCGGTGCCGGTCAGGCCGGTCGCCGGGTCGGTCGCGGTCACGCGGACCGACAGCACGGCACCCACGTCCTCGCGCTTCACCCGGTAGGTCGACGAGGTCGCGCCGTCGATCGGCTCACCGCCGCGCAGCCACTGGAACGCCGTGGTCACCTCGGCGGGATCCCACGTGCCCGGGGTCGCCGTGAGGGTGCGGCCGAGCTTCGGCGTGCCCGAGATCGTCGGCGCCTCCACGTTGACCGGAGCCGCCTGACCCGAGTCGACCGTCAGGACCGTCTGCACGTTCGACTCGCCGTACTGCACGACGCCGAGGTACCGCGTCTGCGGCTGCAGGCCCTGCCACGACAGGTCGTAGGTCGTCGCAACGCCCTGCTCGGCCGGGATCGGGTTCGGCGTCGCGGTGAGCTGCCCCTCGCCTCCCGGAGTCACGTTCGCGTAGGACATGTCCCACGTGAACGGCGCCGTGAACGAGTAGATGTTCGCCTCGACGAGGTAGGTGCCCGGCGTGGGGTTCGGGAGCGAGACGCGCTCGTCCGCCGAGCCGGTCGCCGACGTGAACCGCTCGTAGTACCGCAGGTCGTCGGGGCTCACCACGCGCGACACGAACAGGTCGAGGTCGCTGCCGGTGTCGTCCGACGAGTCGAGGTCGAAGCGCGAGAGGGTCGTCCCCTCGGGCACGTCGACGACCCACCGGACATAACCGTCCGCGTCACCGGAGTCCTGGTTGCCCGAGTGTCCGTCGACCGGGTTGTCGGGGTCGGCCAGCAGCGTCTCCGCCGCGAGGCCCGACACCGTCAACGGCAGGTCGCCGCTCACGCCCGGCAGGATCTCCACCGGGGTCGAACCCGACAGTCCTGCACCCGACACCTCGGCCGGAGCCTCGGCGGTCGTCGGGCGCACCGCGATCGGCGAGCGCACCTGGGTGTCACCGCTCGTCCACGTGAGGAAGCCCGTCGTCCACTCCTCCGCTGCGGCGGTCGTGCGCGAGAACGTGACCGTGAAGTCCTGCGTCTCGCCCGCGGCGCCGAACGTGAGCGTGGACGGCTCGACCGTGGCATCCAGTCCGGGAACGTCGATGGATGCCGTGAACGTCCCCGCCTGCGTGGACGTCACCGTGCGGGTGACGGTCTGGGGCTTCGCGAGCGATCCGATCGAGATGGATGCCAGGTTCAGATCGCTGCCGTCGATCGGCTCGACGCCGAAGTCCTCGAGGCCCTTGCCCTGCAGGAAGGCCGCCCAGTCGGCGGGCCCGTTGAGGTAGAGCAGGCCCGGGTCGAAGTACTTCGTCGGGTCGACGTGTCCGGCGCCCTGCGCGAACGGATCCTGCGCGGGAGCCCCGTCGACATCGACCGTGTCGTACGCGGTGGTCATCATGGCGGACTTCACCTCGGCGGGCGTGGCCAGCGGCCGCTCCCCCAGGTACAGCGCCGCGAGACCCGCGATGTGCGGCGACGACATCGACGTCCCGGACAGGAACTCGAACGTCGGCGTCGCGCCCTCGGCGTTCGCGGCGGCGGCGAGGATCGCCACTCCCGGAGCCGAGATGTCGGGCTTCAGCACGTCGCTGCCGTCGGCGAGCATGGGGCCGCGGCTCGAGAAGCCGGCGACCTGCGGCGTCGGGGTCTCGACGCCGGTGACGTTCTCGCCGATCAGCGTGGCCGTGGCATCCGGGGTCCCCTGCACGTACGCGAGCAGGTCGTCGCGGTACCGCGCATCGATGTGCACGGTCGGCACCGAGTGGAAGTCGTTGTCGACCGAAGCCGGCGTGACGTTGACGAGGATCATGCCGACGCCGCCCGCCTCCTTGACGGCCTGCGACTTCTCGATGCGGGCGTTCTGCCCGCGGTCGCACACGACGATCTTGCCCGCGGCCTTCGCGGCGTCGAGCGATCCGAGGAGGCACAGCGCGGCGTTCGCCGGATCCGCTCCGGATGCCGCGATGTCGCCGGCGTAGACGACCGGCGCCGTCACGTCCTCACCCGCGCGGACGGAGACCGACGCGCCCGCGGCCTGGAAGCCGTTCGGGAGCTTCACGGTGCCCTCGTAGGTGGGGATCGTGGATGCCGCGACGGTGGTGTACCAGGGCGAGGCGTGGTCGGCGGTCGAGGCGTCGGGACCGGAGTTGCCCGCCGAGACCGAGACGAAGATGCCGGCGGCGGCGGCGTTGAAGAACGCCGCGTCCTCGAGTGAGAGGGTGGTCGTAGCCGCACCGCCGCCGATCGAGTAGTTGATGACGTCGACGCCGTCGGCGACCGCGGCGTTGATCGCACCGAGCAGGTCGCTCAGCGCGCAGATGTCGTCGGTGGTGACGAGCGGGTCGGGACCGGAGTAGCACGCCTTGTACGCGGCGACCTTGGCGGCCGGAGCGACACCCGAGATCGCCCCGAAGTCGATGCCCTCGACGCTGGCGTCGACGCCGTTGTTGCCCGCGGCCGTGCTCGCGGTGTGCGAGCCGTGCGCGTCGCCATCGCGCGGCGAGCGGTAGTCCGCCTCGAACGTGAAGCCGGTCGCGGCGGCACCCTGATCGAAGTAGCGGGCGCCGACGAGCTTCGTGGAGTAGTCGTCGACCGACCAGCCGTCGCCGGTCGCGACCCGCGGCGACCGGAAGTCGGTGCCGTCGGCCTTGCGGTACACCACGTCGTTGCCGTCGAGGTAGGGCTCGTCGCCCGGCGTCGTGCCGAGCGGGTCGCCCGCGAACGATGGGTTCTCCGGCGCGATACCGGTGTCGACGACACCGACGACGATGCCCTCACCGGCCGCGTCGATGCCGCCGACCTTCTGCCAGACGCCGCCGTCGCCCTCGAGACCGAGGAACTCGGTCGACGGCACGGCCGCAGGGTGACGGATCTCGTCGGGGACGACCTTCTGCACGCCCTTCGTGGCGGCGAGCTTCGCGGCTTGGTTCGGGTCCATCGCGGCGCTGAAGCCGTTGACGGCGAGCGTGTACGAGTAGTCGGCATCCACCCCGGCCTCGGCCGCGACGTCCTTCTGGCGCTTCTCGAGGAACTCCGAATACTCGCGGACCGCGTCGGAGCCGGTGTCGAGCCGCGCGTCGTCGGACTTCGTGGCGCGCAGGCCCGCTTCGCCGCCGTCGTAGGTGGCGACGGGCGCTTCGTCGAGCACCACGATGTAGCGCCCGGTGGCGGATTCGATGGGTGTGGGAGGCGTCACCCCCTCGCCCACGACGGTGGCCTGCGCGGACGTGACTCCGGCAGCGGTGAACAGCCCGGCCAATGCGATGACCGCGGCCGAACGCAGGGTACGACCCATAGTGCGCTCCAAACGGGGGGATGAATTGAGCGATGTGCGCGGCTTCGGTGGCGCGCGTCGCACAAACATAACTCACGGCAAATTCATCACCAACGTTTTCTTTTGGACGGCGTCCGGGAACCCGACGGCACCGCCCCGATACGCTGACCCCGTGTCGTCGGCATCCCGTCTGTCCACCCGTGTCCTTCTCGTCTGCGCTGCGATCGGCGTGGGAACCGGGATCCTGGGGGGCGCCGCGGGCTGGCTGACCCTCGCCGTGCTGGCCACCGCCCCGTGGGCGTACGGCCTCGTGCTCGGCTCGCACGTGCTGCCCGGGATCATCGCGCAGCAGGTCGTCCGACGGCCGTGGGTCGCCCTTCTCACCCACGTGCTCGCAGCCCTCGTCGCCAGCGCGATCGCGCCGCAATGGACCTTTCGCTTCCTCGGCACCGCCGTCCTGTTCGGTGGCATCCAGGAGGGCATCGCCGCACTGACGCGCTACCGCGTGTGGGCGACGGCGCGCTTCTTCGTCTCCGCGGTGATCATCGGGCTGATCGTCGCGGCGGCCGTGTGGTTCGCGGCACACCTCGGCGCCCTCGCCCCCTGGGCGCAGGTGACGTACCTGGTGATCAGCGTGCTGGGTCCGGTCGCCTGGACGGCGGTCGGCATCGCGATCGGTTCCGGCCTGCGGGGCGCGGGCGTCGCGCGCGGGCTGTCCCGGGGCTAACGGCCGAGCCGGGGGCGCACGGCCAGCCGCGCCCAGGCCCGGGCGAGCACAGCGGCCACCGCACCGACGACCACCCACGTCGCGAACGACCCGAGCCACCCGGTCAGGAAGAACCCGAAGAGCAGCGCGCCGACGGCGAGCACGACGAACGCGACCAGGGTCACGACCGCGAGCAGGATCGCCCGGACCGGATGCCACGCGAACGCCCGCAGACCGCTCCACGCCGTGGCATCCGGGTTCCCCGCCGGTGAGACGATCACGAGAGCGACGAGCAGCGCGGGGACGAGAGCGACGGGGGATGCCACGGCGAGCGCGCCGACGATCACCAGCGCCAGAACCACGGCGGCGAGCGCGCGCAGCCACCGAGCACCCGAACCGCCCAGGACCGCGACCACCGCCGTCGCCGCGGCGACGAGTGAGAGGACGGACGCCGCGAGAAGCGCGAGGAACAGCGGGGCGACGGAGGGCGTCGCGCCCGGGATCACGCACAGCGCCTGCACGACGGCGTTCGCGAGCACGACGGCAGCGATCAGCAGAAGGCGCTTCACGGGGCGACCCCCGCGGCCTGGTCGATCACGGCGCTGACGCTGCCGGTGAACACGGTGTCGGAGCCGACCATCACGGTGAAGCTGTCGGGATCGTCGGCGGGGGAAGCGGCCGTGACAGCCGCGCCGTCCGCGGTCGTTCCGGTGCACGAGATCGCCCCGTCGGAGGCGCGCGTGCACGTCGGCACCTCTTCGAGCGCGACGCCCTTCTGCTGCAGCACGTCGATGGTGGCGAAACGCACCTCGGTCAGGTGATTCCCGCCGACGGGAGCGATCGCGGCGACCTGCGAGCAGCCGGCCAGCGCGAGGGTTGCCGCCAGGGCGCACACCCCGAAGAACCGCCTCACAGTCCCCGCTCCTTCTCGTACGCGAGGATCCGCGCGCGCTCGGTCACGTGCTGCGCCTCGAGCTGCGCGTCGGTGATCACCGACAGGTCGAACGGCGCGGGCAGGAGCAGTTCGGTGTTGCGGTCGAGCGGCGATCCACGCCGCATGAGCGGCGTCTCGGCCCAGTCGTTCGCGGCGAGCTCGCGGCTGCGTGAAGCGAGGTCGGCGACAGAACCGGAATTCCCCGGCGCGGCGGGCGAGGCGTGGTCGAGCACGGTCGTGAACAGCGACAGCGTGCCGTCGCGGTTGTCGACGATCTCCACGACCTGTTGCTGCTGCGGAAAGTCGATGCACGAAGCGGTCGTGATCTCCCAGAACCCCCCGCCCTGGTTCGTGTGGGCGAGGATCTGGTTGAGGTGCGTGTGGCCGTTCAGCCACCCCACGACGACGGGGAACTCCAGCAGCATCGCCACGAACTCGTCCGCACCGTAGAGCTTCTCGTCGACCCCCGGCCGGGTCGCGCGGTTCTCGAGCGTGAGGCTGTTGTGGTGGCTGAAGATCAGCGCCAGCACCTGGTCGCGCTGCGCGATCTCGAGCTGCGCGCGCAGCCACCGCATCTGCGATTCGGGCACCGCACCGTCGGGTCCGGCGACGGCGTTGCACGTGTCGAGTCCGAACGCCCGGATGCGCGGACTCAGGTCGGCCTGCCACCACGTCTCGCCCGAGGCGAGGTTGTGCGCGGTGAAGCCGTGGCCGACGGGTCCGGGCGTGGGCTCCGTCCGGAAGTGCTCGGCCATGAAGTCGCGCTGCTCGAACAGGTAGCGCTCGGGGTTGGCCGTGACCTCCTTGAACCCCGGACCCCCGGATGCCAATCCGAGAGCGGCGAGGACCTGCGCGAGGACGCTCGTGCCCGCGGCCCACCCTTCGAGGGCCGTGGATGCCGTGGCATCCAGGGTGTACGACTTCCGGGCGCCCACGGCGAGCGCGCGCAGTTGCGGACTGATGTCGAACGTTCCGAGCAGGAGCGTGTCGTGGTTGCCGTACACGGCGTACCAGGGCGCGGGGAGGCCCACGGATTTCACGGGCTGCGCGATCGCCTGCGCGAGGAGGTCGGGCAGCCGCGGGAAGCCGTAGTCGCCGAAGTCGCCCCCGGTCGGGTCGCCGGGGCGGTAGGCCCACGTCGCCTCGCTCCACGCCTGTACGCCCTGCCACTCCGGGCCTCCGGTAGCGGGATCGACGGCGAGGCCGTCCATGAGGTCGATGTACCAGCGCAGCTCGAGGTGCGAGTGCATGTCGGCGCTGTCGCCGGTGACGATCGCCGCGCTCATCGGTGCGCCCGTGAGCGGGCTGTACCGCGCGTCCGAGAAGGCCTGCACCATCGCCGCCGTCGCGTGCGGGCTCAGCGGATCCTGCGGATGGAAGGCCGAACCCCACGCCGAGTGGGCCTGCACGATCATCGGCTCGATGCGGCCCGGCGACTGCGCCTCGATGACGTGCAGGTCGGACAGGTGCCCGAGGTACAGCAGCGAGCGGCGGGCCGTGGTGCGCGCGGGCGACGGCGAGCGTCGCAGCACGTCGATCCGCGGCAGGTACGGCTCCCCCGGCCCGGTCGTGAGCGTGCGGTACTTGCCCGACAGGATCGAACCCTGCCGGATCGTCTGGAGCAGCGTCGACGGCACGTCGGCCGAGGGCGTCGCGGCGCGGGCGAGCTGCGGCGCGAGGATGTCGAACCCGAGCCCCGTCGCGGCGGCAGCGGCGGCGGTGGCGTGCAGGAACTGACGGCGGGAGAGACCGGTCACGAGATCGTCCGTTCGGGCGGAGGAACCTCGAATGTACCGTTCGCGCAATTCGGCCGTCCAGAGCGCGCGGTCGCGCGTGAGGAACGGAGGGCGAGGGACGGGCGGAGGAGCCGCGGCGGCGAGCCGGGCCTCCGCTCCTCCCAGGCCCTCCCTCCCGCACGCACACGGACCGGATGCCGTCAGCTCGACGTCGAGACGCCACCCGGCGCGGGTAAGGCCTGCCTAAATAGACTGAAGCTCTCGCCGAAGGACACCCGTGACCGCCCACCCGCACCCGACCGCCGCGGAGCCCCGCGCCGATGTCGACGCGCTCCTGCGCCTGCGGAACGTCGCCGTCACGCACCTCGAGGCCGACCGCCCGACGCCCGCCGACGTGAGTTTCGAGGTGCGCCCGGGCGAAGTGGTGCTGCTGCTCGGGCCGAGCGGGTCGGGCAAGTCCACCCTGGCGCTCACGATGAACGGGCTCCTCCCCCACGCCGTCCCGGGCGAGGTCGCCGGCGACGTGATCGTCGGCGGGAGGGATGCCTCGACCACCCCGGTCGCCGAGCTCGCCCAGACCGTCGCGATGGTCTTCCAGGACCCCGACGCGCAGCTCATCACCGGCACCGTGCTCGACGAAGTCTGCTTCGGTCCCGAGAACCTGCAGCTCCCCGTGGCCGAGGTGCTCGCGCGCGCCGAGTCGGCGCTCCGCCGCGTGGGGCTGTGGGATCGGCGCGACGAGTCCCCCGACGTGCTGTCCGGTGGGGGCCGACAGCGTCTGGCGATCGCGTGCGCGCTGGCGATGGCATCCCCTCTCCTCGTTCTCGACGAGCCGACCACGAGCCTGGATCCGGCCGGGGTCGCGGAGGTCTACGCGGCGCTGCGCGACGTCGTCGCCGCGGGAGATCGGGCGATCGTGCTGATCGAACACGACCTGGATGCCGCGGTGGAACTGGTCGACCGGGTCGTCGCGCTCGACGGCGAGGGGCGTGTCGTCGCGGACGGCGGCGTGGACGAGGTGCTCCGCGGGCGGGCACGCGAGCTGTACGACCTCGGGGTGTGGCTGCCGACCGCGACGCTCGCGGCGCTGCGGCTCCAGCGTGCCGGCTACGACCTCGGGCGACTGCCGCTGACACCCGAGGAGCTGCGGGCGGCTCTGGAGAAGGCGCCCGGGGGCGTGGCATCCACGGTTCTTCCGATCCCGAGGCGCCCCGGCGGTGAGCCGCTCCTTCGCGTGCGGGGCCTCGGGGCGAAGCGTGGGGGCGCGACGATCCTGCACGACGTGGACCTCGATGTCGCGGCGGGCGAATTCGTCGCCGTGGTCGGCCGGAACGGGGCGGGGAAGACGACGCTCGTGCAGGCGATCGCCGGAGTGCGGCGGCCGCCCCGCGGCACGGTGCGCATCGACGGGCTCGACGTGCGGCGCCTGCCCGCGCGGGAGCTGTCACGTCACGTCGGCTTCGTGTTCCAGAACCCCGAGCACCAGTTCATCACGACCACCGTGGACGACGAGCTCGCGCACGGCCTGCGACGGCTGCGGGTGCCCGAGGCGGAGGTGCGGTCCCGCGTCGACGAGATGCTCGCGCGCTTCGGCCTCGCGGAGCGCGCGGACGCACACCCGTTCCTGCTCTCCGGCGGGCAGAAGCGGCGCCTGTCGGTGGGCACGGCGCTCATCGGCGGGGCTCGACTTCTCGTGCTCGACGAGCCCACCTACGGGCAGGACCGCGCCCGCGCCGAGGAGATGCTCGCGATGCTCGACGACCTCCGCGCGGGCGGAACGACGATCGTCGTGGTCACGCACGACCTGCAGCTCGTCGCCGAGCACGCCGATCGGGTCGTCGTGATGGATGCCGGCCGGCTCGCCGCCGATGCGACGGCCGAGGACGTGTTCGCCGACGGGGCCCTGCTCGACCGGACCGGTCTGGGCGTCCCACCCCTGCGTCGGGCGTTCGAGGGGTTCCAACGGCATCCGGAGCTCGCGTCGACCACGCGGCTCCGCGACCTCCCGGGGAGTGGGCAGTGACCGCCGTGACGCTCGACGCCGGTCGAGCGGCGTACCTCCCGCGGCTGAACCCGCTCGCGAAGATCGCCGCGGCGCTTCCCGCGATGGTTGCGCTCGTGTTCGTGCGCGACCCCGCGACCCCGGCGGTGTTCCTGGGTCTCGCATACCTCGTGCTCCTCACCGGCACCCGCTGGTCGGCACGGCTGCTCGTCCTTCTTGGTGCCGTCGTGCCGCTCGCGGTCCTCGTCGTGACCGGGGGTTTCGCGCTCTGGGTCGACGCCTCGGGCGGGACCGCCGTGGTGCGCGTGGGGTCGTGGGTCCTCACCGACAGCGCCCTCGCCGTCGGGTGGGCGACGGGCCTGCGCCTGGCCGCGATCATGACGCTCGCGTTCGTCGGCGGCCTCACGTCCACGGGCGCCGATCTCGTTCGGGCGCTCGTCCAGCAGCTGCGCGTGCCGTATCGGATCGGATACGCAGCCCTCGCAGCGATCCGCTTCGTCCCGCGATTCGGCCGCGAACTCGAGACGATCCGGCAGGCCCACCGGGTCCGCGGGGTCGGTGGTTTCCCGCCCGCGCGGTGGATGCGGACGGTGGTGCCGCTGCTCGCCGGCGGCATCCGTCACGCCGAGCGCGTGGCCCTCGCCATGGACGCGCGCGCCTTCGGCGCCCACCCCGACCGCACCGAACGGCACCTCGTCCCCTGGCGCCGCCGCGACACCGCGTTCGTCCTCGCGTTCTGGGCGGTGTCGGCGACGGTGTTCGTCGTGGTGTGATCCGACCCGTCCCGAGCCGGGCCCTCACCCCCGGGCAGAGCGCCGACGGCCCGGCGGGTGCCGGGAGGCGGACACGCCGCACACGATCGCTCCCGCGCCCATGATCAGGATGCCGCCGGCCACGAGGATCGGGTCGACCGCACCGCCGGTGCGGGCGAGATGCCGGTCGGTACCGGTACCCCCCTCCTCGACCTCGCCGTGCGGCTCCTCCACCTCGCCGGACGGCGTCGGTGCGAGCGTGCCGCCGGGTGCGGGCGTCACGTCGACGGAGATCTCCACGGGGGTCGCCGCAACGGCCGGCGCCGAGGCGCCGACGGACGCGATCACCCCCGCGACGAGGATCGCGACCACGTCCAGCGCGGACACCGCCGCACTGCGTCGTCCTTCTTCACGCGCGTCCTCGATCTCTCGGGCACGGCGCCGCCGCCGACGACGCCGGTCGCGGAACATGAGCAAGACGATGGCGGCCGCCGCGACGACCACGGCCGCCTGCGTCCACGGGACGGTGGCGACTGCGGTCGTGGCGGAATCCTGGAACGCCGGTGTTCCCTCCACGACGCTGGACGCGACCGTGACGACCGTCGCCGTCGTCGAGAACAACGGCCATACGCCCTCGATGGTGCGCGACGTCTCCCGGCTCTCCCCGGGCGCCAGCTCCGCTAGCGGTTCGAGCCCGGTCACATGGGCATCGAGGCCGGCGATCCCCGAGACGGTGAGCGTTCGTTCGCCCGCGAGCCGGACGTTGCCCGCGTTCTCCGTGGAGACGCGGATCTCGAGCGCCCCCGGAAGGAACGGGTTCCAGGACGGGATGTAGGACGCGGTCACGGTGGAATGCAGGGCCGGTGCGAGCGCTCCCGCCACTCGGACCATCACCCGGAAGCCGATTCGGGATTCGACGCCGACGCTCGCCTGCTCGGAGAAGATCCCCGCCGCCACTCCCGCCAGGTGGTCCCCGGGGGTGGCGTCGGCGGGGACGGTCACCGTGTAGGGAACGAGAGCGCTCGCGCCCGCAGCTACTTCCACCGAGTCGGGGAGGGCGATCCACGTGCCCGCGCCGACGGACGGCCGGTCCGCGGGGAGCATGTTGAATCGTCCGGTCTCGGTGAAGTACCCGTCGGCGGCCGACAACGAGAAGCGGACGCCCTGGTCGCTGTGGTTGGTGACCTTCATGGTGCGCTGAACGGCCGTCCCCGCGTCGAGCGTGAGTTCCTCCCACGCTCGGGGCTCCACTGCCCG
>NZ_BADA01000020.1 GCF_000333395.1 Microbacterium sp. B19
CGCGACCTCCTCGGCGATCCCGGCGTCCGGCGGGAAGGCTCCGCGGAGGGTCGAGATGCCCGCCCGCGCCCCCGACTCGAGCCGCGGACGCTTGGTGCCCTCGTGCGGCGCGTGGGGATCGGCATCCATCTCGGACGAGGTGACGTCCAGCCACGGGTTGTACAGCGCGTGGTGCTTGGCCGCGGATCCGAAATCCCACGAGATCGGGTCGGTGTTGCGGGTGAGCAGGCTGAAGCGGATGAGCTTGTCCATCGCCCACGTGCCGATGTGCGTCGCGGTCATGTAGCGGATGTTGGAGAAGTCGAACGCGAGCACCGCACCGAGTTCGGAGCGCTCCAGCTCCGCCTTCACGCGCGCGAGGCGCTCGTCGCGGAGGCGGTCGAAATCGACGCGCGCCTCCCAGTCGACACCGTTGGTGCCGGTGGTTCCGGTGTTCTTCATGATGGCCTTTCCGAGAGGTCTGAGGGGTTCCGATGGGGCGGCGGGTCAGCCTGCTCGCGTGCCCGGCGAGCGCCCGCGGCGCACGAGCGCCATGACGAGCGGCACGACGGCGGCGAACAGCACGAACGCGCCCTGGATCCAGTACTGCCAGGACAGTCCGAGCGATAGGAACGCCAGCGCGCTCGTCACGGTCTGCAGCAGCAGCCCGGCCGCGGCGACGGCGAGCGCCGATCCCGAACCGCCGAAGATGCTCGCTCCGGCGATCACGACCGCCGTGACCGAGGTGAGAGTGAGCGCCTGCGCCGCGTTGGCGTCGCCGATGCCCGACCGCGAGTACACCGCGAGTCCGGCCAGGGCCGCGAGCACGCCCGCGGTGACGGAGGCGAGCAGGCGCGTGCGCGGGACGCGGACGCCCATGCGGTTGGCCTTGACGGGGTCCGAGCCCGCGGCCCGCAGGGCACGACCGCCGCGCGTGCGCTGGATGACGAACCACATCACCACCGCGATCGCGACAGCCAGCGCGAGGATCATCGGCACCCCCGCGATCGCGAGGCCGAGGGTCGTGAGGACGTCCGCGCGGGCGGAGCCGCCCGGGCTCGGACGCAGCACCTGCGCGAGACCGAGCACCGCGATCGAGCTCACGAGCGTCGCGATCACGGGCGGCAGCGAGAGGCGCGTGACGAGGAGGCCGTTGACCCACCCGACCGCGGCACCCGCGGCGAGCGCCAGCACGAGGCCGACGAGGAAGTAGCCGATGCCCTGTTGCGCGAAGAACGACAGGATCACCGCCGAGAGCGCCGTGACCGACCCGATGCTCAGGTCGATGCCGCCGGTCATGACGACGACCAGTTGCGCGAGCCCCACGAAGATGAGGACGCTCGTCGCCGCGAGCAGTTGGCTGATGCTCAGGGGGCTCAGGAACGCCGACGACGCGAACGACGCCACGATCGACAGCGCGACGGCGAGCCCCAGGAGGACGACGGCCTGCGTCTCCCCCGCGAGGAAGCCGCGCGACCGACGGCGCGTGTCGCGAGCGACTTCGATGGATGCCGTCTCGTGAGACATCACCGCGGCGCCCGTGATCGCGCGCTCGTCGACGTCGTCGCCGATCAGGGTCGTCTGCACACGGCCGCGGGAGAACACCACGACCCGGTCGCACAGGCCCTCGAGCTCGACGGCGTCCGTCGACAGCACGACGACCGCGACGCCCGAGGCGGCGAGTTCGCGCAGGAACGCGTAGATGTCGACGCGCGCGCCGGCGTCGACGCCCTGCGTGGGGTCCTCGACGAGCAGAACTCTCGGGTCGCCCAGGCGCCCGCGCGCCAGCAGCACCTTCTGCTGGTTACCGCCCGACAGCGCCGAGACCGGCACCTCGAAGTGCGGTGTCTTCACGGCGAGTCCGGCCACGCCCTCGCGGGTCAGCTCGTACTCGCGGCTGCGGCGGACGAAGCCGCCGGGCATCGCGGCGCGCAGGGCTCCCGCGACGGCGTTCTCGCGGATCGACATCTTGCCGAACATCGCCTCGCCGATGCGGTCGCCGGGGAGGAACACGACCCCCGCGGACGACGCCGACCGGCGCGAGCGGGTCGAGATCTCCTCGCCGTTCACGAGGACCCGGCCGCCCGTCGCACCCCCGCCGGCGATGCCGCGGAGTACGCGCCGCTGGCCGTTGCCCTCGACGCCGGCGAGACCGATGATCTGGCCGGGGTACACCGAGAAGGAGACGTTGTCGTACCCGGGGCCGCTGAGCTCCAGGACCTCCAGCGCGGGCGTCGCCGTCGCGGCCGGAGCCGCGGGCTTGTCGGGGAACGTCGTCTCGAGCGACCGCCCGACGATGAGCTCGACCACCTGATCCGCGGTGAAGTCCGCGACCAGGCCGCGCCCGACGACGCGGCCGTCGCGCAGCACGGTGAGGTCGTTGCCGATCTCCATCACCTCGGGGATCCGGTGGGTGATGTAGACGATCGCGACGTCCTTCTCGAGCAGCCCCCGGACCTGGGCGAACAGCCACGCGGTCTCCTCCGGGCCGAGCGCCTCGGTCGGTTCGTCGAGCACGAGCACACGGGGGTCGGATGCCAGGGCGGCGGCGATCTCGACGAGGTGCGCCTCGCGCAGCGACAGCGACGACACGAGAGCGTGCGGGTCGATCTTCAGCGACAGGCGCTCGAAGTGCGCGGTGACCCAGGCGGCCGCCGTGCGGCGGGAGGGGCGCTTGCTCGCGGGGAGCAGCAGGAGGACGGCATCCACCACGCTCAGCGAGGGAGCGAGCGCGGGGATCTGGTACACGATGGCGAGGCCGGCCTCCCGCGCCTCGGCGGGGCGGATGCGATCGAACTCGCGCCCGGCGAGGCCGATGGTGCCGGCATCCGGCACCACCGACCCCGCCGCGATCCCCACGAGAGTGGACTTTCCGGCGCCGTTCTCGCCCAGCACGGCGTGCACGCGACCGGCGGCGATGTCGACCGAGACCGCATCCAGCGCGGTGACACCGGGGTAGGTCTTGGTGATGCCCGAGAGGGTGAGCGCGGATGCCACGGTCGTGGGGGTCTCGTTCATCAGCCGAACAGCTTCGTGATCTCGGCGGAGGTGAGCAGCGTGGACGGCGTGGCGTCCGACGGGGCGGACGACAGGCACGCCTTGTCGGGCGTGACCGCGCCGGCCGTCTTGCCGGTGGAGTCCTCGAACAGCGCGAGCTCGTACAGCGAGGGCTCGGTGTCGGACTTGCCGGCGACGGCGGCGAGGGCCTTGCGGAGCGCCCACGCGGCCGATCCAGGTGCGCGACGAGACGGTGGCCAGCTCGTAGCCGGGGTTCTTCGCCTTCAGGTCGGCGTAGCCGCAGCTGAGGGAGTTGTCGTCGGTCGAGGTGAGGATCGGCAGCTGCTGACCCGCGGCCTCGTACGCGCGGATGATGCCCGAGGCGGAGGCGCCGTAGTCCGCGATGATCGCGTTGATCGGCGTGCCCTGCGAGAGGACGCCGGCCATCGCCTGCTGCGCCTGCGCCGGGTCCCAGTTGGTCCAGATCGGCTCGGTGTTCACGAGCTTGATCTGCGGGTTGGCGTCGAAGACCTCCTTGGCGCCGGCGAACTCCTGCGTGGACACGAGAGCCCCCGAGGGACCGCCGAAGAAGGCGACGTTGCCGCCGGCGCTGCCCAGCTGGTCGACGATCCACTGCGCCTTGGACTTGCCGACGAACGCGGGGATCTGGTCGGTGTAGTCGAGGTAGTCGGTGCCGGCCGTGCCCTGCGGGTCGGAGGCGAAGGCGACCACCGTGGAGCCGGCCTGCGTGGCCTGGCGGATCGCGGGGAGGTGCGCCTCGCCGGGGCCGGCGTCGGGGATGACGAGGATGATGTTCGTCCCCTTGGCGGCGAGGCTCGTGATGCCCGAGGTCGTGGCCTCGAGGTCGCCGCGGCCGGCGATGAACTCGACGCCCGAGATGGCGGAGCACTTGGCCGCCTCGCTCTGGATCTCGGCCAGAACGGTCTTGGACCACGTGTTGGTGCCGTAGCCGTCGACGACGCCGACCGAGACCTTCTTGCCGTCCGTGGGGCACACGGCCGAGATGTCGGTGAACTGGTCGACGGTGCCCTTGCTGCCGGCGGCGATGTCGGCGGTGAGGTTGCTGGCACCGTCGGTGCTGCCGCCTCCGCCGGCGCTGTTCGTCGACGAACAGCCGGCGAGGACGAGCGCTCCGAGCGCGAGGACGACGAGACCTGCTCGCCGTGCGGGTGCTGTGGTGATCATTGGGGGTACTCCTCTTCGAGTGGTGATCGGGTATGCGGGGACGGGATTTTGGGCGCGACGGATCGCCCGTCGACCCGGGCGGGTCGCGGTCGGGAATGAGCCGGTGTCAGGCTCCCGGACGCCGTCGCATGAGGTTCCGGATGCGGGAGGTGGAGCCGCCCAGCTGGAGCTGGGCGACGATGCCGACGCCGATGATCAGCGCCTGCACGATGTTCTGCACGGCGGTGGCCTGCGTGAACGTCTGGACGAGCTGGGTCAGCTGGGCCAGGAAGAGTGCGCCGAGCGCGGTGCCGACGACGCTGCCCCGCCCGCCCGTGAGGGCGGTGCCGCCGAGCACGACCGCCGCGATGGAGGGCAGCAGGTAGTCGTCGCCGGCGGTGAGCGTGGGCGTGCGCAGGAGTCCCGCGAGCAGCACGCCGCCGACGGCGGCGAGCGCGGCCGAGAGGACGTACGCGATGATCGTGTACCCGCGCGTCCCGATGCCGAGGTTCGCGGCGCTGCGCGGGTTCTCGCCGACGAGTTCGAACCGGCGGCCGAGGCGGGTGAGCTTCAGCACGACGTGGACGGCGAGCGTCAGCACGAGGGCGAAGAACACCAGGACCGGGATGCCACCCCACCGGCTGAGCGCGAACTGGTTGAGGGCGTCCGGGCTCTGGGTGGCGAATCCGCCGGACAGGGCCTGGACGGTGCCGATCATCAGCGCGTTGACCGCGATGGTGACGACGAGAGGCGGGAGACCGAACAGCGTGATGACCAGGCCGCTGGCCAGGCCGAACGCCGCCGTGGCCACGATCGCGACGGTGATCGCCGCGGGGAGACCGAGCGCGTCGTCGCCGCCGAAGCGCGCGACGATCAGTGCGCCCAGCGTCACGGCGCCCGGGATCGACAGGTCGAGACCGCCCTGCTGGATGACGAGGGTCTGCCCGATCGCGACGATCGCGATGAGCGCCGCGAACGGCAGCATCGACACGATGGCGGTGGGCCCGACGCTGCCCGGCGCGATCAGCGGGCTGATCAGGAACAGCGCCGCGACCGCGATGAGCGCCCGGGTCCCCGGCCACGCCAGCACCATCCGCGCCGTGGACCCGTGGTCCTTCGGCGCGATGCGGGCAGCAACGGCGAGATCGGTCATGCCGTCACCAGGGCGGGGTGCCACGTGCCGTCGAGGCGCGCCTCGGGCATCTCGCCGAGCAGGTAGCTGCGGGAGGACTCGGCATCCGCCTTCAGCCGGGCGATGTCGACGCCGACGAGCTCGCCGTCCTTCTTCACGCGACGCCCCTGCACGAACACGTCGCGGACGAGGCCCGGGTGAGCCGAGTACACGAGGCTGCCGATGGGGTTGTTGAGCGGCGTGAGAGCCAGCGAGCGGTCGTCGAGCACGACGATGTCGGCGGCCTTGCCCACCACGATCGAGCCCGTCGTGTCGGCGAGACCCGCGGCGTGGGCGCCGTCGATGGTGGCGAACTGGACGACGTCGGCGCACGTCAGGCTGATGCGCTCGAGCACCTCGCCGGTGTCGACGGACGGGGCGTTGTCGAGCGCGCGCTGCATGCCGATCGCGGTGCGCATCGTGGCGAACATGTCGCCGCCGTTCGAGCTGCACACGTCGATCGAGAAGGTCGGACGGATGCCGGCCCGCAGCAGCCGGCCGGTGGCGGGGAAGCCGTGGCCCATCTGCATCTCGACGTCCGGCGCGACCGAGGCGGTGCCGCCGCTGTCGGCGATGAGCTTCAGCTCGTCGTCGCCCAGGGTGCAGCAGTGCACATAGGTGATGCGGTCCGACAGCAGCCCGTCGGCGTGCATCTTGCGGATCGGGCCCGACTTGCCCCAGTAGCCGTCGCCGGCGTGCATCGTGACGCGGAGGTCCAGGTCGGCGGCGAGCTGGAAGTCGGCGACGTTGACCTCGGGGGTCACGAACTGCGGACCGCGCAGCGCGAGGGCCATCGTGACGAGCCCGCCCTCCGAGGAGAAGTGCTCGTCGCGCACGCGACGGGCATCCGCCGGGTGCACGTTGGCCGACGGCAGGCTCCCCCACTGCTCGGCGCCGCCGCCGTGGGCGAAGACGGCGCGCATCCCGGTGTCCTTGAGGGCGGCGACCGCGGCGTCCGCGTGCTCGGGGGTCGCGAGGTTGTGCGACCAGTCGACGAGGGTCGTGATGCCGGAGTCGAGCGCCTCGAGCGCGCCGAGGTAGTTGCCGGTGTAGGTGTCCTCGGGACGGAAGTGCTTGCTGAGACCGGTGTGCAGGCCCGCGAGGTACTCGGTGAGCGACCAGTCCGACGCGAGGTTGCGGACGACCGACTGCCACGTGTGGCGGTGGGTGTCGACGAAACCGGGGTGCACGATGCGGCCGTGGACGTCGATGACCTCGGCGTCGGCGGCATCCAGTCCCTGTCCGATGGCCTCGATCGTCCCGTCGGCGCCGATCAGGATGTCGGTGTCGGTGAGGACCTCGCCGGGGCGGACGGCCGTGATGACGGTCCCTCCCCGCAGCAGCGTGCGCGTGCTCATGTGGTGGTGACTCCCTCGTCGAACCGGAGCGTCGTCGCGCCGGTGGTGTTCGTTGATTGGATGCTAGAAAGCAGCACTGAACGTGTCAAGTATTTGTTATCACTGTGTTCAGTTCGTCCAGCGCTGCTGAAACTCAGGCGCGTTCGCGGTACAGCGGAATGTCGATCGGCGGCTGCGGGATGAACTCCCCCGCGCCGCCCATGCGGTCGTACAGGTACTCGTGCGAACGCTCGAGGGTCGCCGTCGCGGCCGGGAGGTCGACGTGCGTCAGGACCCCGCCGCGCTTGACGACACGCCCGTCCACGAAGACCGTGTCGATGCATCCGGCGTGCGCCTGCGACACCACCGCGCCCGTCGGATCCGCGCGGTTCCACCCGACCTGGCTGATTCCCGACATGTCCACGAGCACGATGTCGGCGCGTTTGCCCACGGTCAGCGAGCCGACGAGATGATCGACGCCGGCCGCCCGCGCCCCGTTCAGCGTGGCCCATCGGAGCGCGTCCTTCGTCGTCCACGCCATCGTCTGCGGCGCCCGCATCGCGGCGTACTCCGGCTCGTCGGCGCGGTAGCGCGTCGCCTGCAGCACGAGTCGACTGTGCGACACCATGTCGCCGCCGTTGCCCGACACGCAGTCGATGCCGAGGCTCGGCCCCGCGGTATGCGCGGTGGCCTCGGCGATCGCCGGATAGCCCATGCCCATCTGCATCTCGGTCTCGGCACACACCGAAACCGTGACCCCGCTGTCGTCCAGCAGGTTCCACTCGTGCGGGGTGTTGAACGTGCAGTGCACGAGCAGCAGATCGTCGGCGAGCAACCCGTGGGCGTGCAGCACCTCGACGTCCTGGAACAGCTGCCGCACCATGACCTGGTTGGCGTGGAACGTGATGCGCGCCCCGAGTTCGCGGGCGAGGCGGAACTCCGCGGCCACGTCGGCGACGGGCGCGATCGCCAGTTCCTGCGGCGCGATCCCGAACCGCAGGAGCTGGTCGTCGCTGGAGAAGTACTCCTCCCGGATGCGGCGGGCGAGGACCGCCCGCGTGGCCAGCGCCGCGGGATCGGCGCCCGCCGCGGAGCCCCCGCGCGACTGGCTCCAGGTGTTGGTCGTGATGGGGGTCAGCCCGTGGGCGTAGAGCGCCCGGATGCCGGCATCCCGGAGTCCCGTCACGGCCGCGTGCGCGCCGTCCGGATCGAGGATGTTGTGGCAGTAGTCGACGATCGTCGTGATGCCCGAGTTGAGGGCGTCGAGCGCTCCCACATAGTTGCCCGCGTACATGTCCTCGGCGCGGTAGAGCGGAGCCATGTGCAGCCGGATGCCGCGGAGGTAATCCGGGATGTTCCCGTCCGCCAGGATGCCGCGGAGCGCGGTCTGCCACGTGTGGCGGTGGGTGTCGACCATGCCCGGCATGGCGATCCTGTCGCGCCCGTCCACGATCTCTCCATCGAAGGACGTGTCGTCGACCGCGATGTCCGGGCGGATCTCCCGGATCACGCCGTCCTCAATGAGGATGTCGGTCCGGGCGAGGTCGCCCAGCTCCGGGTCGACGGTGGCCGCCGCCACATTGCGGATGAGTGTGCGCATGGTCGCTCCCTCGCGATCCGACCGGATCGTCCTCGACCCGGCGTTGTGCTGAACTACACACGAATGTACAGTCGCTCCCAGATTTGTAAAGTCGCAGCGAACGTTCCGCGGTCAAGGAGGACCCATGTCACGAACGAGCCCCCGCATCGCCGTGCTCGGCACCGGCGCACAGGGAGCAAGCGTCGGCGCCGACCTGCTGCGCGCCGGTCTCGATGTCACCTACATCGAGCAGTGGCCCGCGCACGTCGAGGCCATGCGCGCCCGCGGCATCGAGGTGCGCCTCCCCGGCGAGACGCACGTCACCCCCGTGCACCCCCTGCACCTGTGCGAGGTCGCGACGCTCCGCGAACCGTTCGACATCGTGTTCATCGTCGTCAAGGCCTACGACACGCGCTGGGTCGCCGAGCTCATCGCGCCCCACGTCGCCGAGGACGGTCTCGTCGTCGGGCTCCAGAACGGGATGACCCAGGATGCCATCGCCGCCGCCGTGGGCGCGCACCGCACGATGGGCGCGGTGATCGAGGTGGCATCCAACATGTTCGAGCCCGGCATCGTGAACCGCCAGACCCCCGTCGCCGGATCGTGGTTCGCGGTCGGCGCCTACGACGACGCGGCGCGCGGCCGCGAGCCCGAGGTCCAGGCGGTGCTCTCGCACACCGGCCGCGTGGACGTCTCCCCCGACATCCGCTCGTCGAAGTGGATGAAACTCGTCGCCAACGCCGGCGAACTCGTCCCGTCCGCGATCCTCGACCTCCCCCTGGCATCCGCCGTCGCGCTCCCCGGCGTCCACGACTTCATGATCGAGTGCGGCAAGGAGGCCGCGCGGGCCGCGCTCGCCGACGGCAGCCGCCTCGTGCCGATCTTCGGCCTCTCCGACGAGGCCGTCACCGACCCCGACCGCTACGCCGCCGACCTGCTCGGCGAGGTGCTGGACAGCTTCTCCCTTCCCGACACGAACACCACCGTTCTGCAGGACTGGATGAAGGGCCGCCACGCCGAGTACGAAGAGGTGAACGGGCTCGTCGTCTCGGTGCTCGCCGCGGCGGGCCAGGAGGCCCCCTACAACGCCCACACCGTGCGCCTCGCCCAGGAGATCGAGGCCGGACGGATGCCGCGCTCCGCCGCCAACGTCAACGCCCTCCTGGACGTCCCCGGACGCGGGTGAGGCCCGCCCGTGTTCAGGCGCGGCGCACAGGATGTGCGCGAATCGGCCGGTAGCGTGGTCTCGCGAGCGGCGGGGCACCCGTGATCGGGGTCACCGCCTTCGGACGAGGAGGCGCCGACATGACGGACGACATCGGCAGCAGGTTGCGCGACGCACGGCTCGAGCGCGGGATGAGCCTGCGCAGCGTGGCGAGCGCCCTCGGCGTCTCGGCCAGCCTGATCTCGCAGGTCGAGACGGGGAAGACGCAGCCCTCGGTGTCGACGCTGTACGCCATGGTGACGCACCTCGGCATCTCCATCGACGAGCTGCTCGGCGTCTCGCCGACGCCGCCGGCGGGTGCTGCCGCCCCGACGCCGGAGCCCCGCCCCGCGGATCCCACCGTGCAGCGCGCCGCGGACAACGCCGTTCTCGACATGGAGAACGGCGTCCGCTGGGAGCGTCTGGCCGCCGGCGTCGGTCCCGCCGACTCCCTGCTCGTGACCTATCAGCCCGGCGCGTCGAGCTCCGTCGAGGGCAAGATGATGCGGCACGCGGGTGTGGAGTACGCCTACCTCCTCGAGGGAGAGCTGACGCTGCGCCTCGAGTTCGACACCTACACCCTGCGCGCCGGCGACAGCCTGCACTTCGACTCGGTGCGCCCCCACCTCTACATCAACCAGAGCGACGCGATCGCGCGCGGCATCTGGTTCGTGGTGGGTCGCCGCGAGCAGAACCAGGCGATGCCCTCGGCCGGACACCAGTTCAGCGCCCCGCGCGACACGATCGGCTCAGCGGTCGACGTCCTCCGGGCGATGGACGACCTCTGACCCGACCGCGCCCGCCGGGCGGGAGCCTCAGGAGTGGCGGGCCACGCGGCGCCGTGACGCCGTCGGGTCGATGATCGTCTTGATCTGCCGGGAGCCCCCGCGCGTGAGCGGCTCCAGGGCACCCGCGGCGACCTCGTCGAGCGGCAGCACTTCGTCGGCGACGTCGGTCCAGTCCGCGCGCGCCGCGAGGAGTTCGACGGCGCGCGGCAGGTCGGCCGCGATCGCATGGGCGACGGTCCCGACGATCGTGTATTCGCGCAGCGTCCAGGAACCGAGAGGTACCGGAACGTCCTCCCGCTGGATGCCGACGGGCACGAGCACCGCGCCCGGCATCGCCGCGGCGACGACCTCGTCCCAGCCCGCGCGCGAGCCGCTCACCTCGAACAGCACGTCGGCCTCACGGCCGGACGCCGCGAGCTCGGCCGCGACGGACTGCTCCCCCGCGAGCAGCGTGCGCTCGGCACCCAGGTCGCGGGCGAGCGCGAGGCGCGCCTCCGACCGGTCGACCGCGAGCACGCGCGCCCCGACCGCCGCCGCGGCGTAGGTGATGAAGGCACCGATCCCGCCGATCCCGAGGACGACGGCATCCTGCCCGGCCGACAGACCGCTCCGCGCGACCGCGTGCACCGCGATGGCCATGGGCTGCGCGAGGGCGAGAGTGTCGGATGCCAGGCCCCACGCCGTGACGTCGAGCAGGGTCGCGGCGGGCACGCGGACGAACTCCGCGAGCCCGCCGTCGATCTGCAGCCCCGCCGTCCGGTAGCGCCGGCACAGGTTCGTACGTCCGGCCCGGCACGGCTTGCACTCGCCGCAGGAGATTCCCGCGCCGCAGACGACCTGGGCGCCGAGGGGCAGGTCGACGCCGTCGCCCACCGCCTCGACCGTGCCGGTGAACTCGTGGCCGAGCACGACCGGCAGGTGCGTGAGGACCGGGCCGCGGGAGTACTCCGTGGCATCCGATCCGCACACTCCGCATCCGCTCACCCGCACGAGCGCCTCGCCCGGCCCGGGGGTCGGCACGGCGCGGCTCTCGATGTGCAGGTCGCCGGGACCGTACAACACCGCCGCGCGCATGCGCGTCACAGGGCCACCCCGTCCGGCACGGCGAGCTGCACGGCCTGGCGCGACTCGATCATCCGCGCGAGGTGCGCGTCGTACACCGCGGCGTGCGCGGGCGAATCGAGGTACGCGGCGAGCGCCTCCTCGTCCGCGACGAGCGCCACCACGGCGTAGTCGGCGGGGCTCGGACGAAGACGGAGGTTCACGCCGCAGCGATACCCGCGGAGCATGGGCAGACCGGATGCCATCTCCTCGAGCGCCGCGGTCACCGCCTCCACCTCCTCGGGGCCGACCTCGGGTCTCCAGGTGAACAGTGCGGCGTGCAGGATCATGCGGTCCTCTCAGTCGTGGGCGCGAGCGACGACGTGCGCGTCCCCGTCGGTGTAGCGGTACGGGTTCTCGATCTCCTCGTCGACGGGGATCTCGGGGTGCATGCCCTCGGTCCACGCCTTCTCGCCGAGCTTCGACCGCACGTACTCCACGGAGGCGGCGACCTTGTCGCGGACGGGCGCGAGCGGCAGACCGATGCGCTTGCCCTGGTACTTCACGACCTTGCCGTCGACGACGACCGTGTGCACGTCGGCCGTTCCGGCCTGGTACACGACGTGCGCGTAGGGGTGGAGGATCGGGGTCATCGCGGGCGACTCGTCGTTCTTGATGAGCACGATGTCGGCGCGCTTGCCCGGGGTGAGCGACCCGATGCGGTCCTCGAGACCGATCGAGAGCGCCCCGCCCATCGTCGCCATGTGCAGGACATCCTCGGCCCGCAGGCGGTTCGCGACGATCGTCTCGCCGCGCGCGTGCGCCTCGAGGTGGTCGCGCGAACGGTCGGCGCTGAGGGTGGCGCGCATGGCCGAGAAGAAGTCGGCGCTCCACCACACGCTCGTGTCCATCGAGAGGGACGCCGGGATGCCGTGCTTGCGGATCGCCCAGGTCGAGGGATACCCCTGTCCGGCACTCTGCTCCGACTCCGTGGCGACCGAGACGGTACCGCCGGTGGCCGCGATCTTCTGGTAGCTCTGTTCATTGAGGGACGCCGAGTGGACGTAGGTGATCTCGGGTGTCATGAACCCGGCGTCGTACATCTGGGTGATCGCGGTGTCGGTCGTCGCGCCCCACACCCCGGCGTGGGTCGTGACGCGCAGGCCCAGTTCGCGCGCCGCCTCGAACGCGCCGCGCTCGGGGAAGTCGGACGCACCGGGGACGTCGAACGCCAGCTGCAGCGTCAGCATGTCGTCGTGCGAGGAGAAGTTCTTCGACACGAAGTCGCGGAACTCGGGGGCGTTGGCCCACTCCCACGGAGCCCCGAGGTAATTGCCGTACCCGAGCACGAAGCGGCCCGGGATCTCGCGGAGCGCCTGGAGCGCGGCCTCACCGTACTCGGGTGTGCGGAGGCCGTGCGACCAGTCGAGGGTGGTCGTCACGCCGGTGTCGACGGATTCGAGCGCGCTGAGGAGGTTGCCGGCGTAGACGTCCTCGGGGCGGAAGACCTCGCCCCAGTTCAGGTAGTAGAAGACGAAGTACTGACTGAGCGCCCAGTCCCCGCCGTAGCCGCGGAGCGCGGACTGCCACATGTGGCGGTGCGTGTCGACGAAGCCCGGGGTGACGATGCCCCCCGACGCGTCGATCTCGAGCGTGCCCTCGGGCACCTCGAGACGGGGGCCGACCGCGGCGATGTCGCGGCCGATCACGAGGACATCGGCATCCTCTAGAACGCCCTGCTGGTCCATGGTGATGACGGTGGCGTTGCGGAAGACGAACGGGCGGTCCGACGAGAACTGCTCGGCGGCGGGTGTGGATTCTGTCATGGCTTTTCTCCCCATTGAGAATGTACGTTCCTGGTTTACACTCTCCGTGGGGACGTGGCAAGAGTCGGGTTTTCGTTCAGCCTGGTTTCATGAACTGCATCACCGGCGCCCTCCCGTTCGCTGACACTCCAACGAAGGAGCGACATGTCCACTCCGTCCATCGCCGTCCTCGGCGCCGGCGCGAACGGCGCTTCGATCGGCGCTGATCTCTTCGACGCCGGGCTCGATCCGGTCCTGATCGAACAGTGGCCCGCGCACGTGGAGGCCATCCGCCGAGAGGGTCTGCGTATCGAGATGCCCTCGGGCACGCGGCACGTGCGCCCCCGCACGCTGCACCTGTGCGAGGTGGCGACCCTGCGTGAACCGTTCGACCTGGTGCTGCTCGTGACGAAGGCCTACGACGCCCGCTGGGCCGCCGCCCTCATCGAGCCGTACCTCGCGCCCGACGGTGCGATCGCGGCCGTGCAGAACGGCATGACGACCGAGACCGTCGCCGACATCGTGGGCGCGGACCGCTGCGTCGGCACCGTGATCGAGATCTCCTCCACCATGACCGACCCCGGCGTCGTGCACCGTCACGTCGACCCCGAGCGGTCCTGGTTCGCGGTGGATGCCACGGCCCCCCGCGGCAACGACGTGGCCGATGTCCTGTCGCACTCGGGCGAGGTCGCCCGCGTCGACGACATCGCCTCCGCGAAGTGGATGAAGCTCGTCAGCAACGCCTCCGTCCTCGTCCCCACCGCGGCCCTCGGCCTGCCGATGGTGGACGCGATCCGGGTCCCCGGCATGCGGGAACTCATGCTCGACGCGGGCCGCGAGGCGCTCCGCGTCGCGGGCGAGCACCGCGTGCTCCCGATCTTCGGTCTCACCCCGGAGTCGATCGCGAGCTCACCCGACGTCGTCGAGACCATGCTCGACGCGCTCTACGAGCGGTTCACGGTTCCCGGCGCCACGACGACCGTGCTCCAGGACTGGCGCAAGGGCCGCCACAGCGAGGTCGACGACATCAACGGTGCGGTCGTGGCCGCGGGCCGGAGGCTCGGCATCCCGACCCCCGTCAACGAAGCGATCGTCGAGGTCGGCCACGCCATCGAGCGCGGCGACCTCGAGCCCGCCCTCGCCGCGCTGCAGCGGATGCAGCGCGGCTGAGGGATCAGCCGGCGTTGCGGAGCGTCGACACCTGGTACAGGGCGACGGATGCCGCGATGCCGGCGTTGAGCGACTCGGCCGCCGTCGAGATCGGGATCGACACGACCTGGTCGCACGTCTCGGTCACGAGGCGCGACAGGCCCTTGCCCTCGGAGCCCACGACGATCACGACGGGGCGATCCGCGAGCTGCAGCTCGGGCAGCGCGACGTCGCCGTCACCGGCGAGACCGAGGATGAAGACGCCCTGCTTCTTGAACTCCTTGAGCGTCGCGGTGAGGTTCGCCGCGAGAGCCACGGGCACGCGTGCGGCGGCACCGGCGCTGGTCTTCCATGCGGCGGAGTTCACGCTCGCCGAGCGACGCTGCGGAAGCACGAGACCCTGCCCGCCGAACGCGGCCGTCGAGCGGATGATGGCGCCGAGGTTGCGCGGGTCGGTCACGCCGTCGAGGGCCACGAGCAGCGGCAGTTCGCCGCGGTCGATGATCTCCTCGAGCATGTCCTGCGGGTGCGCGTACTCGTACGGCGGCACCTTGAGCGCGACGCCCTGGTGCACGCCGTCGAAGCCGGCCATGCGGTCGAGCTCGGGACGGGTCACCTCGAGGACCGGGATGCCACGGTGCGTGGCGATCGACAGCATCTCCTTGACGCGGTCGTCCATCTCGACGCGCTGCGCGATGTAGAACGCCGTCGCCGGGATCTTGGCGCGCAGCGCCTCGAGCACCGAGTTGCGGCCGGTGACCGTCTCGGTGTCGTCGGTCTGCTTGGCGCGAGCGCGGCCCTGCGACGAGCCGACCGGACGGACGCCCGGCTTGCCCTTGCCGCCGGCGGCGGCGTAGCGCTCCTGCGCCGCCTTGCGCTTGCCGGCGACGTGCCAGCTGCGGTCCTCCGCCTTGGGCGTCGGGCCCTTGCCCTCGAGCGCCTTGCGGGAGTGACCGCCGGTGCCCTTGAGCGGGCCCTTCTTCTTGCCGGGCTTGCGCGCCCCGGGCCGTCCAGGCTTGGTCATTCGATACTCCAATGGGTTCCGGCCGGAGTGTCCTCCAGCGTGATTCCGGCGGCGGCGATGGCATCACGGATGCGATCGGCAGCGGCCCAGTCCTTGTCGGCGCGCGCGCGGGCGCGCTGCGCGATCATCTCGGTGACGAGCGCGTCGAGCGCCGTCTCCGCTCCCCCGCCGGCGGCGGCGGGTGCCGAGGCCTCCAGCCCCAGCACCTCGAGCATGCCGACCACCGCGCGGGAGGCCTCGACCGCCGCCGCGAGGTCGCCCTCGTCGATCGCGGTGTTGCCCGCCCGCACCGTCTCGTGCAGGACCGCGAGCGCCTGCGGCACCCCGAGGTCGTCGTCCATCGCCGCGGCGAAGTCCGCGGGCAGACCGCCCGCCTCGGGAACGGTATCCGTCGCGCGCGCGACGCGTTCGAGGAACGTCGAGATGCGGTCGAGGGCGCTCGCGGCCTCGGCGAAGCCGCGGTCGGAGATGTCGAGGTTCGAGCGGTAGGCGCCGCGGCGAGCGC
>NZ_BADA01000019.1 GCF_000333395.1 Microbacterium sp. B19
CGCTCTAAGTCGACGACCTGGATGCCGCGGTCGCCCACCTGCACGCCCATGGCGTCGACGTCATGGGCGAACCGGTCGTCAGCGGCGCGGCGTCGGCGGGGCAGCGCTGGATCTACTTCCGCGCCCCCTGGGGCATGCAGTTCGAGCTCGTCAGCTTCCCCGACGGCAAGGCCTACGAGAGCGACGCCGAGACGCTGCTGTGGCACCCCGCGAGGCCCGCCGAATGAGCGGCCCGCTCGCCGTCGCGCGGGATCACGGGCGCGCCGGCTCGGGAATCGCCGACACGCTGCGCGACGAGATCCTCCGTGGCATCCATCCACCCGGGACCCGGATTCGGCAGGAAGACCTCGCGGCCCGGCACACGACGAGCCGCATCCCGGTGCGCGAGGCGCTGCGCATCCTCGAAGCCGAGGGACTCGTGACGCTCGTCGCCAACTCGGGCGCGTGGGTGTCGCGCCTGACGCTCGCCGAGTGCGAAGAGCTGTACCTCGTGCGCGAGCGCATCGAACCAGTGCTGATCGGGATGAGTGCGCCGCTCCTCTCCCCCGCCGACCTCGACACCCTCGACGACCTGGCCGCACGCATGGAGCACGCGGATGCCGAGGACTTCCTGCGCCACGACCGCGAATTCCACTTCGTCACCTACGCGCCGGCCCGCACCGTGATGCTCGGCGACACGGTCGTGGGGCTGTGGAACCGGACGCACCACTACCGCCGCGCCTTCGTCACCGCGGCGCACGCCCGGCACGACGGCGCCGCGCACCTCGACCACCGGCTGCTCGTCGCCGCCCTCCGCCGCGGCGACGCCGAGGAGGCCGCCCACGTGCTCGAGCGGCACATCCGGCGCACGCGCATCGAGCTGGAGCGGCATCCCGAGATCTTCGGCGACGAGTCGGGCGTCAGGTGATGCGCCAGCCCCGATCGACGTAGAGGTTGGTCGCCGAGACGCCCTCGTTGTGGAGCAGGAACCGGGTGGCATCCACCACGTCGTTCATCGTCGCGAGTTCACCGCCGGGCGTGCGGGACGAGTAGCCCTCGAGGACGCCCGCGGGCTTCCCTGCCCAGAACGGGCTGTCGCCGATGATGCCCGGGTGCAGCGCGTTGACGCGCAGCGGGGCGAGCTCGAGCGCGAGGGCCGTGGTGAGCCCCTCGACGCCGCCGTTGATGGTCGAGACCGTGACCGACCCGGGGTACGGAGCGTCCTTCGCGCGGCCGCCGAACAGCACGATGCCGGTCGAGCGCTGCGGAACGAGCCGGTCCAGCAGCGTGTGCACGGTCTCGGTGTACCCCACGAGCTTGAGGGTCACCAGGCGCCGAGCGCGGGCGATGTCGTAGTCGCGCACGGTGTTCGCGTCGCGCTCGATCGCGGCGAGCACCAGTCCGTCCAGTTCGCCGACGTCGGCGAGCGCGGGGGCGATGTCCTCCGGCTCGGAGATGTCGACCGCGATCCCACGGACGTTCGGGCCGATCTCCTCGGCGATCGCCTGGGCGGCGATCGCGTCGCGACCCGTGAGCGTCACCTCGTGGCCGTCCGCGGCGAGCGACGCGACGATCTCGCGTCCGATGCCGGACGTGCCCCCCACCACCAGATACCTGCGGCTCATGCCGCACCTCCTTCTCGTTCGTCATCGGATGCCGGCAGGAGGCCCCGCCGGGTGACTTCGGCCGCCGCGCCCCAGTCGAGGCGGGCGAGGCCGGGTTCGGCGAGCGCACGCTCGAACACCGCGGTGAGCGCGGCGAGCGTCGGCAGATGTGTCCCGGTCTCGCCCGCGATCTCTGCGCTCAGCCGGAGATCCTTGTAGCCCAGGGCCACGTCGAACCCGGGCGGGTCGTACGCCTGCCGCGCGATCATCCCGCCGTAGCCGCTGTACACGACCCCGGCGAACAGCGTCGACGTGAGGATCTCGACGAACAGTCCGGGATCGACGCCGCGCGCTTCGACGAGGGCGACCGACTCCCCGATCGCCTGGATCGCGTGGATGATGTCGTAGTTCACCGCGATCTTCACGGCGTTCGCGGTCGACGGCTCCGCACCGAGCGGCCACAGGCGCGCGGCGAACAGCTGCAGGAACGGCTCTACCTCGGCAACGTCGTCGGGCGCCCCCGCGACGAGCACGTTGAGCTTGCCCTCCGCCGCGACGGTGGGGCGCCCGAGCACCGGAGCGGCGACGTAGCGCGCCCCGGCCACCGCGAACCTCCGCTGCAGCTCCCCCGCACCGGCGGGGCTGATCGACGCCATGTTGACGTGCACCCCGCCCGACGCGGATGCCACGGACGCGGCATCCAGGACGGAGAGCGCCGCGGGATCGTCGGCGAGCATCGAGAACGACACCGGGTGCGCGAGCGCGTCCCCGGGCGTTGCGCAGGCCACGGCCCCGACCGCGACGAGGTCGTCGACCGGCCCGCGCGAGCGATTCCACACGTGCACGTCGTGGCCGGCGTCGACGAGGCGGCGAGCGAGCGCCGCCCCCATCGAGCCGAGGCCGAGGAATCCGACCGACGCCATCACGCCTCCCCGCGGCCCCACGTCGTGTTCAGGTGCGACTGCGAGTCGCGCTGGTTGTTCAGCGGGCCGCCGACCGCGATGTAGCGGGGACCGGCGATCAGCAGCTCTTCGGCGGGGAACTTCGTGATGACCTCGCACCCGTCGGCGGTCACGACGACCTCCTCCTCGATGCGTGCAGCACCCCAACCGTCCGCCGAAGGCCAGTACGTCTCGAGGGCGAACACCATGCCCTCCTTGAGCTCCTCCGGGTGGTCGAATGACACCAGCCGCGAGAAGATCGGCTTCTCCCAGATCGACAGGCCGACCCCGTGGCCGTACTGCAGGGCGAAGGCGGCTTCCTCGTCCGCGAAGCCGAACTCCTGCGCGGTCGGCCACACCGAGACGATGTCGGCGGTCGTGGCACCCGGGCGCACGAGGGCGATCGCCCGGTCCATGTATATAGGGGGCCCGGGTGTAGGCATCCTTCTGCTCGTGCTCGCCGCC
>NZ_BADA01000018.1 GCF_000333395.1 Microbacterium sp. B19
ACATCGAGAGGAGGTGAGCACCGTCACGTCGTTCCCCGGGCGGCGCACGGCGGCGGATCCGGGCGGGATGACGTAGTCGAGATCGGTGTCGGGGACGCGGTCGGGCGTGCCGTAGAGGTCGACGTGCTCGATCACGAGCACCGGGTCCTCGAGGGCGAGCGCGGCGTTCATGAGCCCGACGTAGTCGGCAGCGGTCGAGGCGGCGACGATGCGCCACCCGGCCTGCGTCGCGAAGATCCCGGCGGGATCCATGAGGTGCTGCGAGCCGTAGCCGGACCCCATCGCGACCTTGGTGCGCAGCACGAGCGGGACGGTGTTGTTGTCGCCGAACATGTGCCGGGCCTTGCCGACCTGGTTGAACACCTGGTCCGCAGCCACCCACATGAAGTCGGGGTACATGAACTCCACGACGGGGCGGAACCGGCCGTCCATCGCGATGCCGCCGGCGGCGCCGAAGAAGCCGTTCTCGCTGATCGGGGTGCCGATGACGCGGTCGGGGCCGTACTTCTCGGCGAGGCCCTTCGTCGCGCCGTTCGTACCGCCGCCGAGGCGGTGCACGTCCTCGCCGAGCACGATGATGCGGGGGTCGGTCTCCATCCGGCGGTCCATGGTCTGGGCGACGGCGTCGACGAACTTCAGGTCGCGCCACCCGCCGGTCCACTGCGCGGGTTCGGATGCCGTGAGGGCGGCGAGCTCGGAGGCATCCCCCCGGATGCCGGTGTCCACCACGGCCGGGTCGGGCCACAGCTCCGGGCGGATGCGGCGCCTGCCGGGACGCTCGGGGTCGGCCTCGACCACGGCGGCGACCGACTGCGCGACCGCGGCCACGGCCTGCTCTCGGACCGCCTGCGCCTCGGCGTCGTCGAGGAGCCCGAGGCGGCGCATCTCGGATGCCATCCGCTCCAGCGGATCGCGGGCGCGCCACTGGCCTTCCTCGTCCTTGGTGCGGTAGCCGAAGGCGCTGCCCGGGTAGGGGCCGTTCTGGTGGAAGAAGCGGTAGACCTCGGCCTCGACGATCGCGGGGCCCTCCCCCGCGCGCATGCGCTCCAGCGCTTCGCCGGTGGCGAGGTGCACGGCGAGCGGGTCCATGCCGTCCACGCGCCACGCGGGGATCGAGAAGCCCTGGCCGCGCACGGAGAAGCGCGTGTCGGCGCTCGCCTCGTCGGCGCGTGTGGACACCGCGTACAGGTTGTTCTCGATGAAGAACGCCACGGGGAGCTTCCACGTCGAGGCGAGGTTCATGGACTCCAGCACCGAGCCGATCTGGCTCGACCCGTCGCCGAAGTAGTTGATCGACACATCCGAGGTGCCGGCGTGCTTCTGCGGCCACGCGTGGCCCGTGGCGAGCGGGGCGCCGCCACCGACGATCGCGTTGGTGCCCAGCGCGCCGGCCTCGAGCCACTGCAGATGCATCGAGCCACCGCGGCCACCCGAGAAACCGGACGCGAGTCCGAGGATCTCCGCCAGCGTGCGGTCGAGCAGCGTCTGCACGTCCGGCGTCACGAGGGCGGCCGGGTCGAGCGCACCGCCGGAGACGTACGCGAGCGTCTTGGCGAGGAACTGGTGGTGTCCGCGGTGCGAGCCGTTCACGGCATCCGCGGGTCGGAGCGACACGATCGAGCCGACCGCACCGCCCTCCTGACCGATGCTGGAGTGCGCGGGGCCGTGCACGAGACCCGCGCCCGCCAGGTCGAGCACCGCCTCCTCGAAGGCCCGGATGAGATGCAGCTGGCCGAGCATCGTCCCGAGCAGTTCCGGGTCGGCGGCCTTCCAGTCCGCGGCGGTCGTCTCCAGCTGCACCCACTCGACACCGGTGTTCAGCCGTTTCCGCTTGGCCATGTCGCTCCTCACGCGTCGTTGCGTCCACCTATACAGGTCGTTCGCTCACACTGTACGATCGGATTGTCTCCAATACAAGGCACAACTGCCGCGAGATACTGTCGAGAGGCGCCTTCATCGGCGTCAATGGATCCAATGGAGGATGCGACATGGGACTTCCGGGACTGCGCGGCAGCGACCACATCGGCTTCACCGTGCCCGATCTCGACGAGGCCGAGGCCTTCGTCGTCGGCGTCCTCGGCG
>NZ_BADA01000017.1 GCF_000333395.1 Microbacterium sp. B19
CGGTCGGCGGCACGCTGCAGCCGTCGGTCGCGATCGGCGCGAGCCTGGGCGCCGCGGCCGCCGCGGGCTGGGCGTTCGTGTGGCCGGGAGCGGATGCCACGGGCCTCGCGATCGTGGCCGCGGCGGCGTTCCTCGCCTCGAACATGCGCGCACCGTTCACCGCGATCGTGCTCGTGATCGAGTTCACGGGCACGGGCTTCGACCTGCTGCTGCCGATCTTCCTCGCCGTCGCCGGGTCGCTCGCCGCCGCGCGACTGACCTCGCGCGCGAGCCTCCGCCGCTTCGCCCCGCGCGACCCCGGGCGCGAGTAGCCGCTTCGCCCCGCGCGACTCGGGCGCGAGGGGCGCGGTGATCCCGCGGCAGACCGGACGCGGCGCGCAAGCCCGGCGGGGCCTGCCGCGCGCCCACGTAGGCTCGACGGGTGATCGAGTGGATCCTGACCGAATGGATGCAGATCCTCGGGTTCGCGACGGGGGCCGCATGCGTGCTCCTCGCCGCCCGACGGAACGTCTGGACCTACCCCATCGGCATCGCCAACAACGTCGTCTTCCTGGTCGTGTTCGTCCCGGCGGGACTGTACGCGTCGGCGGGCCTCCAGCTCGTCTACCTCGCGCTCGGCGTCCACGGTTGGATCCGCTGGACGCGCGGGGTCGAGCACGACCGCGACTACGTCGCGCGGACGCCGCGGCGGGCCGTGCCGTGGCTGATCGCCGCGGGAGTCGTCGGCATGGCCGTGCTCACCTGGCTCCTGGCGACGTTCACCGACTCGCAGGTCGCGCTCGCCGACGCCGGGACGACGGCGGCGAGCCTGGTCGCGCAGTACATGCTGAACCGCAAGTGGATCGAGAACTGGGCGGTGTGGATCGCCGTCGACATCGCCTTCGTGGCCCTGTCGATCGCGACTGGACTGTGGATCATCGCCGCCCTCTACGCCCTGTTCGTCGTGCTGTGCATCGGCGGTTGGCGCGGCTGGCATCGCGTGCTGCGCGAGGGGACGGCGACCGCGGCGCCCGCGGACGCGCGTGTCTGAGCGGCGGTTCCGCCACGGGGTCGTGGTGGGGAAGTTCTATCCGCTGCACGCCGGGCACGCGCACCTGATCCGCTCCGCCGTGCGGGCGTGCGAGCGCGTCACGGTCGAGGTCATCGCGGCATCCATCGAGTCCATTCCGCTCGAACGGCGCGCCGCGTGGATCCGCGAGGGGCACCCGACCGTGCGCGTGGTCGATCTCGTCGACGACACCCCCGTCGACTTCGGTTCCGAGACCGCGTGGGAGGCGCACACCGCGACGATCCGCGGGCTCCTCGACGAACCCGTCGACGCGGTATTCACCTCCGACGACTACGGCGCGGAACTGGCCCGGAGACTGGATGCCGAGTGGGTGCAGATCGACCCGGGTCGGGTCGTGAACCCGGTGTCGGGCACCGCCATCCGCCGCGATCTCGCCGGTCACTGGTCGGAGCTGTCGCCCGCGACGCGAGCGGACCTCGCCGCGCGCATCGTC
>NZ_BADA01000016.1 GCF_000333395.1 Microbacterium sp. B19
TATTTGATCTGGCTGGTCGTGTTGCTGGCCGTGGTGGTGTGGTTCCAGCGCGCCAAGAAATCCATGCTGGCCGGTAACGACTCCGCCGCCGACACCAACAACGCCGAGCCCGGGATGCCGCCCCCCAAGCCGGCGCGTTTTCGTCG
>NZ_BADA01000015.1 GCF_000333395.1 Microbacterium sp. B19
CCCGTCGGGGGCTCGAGGAGATGGTCAACATCGGCACGCTGTCGGCGTTCGTTCTCGTCTCCGTCGGCGTCATCGTGCTGCGGCGCACGCGTCCCGACCTGAAGCGCGGCTTCCGCGTGCCGTGGAGTCCCGTGCTCCCGATCCTGTCGGCGCTGATCTGCACGTATCTCATGCTCAATCTCTCGGTCGAGACCTGGCTGCGGTTCCTCATCTGGCTCGCGATCGGCTTCGCGATCTACTTCGCCTACTCGCGGCGCCACGCGCGCGTCGGGACCGAAGAGTTCCTGGATCCAGCGAAGCCCGGAGTGGTGGGTCCGCCGAAGGAGTGACCCACCCCACCGGATGCCACGACTCGACGCCGGGTCGTGGCATCCGGTGTCTCAGCCCGCGGTGAACCGCTGCAGACCCAGGACGCCGAGGAGACGGATCTTCTCCTCCGCCTCACTGCGCGGCTCCGGCGTCAGGACGAGGAGCGCCTGACCGCGGTCCTCCGTGAAGAGGACCTGGCAGTCGACCTCGATGTCGCCGAGCTCGGGGTGCACGAGGACCTTGTGGTCGGCGAACCGCTGGGCGACCTCCTGCCGCTCCCACAGGCGGCGGAACTCGTCGCTCCGAGGCAGGATCTCGGCCACGAGCTCGCCCGCGACGGACGCCGGCCCGAGGATCCCGTACGCCGAGCGGAGCCCCGCCACGATCGCGCGGCTCTGGCGCTCGCGGTCGCTCTCCGGATAGATCCCGCGGTCGGTGTGCGGCGGGACGAACCACCGCCACGCCTCGAACCGCGCCCATCCGCGCGCGCCGACGTGGTCACCGAGCAGGGCGACGGCGAGCGCGTTCTGCGCGAGGGTCTCGCCGACGTGCGAGATCACGAGTGCGGGCGTGTCCGACAGCCTCGCGAAGACACGCTGGAGGGCGGGCGAGACGTGATCGGCGCGTCCGAGCCGGTCGGGCACGGCGTGGCCCGCGAGACGGAAGATGTAGTCGCGTTCGTCGCGCGTCATGCGGAGCGCCCGGGCCAGCGCGGCGAGCACGGCCGTGCTCGGCTGCGGCCCGCGCTGTTGCTCGAGACGGGTGTAGTAATCGACGGACATCGCGGCCGCCGCGGCGACCTCCTCGCGGCGGAGTCCCGCCGTCCGCCGACGCGGGCCCTCCGTGAGACCGACGTCCTCGGGGCGCAGCGCCTCGCGACGCGCGCGCAGGAACTCCGCCATGCCGATCCGGTCCATGCCTCCATCCTGCTGCGCCGGGGGAACGGCATCCAGGGATCCCGGGTCCCCCGATGGGGCGAACCTGGATGCCACCCGCCCGGCGCCGAAGACTGGCGTCATGGACATCACCGGAAACATCGTCTTCATCCCCGGCGCGACGAGCGGGATCGGCCTCGCCCTCGCCGAGCGCCTCCACGCCGCCGGCAACACCGTCATCGTGGGCGGACGCCGTCAGCAGCTGCTCGACGAGATCGCGGCGACGCACCCCGGAATCGACACGGTTCGCATCGACACCGCCGACGCGGCCTCGATCGCGCGGGCGACGCGGGAGGTCGTGACGCGTCACCC
>NZ_BADA01000014.1 GCF_000333395.1 Microbacterium sp. B19
CCCTGTGCGAGGTGCAGGGGTATGCGTACGAGGCCGCTCTCGCCGGTGCGGAACTGCTCGCGGAGTTCGGCGACGAACAGGATGCCGGTGACATCGCCTTCTGGCGCGAATGGGCCGCCGACCTGAAGACGCGCTTCGCCGCCGCTTACTGGATCGAGACCCCCGAGGGCCGCTACCCGGCCGTCGCGCTGGACCGCGAGAAACGGCCGGTCGACACCCTCACCAGCAACATCGGTCACCTGATCGGCACGGGAATCCTGGATGCCGCCGACGAGGCGCACATCGCGGAGCTGCTGCGGCGTTCCTCGATGTCCAGCGGTTTCGGCATCCGGACCATGTCGACCGGCGCCGCCGGCTACTGGCCGCTGTCGTACCACGGGGGCAGCGTGTGGGTGCACGACACCGCGATCGCCGTGCACGGGATGCGACGTGCGGGGCTGCTCGCCCCGGCGCGCGCCGTCGTCGCGGAACTGCTGGATGCCGCGGAGGGGTTCGCGTACCGCGTCCCCGAGCTGCACTCCGGCGATCCGCGCTCCGAGACCTCCGTCCCGACGCCGTATCCCGCCGCGTGCCGACCGCAGGCGTGGTCGGCGGCGGCCGCGGTGGTGTGCCTGACGGTGCTGGAGTCGCGGGACTGACCCGTTCGGTGTCCAGGACACGCAGACGGCGTCGCGGCGCGTCCGCGTGTCTTGGACACTGAACCATCAGCGCAGGGCCGCGCAGGGCCGCGCGGCGTCAGGCGACGGGCGCGACCGTCCCGTCCGTGAGGCGCACCAGCTCGTCGAAGGTCAGGGGAAATACGGTGTGGGGCGTTCCACCGGCGGCCCAGATCTGCGGGAACGCCGCGAGATCCTCGTCCACGATCGTCGTGAGCGGCGCCGGGTGACCGGTCGGCGCGACGCCGCCGATGGGCTGCCCCGTCGCGGCGAGCACCTGGTCCGGCGTCGCCCGGCGGATGCCGCCGCGCCCGAGTCGCGCGGCGAGAGCCGCCGTGTCGACCCGGTGCGCGCCACTGGTCATGACGAGCAACGGTTCGTCGTCGCTCCAGAACACGAGGCTGTTGGCGATCGCGCCCACGTCGATCCCGAGGGCTTCCGCGGCCAGGAGCGCGGTGTGCGCGGCATCGGGAAGGACGATGATCTCTCCGGTGATCCCCGCGCGCTCCAGCGCGGCGGCGACGAGACGGCTGCGGGCGGGAAGGGACTCGCTCATCGCGCCAGCATATTGCTCGCTCCCGCCCGGTCGTCGGCGACAATGGACAGGGATGCCGCAACGCCGCGGCATCCATGAGAGAGCCGCCCACAAGGCGACCGACCGAAGGATCGCGATGACCACCGCCCTGCCCCTGCCCGATTTCGCCCACGAGCGTGTGGAGGTGAGCACGGGGCGCCGCAGCGGCCTGTTCATCGCCGTCGCGCTGCACTCCTCCGTGCTCGGCTCCGCCCTCGGCGGCGCGCGCCTGTGGACCTACCCGCACTGGAGCGACGCGCTCGGCGACGCCCTGCGTCTTTCGGCCGCGATGACGTTGAAGAACGCCGCGGCGGGACTGGATGCCGGAGGCGGCAAGTCGGTCATCGGTCTGCCCGAGGGGACCGTGCTCGACGCCGACCGTCGCCGTGCCGCGTTCCTCGACCTGGGCGACGCCGTGGAGAGCCTGGGCGGCCTATACCGGACCGCGGAGGACGTCGGATCCACGACCGAGGACATGCTCGTCGTGAGCGAGCGGACGGCGCACGTCGTGGGCCTGCCCGACGCGGTCGGCGGATCGGGCGAGCCGGCGGGACCCACCAGCCTCGGCGTGTACGCGTCGCTCGTGGCGACGCTCGAGCGCGTGGTCGGGTCGGACGACGTCCGCGGACGCCGGATCACGATAGCCGGTCTGGGACAGGTCGGCGGTCGGTTGGCCGAACGCCTCGCCGCCGAGGGCGCCGTCCTCACCGTCACGGACGTGAACCCCGCCAAGCGGGCCCTGGCCGCGCAGCTCGGAGCTGCGTGGGTGGAGCCGGGAGACGCGCACCTCGTGCCCGCCGACGTCTTCGTCCCCGCGGGCATCGGTGGTGTGCTCACCGACGACGTGATCGACGCGCTCGACGCGCGCGCCGTGTGCGGTCCCGCGAACAACCCGTTGGCCGACCGGTCCGGCGCCGACCGCCTCGCCGCACGCGGCGTGCTCTACGCCCCCGACTTCGTCGTCAACGGCGGCGGCGTGATCTACCTGGACCTCACGGCCAAGCAGCTCGGCTCGCGCGAGTCGATCATGGCCCGCGTCGCGGGCATCGGCGACACTCTCCGCCGCGTGTTCGACGAGGCGGCGAGCCGTGGCGTGACGCCCCTTGCCGCCGCGGAGGGTCTCGCCGCCGAGCGGTTGCGGACGGGCGCCGGCGCGCTGGTCTGAAAGGAAAAGAACCCCGGATGCCGTCGCATCCGGGGTTCTTTCTTTGGGGGTCAGTGCGCGGCGTCGTACGCCTCGAGCACCGTCGCCGAGATACGCCCGCGGGAATTGATCGAGTAGCCGTTCGACTCGGCCCAGGCGCGGACATCGCCCAAGTCGCGAACGGAGGAGGAACGCGCCTTCGTCGCACGACGCGCGGGAGTCGGCGCGGAACCGAGCGGGCGACCGGCTGCCACGAACGGCTCGAACGCCGCGCGGAGCTTGGACGCATTGTCGGCGGAGAGGTCGATCTCGTACGCGCGACCTTCGACCGAGAAATGAATCGTTGTGCCGTCGTCGATGACGGATCCGTCGAGGTCGTCGATGAGCTGCGTGATCTGCTTTTTTGCCATGCCGCGATTGTAGATCCGGAGGATGGGTGAATTCCGTGAGCCGACGGCGAGTTCACCCGTCAAATAACCCCGTGCGTCCCGGTTCAATCATTCCCGGAAGAACGCCGCGCCCCGCCCTCGATTGCGGTGATGCGGTGGTCCTCGCCGTGAGTCAGTTCCGTCGACAGGAAATCCTCGTCCCGGGGCAGACGGAGCGAGAACTCGGAGAATGCCGAAATTCGAACGGTTGCCCGGTCGATCGCCACGTCGAGCACATGACCGCCCACCCGACGATCATCACTCAGATAGTGCAGATGCAGCCCGGCGACCGTGATTCCCTGGTATATGCGCGGCATCCAGAATCCGATCATCACTCCCGACTGATCGGCGCTCTCGGTTTCGACCTGCTCGGCCGCGACCTCGCCGAGCGGGCGAGGCTCTTCCTGCCGCCGAGTGACGCGCGTCCGGACGCGGGAGAAGACCCCCTCGATCCGGACGGCGTGAAACAGGTTCCGGCTGAGCAGCCGACCCTCGACCTCCGCCGTCACACCGTCGAGGTCCAGACGCCCGAGCACCTCGGCGGCCTTCTCGCCGAAGAAGCAGACGTCGACGAACGGCACGGCCTCGTCGTCGCGCATGCGCCGGGGTACGGCATCCGCGGTGCACTCGAAGGCCTCGCCGTCGAGGAGGATCACCTCTCCGCCGAGACCCTCGCAGCACCCGACGCCGGTGTCACCCCACCGCCGGACTTCCGAGATCGGAACACCGGAGGAGTAGACACCCTCCATGAGCGCGTCGAGCACCGCGAATTGCGTCACCGCACCCACGCTCACCGCGCGCGGTCCCCCGCCGAGCAGAGAATTCCCTTCCTCAGGAATTCGCCGCGCGGTAGGCCTCGAGGATGGGAGCAGGAATACGACCGCGGTCGCTCACCGTGTGGCCGTTCGCGCGCGCCCATTCCCGCACCGCTGCGAGATCGACATCGCCGGAGCGGCGCGAAGAACGCCCGCGACGCGGAGCCGCGGCCGACCGGCCGACGGCACGGGCCGCGTCGACGAACGGCGCGACGGCCGCATAGAACTTGTCCGCATTGCGGTCGGAGAGATCGATTTCGTAAGAACGACCTTCGATCGAGAAAGTGATCTGCTTTCCGCCGCCTTCTTCGAGGACGGTACCGTCGAGATCGTCGACAAGATGCGTGATGTGCTTAATCGCCATGATGCGAGAATGCTACACCTTTGACGCTATGAATCCCGTGCGCCTGTGGATGTGATATCGCAGTCTCGTCCAGATCGCCAGCGTTAGCGGCGCAGGGACGAAGGTACTAACGTCCTCGGGTGGCGTTCGGTCCGTAGCGCCAGGACGGAGGAAGTGACGGGTGAGCGTTTTTCGCACCAAGTCCATCGAGCAATCCATTGCCGATACCGATGAGCCGGAGTTCCGACTGAAGAAGTCGCTCAGCGCCCTGGACCTCACGGTCTTCGGGGTGGGCGTCGTCATCGGCGCCGGTATCTTCACCCTGACCGGACGCGCGGCCCACGACGTCGCGGGGCCGGCGATCGTGATCAGCTTCGTGGTCGCCGCCATCGCGTGCGGCCTCGCGGCGATGTGCTACGCCGAATTCGCCTCTACGGTTCCCGTGTCGGGCTCGGCGTACACCTTCTCCTATGCCTCCCTGGGCGAGCTGTTCGCGTGGATCATCGGATGGGACCTGATCCTCGAGATGTTCCTCGGAGCCAGTGTCGTCGCCCAGGGATGGAGTGCATACCTGAGCGCATTCCTCGAACAGCTCGGGA
>NZ_BADA01000013.1 GCF_000333395.1 Microbacterium sp. B19
AATCGCGCCAGGCGCGCATCACCATCGACGATTTCACCCGCGCCCATCGCGACAACGTCGATGCGCTCTATGCCAGCGCCTTGCTGTCGGTGGAGATGGAGCAGTGGCAGGATGCGCTGGATACCTTGCGCCGCATCCCCGCGGCGCGTCGCACGGCGGCCATGGATGAACTGACCA
>NZ_BADA01000012.1 GCF_000333395.1 Microbacterium sp. B19
CCCGGCGTCGACCTCGTGTGTCCCGCTGACCTGCGCGACGGCGAGCTCGCCGAGATGCAGCGGATCGCCGCCCAGGCGTTCGAGGCGCTCGGCGGCGAGGGTCTCGCGCGCGTCGACTTCTTCTACACGGGCACCGAGTTCTACGTGAACGAGGTCAACACGATGCCCGGGTTCACGCCGATCTCGACCCCGAGGTCGTCGCGGCGATGGCGCCGTACCTCACCCGGTGGTTCGGCAACCCGTCGAGTCATCACGAGGTCGGCGAGGCCGCGGCATCCGCTCTCGAAGACGCCCGCGCGCGCGTGGCCGCGATCCTCGGGATGCGGTCGGGCGACGTCGTCTTCACCTCGGGCGGCACGGAGTCGAACAACACCGCGATCAAGGGGCTCGTGCTCGGCTCCCTTCCGCGCGGCAAGAAGCACTTGGTCACCACAGCGATCGAGCACGAGTCCGTGCTCGCCTCGGCCGACTACCTCGCGCGCCTCCACGACGTCGAGGTCACGTACGCGCCGGTGGATGCCACCGGGACGCTCTCCCCCGACAGCCTCGCGGCCGCGCTCCGCGACGACACGGCGCTCGTGAGCGTCGGGTACGCCAACAACGAGGTCGGGACGGTTCAGGATGCCGCGGCCCTCGCGGCCGTGGCTCACGCCCGGGGCGTGCCGCTGCACCTCGACGCGGTTCAGGCCGCGGGGTGGCTGCCGCTCGCCGGACTCGGCGCCGACGCCCTCACCATCGCGGGGCACAAGATCGGCGCGCCGAAGGGCACCGGCATCCTCGCCGTCCGCGGACGACTCCCCCTCGAACCGCTGCTGCACGGCGGCGGGCAGGAGCGCGGCCGACGCTCCGGCACGCCCGACGTCGCCGGCGCGGTGGCCTTCGCGACGGCGCTGACGCTGGCCGAGGCCGAGCGGGAGTCCGACGCGGCCCAAGCTGCCCGGTTCCGCGACGCCTTCATCCACGGCGTGCTCGCCGCGGTCCCCGGCGCGCGGCTCACCGGACACCCCGATCACCGCCTGCCCGCGACCGCGAGCTTCGTCTTCCCCGGCGTCAACGGCGAGACCGTGCTGCTCGAACTCGAACGCCGCGGGATCGTCTCGTCGAGTGGCTCGGCGTGCGCCGCCGGCAGCGACGAGGCGTCGCACGTGCTGCTCGCGCTCGGCCTCGATCCCGACGACGCCCGCACCGCGGTCCGCTTCACCTTCCCGCACCACATGACGCAGAATCTCGACGCCGTGGCAATCGCCGTCGCCGAGGCGGTGACCGCCGTAGGATCACGCGGGTGAGTTTCCCCGCGATCACCGTGATCGTCCCGGGCCGCGACGTGGCCGAGTTCGCCGGTGAAGCCCTGCACTCCCTGCAGGCGCAATCCTTCGACCGGTGGCGCGCCGTCCTCGTCGACGACGCCTCCACCGACGACACCCGCCGCCTCTTCGCCGACGCCGCAGCCGCCGACCCGCGTTTCTCGCTGGTGGAGCACCGGCAGCCTCGAGGCCTGGGAGCCGCCCGGAACAGCGGCCTCGACCGCGTCGAGACGCCGTACACGGCGTTCCTCGACGCCGACGATCGCCTCCGGCCCGACGCCCTGGCGCGGCTGTGGGACACCCTCGAGGCGTCGGGCAGTGACTTGTGGTTCGGCGCGTACGTGCCGCTCCGTCCGGATGCCGAGGGCCCCGGATACGTCGCGGGCGACGTACAGCCGTGGGTGACGGCCGCCACCGACCCCGCACGGACCGCGACGACGCTCGCGGAGCACCCCGCGGCATCCGGGAACATCGTGGCGTGGTCGAAGCTGAGCCGCACGGACTTCTGGCACACGCACGGCCTGCGCTTCCCCGAGGGGCGTTACTACGAGGACCAGGTCGTCGCGCAGCGCATGTACACGCTGGCGACGGCGTTCGACGTGGTGCCCGACGTCGTGGTGGAGTGGCGCCAGCGCCGCAACGGCGGATCGATCACGCAGCGCCTCGACGAGGTCGTCGTGCTGCGCGACTACCTCGACGCGCTCGGCGAGGGCATCGCGGTGCTGCGCGCCGCGGGTGCACTTGCCGCCGTGGGTGAGCGCGGGCGCCTCATCCGCGCCCTCGACCTGCCGCCGCTGCTGCGGATCGCCGAGACGCACCCCGACCCCGCGTACCGCATCGCCCTCGAGGCGTTCTTGGAGACGCTGCCCGCGTAGGCTGCGCCGGCGCGTGTTGCGTGCGCGCCGCACGTGAGTGGGCAGCGCGCGGGCGGGCCCCCACGCTTGAGTGTCCAAGACACGCCGCATCACGGGCGGCGCGTGCGGCGTGTTCTGGACACTCAGCAGGGGTGGGCAGCGCGTACGGCGCGAACGCCCCCATGCTTCAGTGCCCAAGACACGCGGATGCCACGACCCACGCTCCGCGTGTCTTGGACACTCAACTCCGAGGTGTGCGCCCGAAAGCCCCCGGGCAGCGCGCCCCCGTCGTTCCCGACCGAGTGTCCACGACACGCCGCATCACAGGCGACGCGTACGGCGTGTTCTGGACACTCGACGGGGGCGACGCCGCACGCCCCCCCATTTCAGTGTCCAAGACAACTTCCAGGCGTATGCCCCGAAGCCTGCGAGGCAGCGCTGCCCCGTCGTTCCCGACCGAGTGTCCAAGACACGCCGCATCGGGAGCGGCGCGTGCGGCGTGTTCTGGACGCTCGACGGGGGCGACGCCGCACGCCCCCACATTTCAGGGTCCAAGACACGCGGATGCCACGACCCACGCTCCGCGTGTCTTGGACACTCAACTTCCAGGCGAGGCGGGCGCGGACCCGACGTGGGCGCGGACCCGACGCTAAAGGGGGGCCGACGCGGGCGCGCGCCGACGCGAGACGCGAGCGCGGCG
>NZ_BADA01000011.1 GCF_000333395.1 Microbacterium sp. B19
GCGCTCGGATGACGAAGAAGAGGTCACGCTGCTCGGCGGCGGCCGCGTTCCCCCGCGCGCGATTGGCCTGGTAGGCGCGCATGTCCTCGATGCCGACGCCCATCGCGCGGAGACACGCGAGCACCTGAAGGTCGTCGAGGTCGCGCTCGCGATACCGACGGTGACCGCTGCTCGCGTCGCGAGCGATCGGGCCGATGAGCCCGACGTCCTCGTAGTACCGGAGGGTGGGTTCGCGCAGCCCCGACCGCCGCGCGGCCTGCTGAATGGTGAGCATCGACATGCCGCTAGCTCAGCACACCTCAAGCACTTGAGGTCAAGCGGGCGTCGCTCGAGCCGGGCCGTTTCGCCGAGACTGCATCCTGCTGACATCTCGGTTGCAGCGTGCCGCAGTCTCGTCAGCAGCGTGCAGTCTCGCTGACCAGGGCGGGCCGGGCCGGGCCGACAGCGCTCAGCGCAGACGCTGGCACTTCGGGCAGAAGTGGCTCGATCGGTTCATGAAGCTCACCCGCACGATCGGGCGACCGCAGCGCGGGCACGGCTGACCCGTGCGACCGTACGCGTTCAGGGAGTGCGCGAAGTACCCCGCCTGGCCGTTCACGTTGACGTACTGCGCGTCGAAGCTCGTGCCACCCTCGGCGAGGGCCTTCTCCAGCACCGCCCGAACCTCGGCCAGCAGTCGGTTCACCGCGCGGGTCGGGAGATCGGATGCCACGGACTCGGGGTGGATGCGCGCGGCCCACAGCGACTCGTCGGCGTAGATGTTGCCGATCCCGCTCGCCACGGTCTGGTCGAGCAGCACGCGCTTGATCCCCGACGATGTGCGGGCGAGGCGCGCGCGGAACCGCGCGTCGTCGAACGCCGGGTCGAGCGGGTCGCGCGCGATGTGGGCCACCTGCGTGGGGACGCGCGGCAGCGACGAACCGTGGCCACCGGCGGCGGCATCCGGAGTGTCGACGAGCTCGTCGAGCGCGAGCGAACCGAAGGTGCGCTGATCCGCGAAGACGACCGACAGCGCTCCGTGCACGGGGTGCTCGAGCTCGATGCGGATGCGTTCGTGCCGTTCCTCGGGCGCGCCGGGGACGCGCAGCAGCATCTGGCCGCTCATACCGAGGTGCGTCACGACCGCTTCGTCGTCGCCGAGTGGCATCCACAGGAACTTGCCCCGGCGGAGTCGACGCGGAGACGATCCTTCGCACGACCCACGACAAGACCGCGGTCTATTCCTTCTCCGCCCCGCTGGAGGCCGGAGCCAGGGCACGCGCACGACGCCGAACCGCCGGCTG
>NZ_BADA01000010.1 GCF_000333395.1 Microbacterium sp. B19
GTTTGCGCGAAACAGCGGCACCGCACGGCGGTGCAACCCGGACATCCGTCGGCCGGGGGCCATTCACTAGTGATGGTCGAAACGCGATCGCGTTCCGTCCATCGGCCCCTTGGACTCACAAACCCATCCGCACACGGTGCGGTGTCCAGAGCCGACCTGTCAACGTTACAGGTCGCGCCTGGGAATGGCATCCATGTCCCACTCCGTGCACATTCGACCACCCACTCCCGCACAAAGTGGGACACCCCTCCGCCGCACGGCGACCCACCCCTCGCCACTCACCACCCCACCACCGCCCCATGTCCCACTCCGTGCACATTCACCCACCCACTCCCGCACAAAGTGGGACACCCCCAACCCGCCGCCGCCCCCGACGCGACGCGCGCCCGCCCCGCCGCTGACCGAAGATGGAACCATGGCAGACACCGACGCCCACCCCATCACGGTGGCGATCGAGCGGCGCATCGACCCGACGCGCACCGCCGAAGCGACCTCCTGGATGCAGGCCGGCACCGACCTCGCGACCGCTTTCCCCGGCTTCCTCGGCTCGGGCTGGGTGCGCGCGGGGGAAGACAGCGACCTCTGGTACATGCTGTACCGCTTCCGCGACATCACCACCCTCGAGGGGTGGGAGACGTCCTCGCAGCGCCGGTGGTGGCTGGACTCCGGCCGCCCGTTCGCGCGCGAGGAGCGCGTCGAGCGGCGCACCGGCATCGAGGGATGGTTCGACGCTCCGTTCGGTTCGGTCCTCGAGCCGACGGATGCCACGACCCAGACAGTCCAGCAGCCGGTCCCGGTCGCGCCTCCCCGGTGGAAGCAGGCCGTGACGATCTGGATCGGCTTCTTCCCCACGAATCTGCTCGCCAGCTGGCTGCTCGGGTTCATCCCGGGCTTCGCCGAGGTTCCGCTGCCGCTGCGCGTCCTCGGCACGACGTTGCTGCTCACGCCGGTGATGACCTACGCGGTGCTTCCGTGGGTGACGCGTCTCCTGCGACCCTGGTTGCAACGCCCGCCCCGCTCTCGAAAGGCCGCCTCATGACCGCCGACCCCACCGGCCACCGCTTCCGCCTGCAGGGTCCCCGCTCCTCGGCGGAGATCGCTCAGGTGGGTGCCGCCCTCCGCGCGCTGACGGTCGACGGCGTCGACCTCGTACCGCGATACGCCGACGACGTGCCCACGCCGGCGGCATCCGGGGTCGTTCTGGTCCCGTGGCCGAATCGCATCCGCGACGGGAAGTACACCTTCGACGGCGCGGAGCGGCAGCTCGCGATCAGCGAGCCCGCGTTCGGCAACGCCAGCCACGGTCTGCTCCGCTTCGGTTCCTACACGGCCGCCGAGCAGACCGACGACCGGCTCGTGCTCACCGCCGACGTCGTGCCGCAGACCGGCTATCCGTTTCACCTGCGCACGCGCGTGATCTTCACCCTCCTCGCCGACGGCCTGCACGTCGAGCACGTGATCGAGAACGTCGGCGCCGCGACCGCGCCGGTGGCGCTCGGCATCCATCCGTATCTGCAGATCGGCGGGGTGCCGACCGAAGATCTCGTCATCCGGTCCACGGGCACGTCGACACTCGTGCTGGACGACCGGAAACTGCCCGTCGACGAGGTCCCCGTCGACGACGCGACCGATCTCCGCGAAGGCCGGCGTCTGGGCGACGTCGCGCTCGACAACGCCTACCGGGGATTCGACCGGGATGCCGACGGCCGGGCCCGTCACACCCTCACCGCACCCGATGGTCGTCGCGTGGAACTCTGGCAGGATGCCGGCTTCCCGTGGGCGCAGGTCTTCACCACCGACCGCTACCCGGGGAATCCGCTTGCGGTCGCCATCGAACCGATGACCGCCCCGTCGAACGCTTTCGCGACCGGGCTGGATCTCATCGCCCTCGGAACGGGCGATGAATTGCGTCGCGAATGGGGTGTTTCTTACCGCGGATGAGGGCCTTGTCCCCCAAATGGGGGACAATGAATTTCGCATACGATCTGGGGAATTCGCAGGCAAGACCTTTCCTATGCGACCGTCGGGAAAGTTACCATTCCCTTGACGGATTCCGTCGCCGCCGGGGAGACCGAGGACCATCGTTCCCTCGGCTCAAACCCGAATGAGCCGACGGGGGCTGGGGGTCTCGCGGTGTGGGGGGACACCCAACCCGTCCACGACGAAAGTGCCCGAGATGAGCATTGCGGTCCGTCCCGCCGTCCCCTCCGCCGCCCTCCCCACCCTCGCGCGGCGTCTCGTGCGCCGCTTCGACGCCGTCCCCACCATGCACCTCGCCGGGCTCGTGCTCGTCGTGCTGGTCGGCGGCATCCTCGCGTCGATCCTCACCACGAGCGATCCGTCGTGGTGGCAGCTCCACTTCAGCCAGCTCGGCACCTTCCACGACCTCTCGGCGGCATTCTTCAACACCACGCTCAAGGTCGGCGGTTCGCTCGTCGTCGTCTACGCCGCGCGCGTGCGGCGTGATCTCCGTCGCCTCGGACGACGCGCGGGACGGCGCGGCGCTCCCACCGCCGCGGCATTCTTCCTCACCGTGATCGGCGTGAATCTGGCCCCTCGTCGGGTGCATTCCGCTCAACACCAACAAAGACCTGCACGACAAGGTCGCCGGAATGATGGTCCTCGGTTTCGCGGCGCTCCTGCTCACCTCGCCTTTCCTGCTCCACCGTCTGCCGAAGCGTCTCCCGATCGCGACGTCGCTGGTGTTCGTGTTTCTCTTCGCCGGCGCGTGGATGTTCGTCACCTCCACGATCAACCTCGCCCTGTTCGAAGTCATCGCCTTCAGCGCGATGTTCACGTGGTCCGGGATCTTCACGCACTGCCTGACCGGGGCCCACGCGCGTCCGGTGGCGGCTGTCGAATCCCCCGCCGTCGCCGTCGCGCGCCGGGAGCCGGCCGTCGTCACCGCGCGCCGCGAGCCGGCGGTCGTCCGCAGCGCCCTCGCCGCCTCACCGTTCATCGGCATCCCCGCCACCGGCATCGCGGCCGTGGCCGCCTGGTTCACCGGCACGGCCGACACCCGCACGCCCGACCCCCGCACGGCGCTCGCGGGCACTCCGGTCAGCGCCACGGCCCTCGGGTCACGCCCGGTGCGCCGCGCCCGCGTGAGCGCGGTGCGGCGTCGTCCCGCGATCGTCAGTGGCGCTCGCGCAGCTCTCGCCGGCTCAGCGGGTGCTCGTCCGTCGTCGGCTCGACCTCGGCTGCGGCCGGCGTCGACCGCGCCGCGCGCCGAGCGGTACGGCGCTCCCGCGCTCCCTCGACGAGGTTGTACAGCGTCGGCAGGACGAGCAGCGTCAGGAACGTCGACGACACGAGCCCGCCGATCACCACGACGGCCAGCGGCTGCGAGATGAATCCCCCGTGCCCGGTGATCCCCAGCGCCATCGGCACGAGCGCGAAGATCGCCGCGAGCGCGGTCATGAGAATGGGGCGGAGTCGCCGTGAACCGCCCACGACCGTCGCCTCGAAGACGCTGAGTCCTCGCGCGCGGTACTGATTCACCAGGTCGATCAGGACGATGGCGTTCGTGACGACGATGCCGACGAGCATCAGCGCACCGATCATGCCGGCCACCCCGAGGGGCACGCCCGTGATCAGGAGCATGAGGATCGCGCCGGTCGCGGCGAACGGAACCGACACCAGCAGCTCGAGCGGCTGACGCAGCGACTTGAACGTCGCGACCATCACGACGTAGACGATGAGGATCGCCGCGAGCAGCGCGAGACCGAGCTGGCCGAACGCGTCCTGCTGGTTCGTCACGACGCCGCCGAGCTTCGCGGTCGCGCCGTCGGGGAGCGACACGTCGGCGAGGGCCTCGCGCACGCTCGCGGAGGAGCTACTGAGGTTGTCGGTCGTCGGGGTGACGGTCACCGTGGCGGTCCGCAGGCCGCGCGACGTCGTGATGCTCGGGGGCGTCTGGCTCGTCTCCACCGTCGCGATCTGGTCGAGGCGGACCGCGCCCCGGGCGGTGGGGATCTCGAGCGCCTTGAGCGTGTCGACGGTGGTCGGCGGGTCCTGCGACGCGATGTACACGCTCACGCCGCGGCCGTCGATCTCGACGGTGCCCGCCTGGCGTGGCTGCATCGCGCCCGACACCAGGGCGCCCACGGTGCGCTCGGACAGCCCGCGCTCGGCCGCGGCATCCCGGTCCACCTTCACCGAGACGAACGGCAGCGAGGCCGACAGGCTGCTCGTGACCTGCCCGATGCCGTCGCGGCCCTGCAATCCGGCGACGACCGCGTCGGTGGCCTGCTGCAGCCCCTGGCCGTCGGCCGCGGTGACGTCGACGGTGATGTCGCTCGAGCCGAAGCCGCTGCCCTGGGCACTGACCTCGATGTCGCCGGCGTCGGCGATGCCGGACACCGCGTCGCGCACGCGCGCGCGCAGGTCGACCTGGTCGACGCCCGCCTCGGACGTGATGGAGTACGTGATACCCGAACCGCCGCCGGAGAAGGCGTCGCGCAGGGCCGAGCCGCTGGAGCCGATCGAGGTCTGCACGGTCTCGACACCCGAGACGTCCCGCAGGACGGCCTCGACCCGCTGCGCGGCGGTGTCCTCGGCTGTGAGGCTCGGCGCCGAGCCGATCTTCTGCGTCACGGTGAACGTGTTCTGGCCCGAGTCGCCGAGGAAGTCGGTCTTGAGCAGCGGGACGGATGCCACGGTCCCGGCGAGCACGAGCACGGCGAGGCCCAGGGTCACCCACGAGTGCCGCAGCGTCCAGCTGAGGATCGGGACGTACGCCTTCTGCAGACGCGAGGGCGGCGCGGTCGGCGACTCGGGGTCGACGGGGGCGCCCTCGGCATCCCGGATCACCTTCCCGGGCTTCAGGAACCACGACGCGAGCACCGGCACGATGGTCAGCGAGACGAGGAGCGACGCGGTCATCGCGATCGTGACGGTGAGCGCGAACGGGCGGAACAGCTCGCCGGTGACGTCGCCGACGAACGCGATCGGCAGGAAGACGGCGACGGAGGTGATCGTGGATGCCGTGATCGCGGCGGCGACCTCGCGCACAGCGCGGACGATCGTGGGGATCTTCTCGGCGTCGCCGACGTAGTGCCGCTTGATGTTCTCGATGACGACGATGGAGTCGTCGACGACGCGTCCGATCGCGATCGTGAGCGCCCCGAGGGTGAGGACGTTGAGCGAGTAGCCGAAGGCCTGGAGTCCGACGAAGGTCACCAGGACGCTGGTCGGGATCGAGATGGCGGTGACGAGGGTCGAGCGCACCGACATGAGGAAGATCAGGATGACGACGACGGCGAACGCGAGGCCGAGGAGACCCTCCTGCGCGAGCGCCTCGATCGACTGCTCGACGAAGGGCGCCTGGTCGAAGACGACCGTGAAGGTGGCGCCGTTGAGCGAGGACTCGAGGTCGGGGATCGCCGCGAGCACGGCCTTCGAGACGTCGACGGTGTTGGCGGCGGGGAGCTTCGTCACGGCGATCGTCAGGGCCGGCTGGCCGTTCACCCGCGACAGCGTCGTCACCGGGTCGGACTGCTCGGCCACACTCGCGACGTCGGCGATCGTCGTCGCGCCAGCGGCCGCCTGGGCGGCATCGGTCGGGACCAGCGGAAGCGCGGAGATCTCGGCGACGCTGGTGAGCTTGGCGCCCGTCTGGACCGTCAGGGTCTGGTCGTTCTCGGTGATCGAACCACCCGGGAACAGCACGCCGTTCGCTTCGAGGGCGTCGTTGATCGCCTGCTGACTGAAGCCCTTCTCCGCGAGGCGCGTGGGGTCGGGGGTGATGGTGACGCGCTGACCGGTGCCACCGACCACCTGTGCGGCGTTGACTCCCTTGACGTCCTCGAGGGCCGGGACGACGACCGTCTCAAGCGTCGACTGGATGTTCTGCGCGTCCGAGTAGCCGGTGACGGCGAGCTGGATGACGGGGAAGTCGTCGATGCTGGCCGACGCGACGGTCGTGTCCGCCGAGTCGGGGAGCTGGTCCTTGATGCGCGCGATCGCCGCGAGGATCTTCTGCTGCGCGGCGGCGAGATCGGTGCCGTACGTGAAGGAGGCGGACACGATCGAGGAGTTCGTCGTGCTCGTCGCGGTGGTGGACTCGAGTCCTTCGACCCCGCGGAT
>NZ_BADA01000009.1 GCF_000333395.1 Microbacterium sp. B19
CCGGCCCCTCGTGCCGGGTACACCATCCGTGCTACCGTGGAGTATTCGTTCTGGGATCAGCTTCATCGACGTCCGCCTCATCGCTGAGATGCCGGGCGCACGGCACCGAGCCGTGATCGATGCCATTCCCTCCTCATCTCCGCGCGGTCTGCGTGGGCGCGACCCCCGGTCGCCCATCGGCCGCGGAAAGTTCGCGTGTCTCCTCTCCTCCCCCCGCCTCTGTCGTGGCGCCAGGCCGATCTCGACGTGTTCGTCGCGACGGTCGATTCGGCGTACGCCGGTTTCGTCGGCGCCGTCCCCTCGGGCTTCGAAGCCCAAGGGGCGCGCGGTGAAGATCTCGGCATCCACGACTCCGTCGCCGCGGCCCAGTCCGCCGTCGACGTCCACCGCGTTCGCACGACCCTCCCGGTCGCGCGGCGTCCCCGTCCGCTCCGCATGCGTCGGAGCGGCGCACCCGGCCGCAATCGCGGCCCACGAAGAAAAAGGAAGAACACGATGGCCACTGGCACCGTGAAATGGTTCAACTCCGAGAAGGGCTACGGGTTCATCGCACCCGACGACGGCTCGGCCGACCTGTTCGCGCACTTCAGCGCGATCCAGGGCAATGGCTTCAAGGAGCTGCAGGAAGCACAGAAGGTCGAATTCGACGCTGAGCAGGGCCCCAAGGGCATGCAGGCGGCGAACATCCGCCCCCTCTGAGCTCACGCTCCTCAGCGAAGGCCGGGAGGGCCGCTTCGGCGGCCGCCCGGCCTTCGCCGCGTTCACGCAACGCGATACCCGGCGAACGATGAAGCGGTGTCCGCGAGGTGCCGGGTTCCGGTGAATATGCCGTGCATGAGGGCGTATACCGACACGCTTATGGACTCCCCCGTAGTGTGAGCCTCAGCCCGGGTAAACGCCTCGGTTCCCGACTTCGGTCATCATCGCGAGGAGCATCTTCATCGCCTCCACCATCGTCGAGTCCCGACTCGGCCCCGTCCGTCAGACCTATTCCGGCACCACCGAATTCCCCCCGATCGCCAGGGCCTACACGGAACTCTCGCAGGTCGTCCGCGAGAGCGGGTTCCTGGCCCGCACCCCCGTCTTCTACTCCCTCGTCGGCGCGGCCATCGTCCTCGGCTTCGGCGGGGCGATCACCGGCTTCGTCCTCCTCGGTGACAGCTGGTTCCAGCTGCTCATCGCCGCCGCCCTCGGCATCCTGTTCACCCAGGTCGCCTTCCTCGCGCACGAGGCGAACCACCGCCAGATCTTCGCTTCCGGGCGGGCCAACGACCGCCTCGCGCTGTGGATCGGCAACGGCGTCGTCGGTATGAGCCAGTCGTGGTGGGCCACCAAGCACACCCGGCACCACGCCAATCCCAACCGCGTCGGCAAGGACCCCGACATCGAGATCGACACGATCTCGTTCCTCGACGAGGATGCCGCCAAGGCTCGCGGCATCCAGCGCTGGATCACCCAGCGACAGGGCTGGTTGTTCTTCCCCCTCCTCACGCTCGAGGGCCTGAACCTCCACGCGCTGGCGATCCGCCACCTCGTCTCCCGCGGCGAGGTCAAGGGACGCTGGACCGAGCTGGGCCTCCTCGCCCTCCGTATGGCGCTCTTCGTCGCCCCGGTGTTCGTGTTCCTCCCGCTCGGGATGGCGTTCGCATTCCTCGGCGTGCAGCTCGCGGTGTTCGGTGTGTACATGGGCGCGTCGTTCGCCCCCAACCACAAGGGCATGGCCGTCATCGCGCCGGGCGCCAAGCTCGACTTCTTCAGCAAGCAGGTGCGCACGTCCCGCAACATCTCCGGCGGCTGGTGGGCGACCTGGCTCATGGGCGGCCTCAACTACCAGATCGAGCACCACCTGTTCCCGAACATGCCGCGGCCGTACCTCAGCCGCGCGCGCGAGATCGTGCGCGAGCACTGCCAGACGCTGCAGGTGCCGTACGTCGAGACGACGCTCCTCCAGTCCTACGGGATCGTCATCGCGTACCTGAACCGCGTGGGCCTCGCCGCTCGCGACCCGTTCGAGTGCCCGCTGACCTCGGCGGCGCGACGCGTCTGACGGGGGTCAGCCGCGGGCGTCGAGATGCGGGGTGGGGCACTCTCCCCCGGCATCCGTCGCCCGCTCGAAGTGCCAGCGTTCGTTCGCGTAGGTCTGGCACAGTCCCCATTCGCGTCCGTGATCGGCGAGCCAGAGCTGCGCGTCGAGCGGTCCGATGTCGACGGCGTGTCCGGTGACGTGACTCGAGACCTCGGGCGCGGCGACGTACTGCTCCGCGATCTCCCGGCTCCCGTGGGTGCGGATCGCGTCGGTCAGGAGCCACCGCTGGTAGCCGTCGCTGCGCCACCCGCTCGTGACCTCGAACGTGATCCCCTCCGCTGAGGCGGCGGCCTGCGCCGCCCGCAGCGCATCGCGCAGAGCGGGGTCGAGCCGGGTCATCGCGGAGTGGTCGTCGTCGTCCACGGTCAGAGGAGCGTCGGCGTCGATCACCCCGTCGTCCGCGGTCGGCGGCGCCGCCGCTCCGGCCACGATGCGCGCGGTGAACCCCGACATCGTCGTCGACGCCGCGAGGAAGAGCACCGAGGCGAGGATCACGATCGCGAGGCCGCACCCGGCGAGCAGGGCGATCCGACGTCGAAGGACGTGGCGGGCGAGAAGGGATGCCGAGGTACTCACGCCCCCAGTCGAGTCCGGGCCGCGTTGCCAGCGCGTATGCGCGCGACGATACGTCGGCGATACGCCTCAGTCCCGCGACACCGCGCGAAAGCGGACGTCGTGGACGCCGCCGTCGGCGAGCGTGGCGGTCATGAGGGTGCAGTCGGGCTGCCGGCGTCGGTCCGTCGGCGATCCCGGATTGAGGAGGCGGAGCCCGCGCGGCGTCACCGTGTCCCACGGGATGTGGCTGTGCCCGAACACGAGGAGATCCGCGTCCGGGAAGGTGGCATCCATCCGCTTCTCGCGACCCGCGGTCGGACCGGTCTCGTGGATCACCGTGACGCGGACCCCGTCGATCTCGGCGCGCGCGACCTCGGGCAGCCGCGCGCGCAGGGCCGCCCCGTCGTTGTTGCCCCAGACGCCCAGCACCGGCGCCAGTGCGCCGATTTCGTCGAGAACGTCGACCTCCACCCAGTCGCCCGCGTGCACGATCAGATCGACCTCGGCCGCCGTGCGCAGCAGCTCGCGGGGCAGGTGCCGCGCCCGCTTCGGAACGTGGGTGTCGGCCACGAGGAGCACGCGGGTCGCCATCCCGCCACGCTACATACACTCCCGATACATCGGCGCGCCTACGATGACGGGATGCGCGTGCTGATCGTCGAGGACGAGCCCTTCCTCGCCGAGGCGATCCGCGACGGACTGCGGCTCGAGGCGATCGCCGCCGACATCGCCGGGGACGGCGACACCGCCCTGGAGCGTCTGAGCCACACCGGCTACGACGTGGTCGTGCTGGACCGCGACATCCCGGGCCCGAACGGTGACGACATCGCCCGGCACCTCTCCGGGCAGCCCGGAGCGCCGCGGGTGCTCATGCTCACCGCCGCCGATCGCCTGGACGACAAGGTCACCGGCTTCGCGAGCGGCGCGGACGACTACCTGACCAAGCCGTTCGTGCTGCGGGAGCTGGTGCTGCGCCTGCGCGCGCTCGAGCGCCGCCGTACGGCCGCGACCCCGCCGGTCCTCGAGCAGCACGGCATCCGTCTGGATCCGTTCCGCCGCGAGGTCTTCCGCGACGGTCACTACGTCGCCCTGACCCGGAAGCAGTTCGCCGTCCTGGAGGTGCTCATGACCGCCGCGGGCGGGGTCGTCAGCGCCGAGGCTCTCCTCGAGCGGGCGTGGGACGAGAACGCCGACCCCTTCACCAATGCGGTGCGCATCACGATCTCCACGCTGCGCAAGCGCCTCGGCGAACCCTGGCTCATCCAGACCGTCGCGGGCGTGGGATATCGCATGGGACCCGCGGATGCGTGAGCGTCCGCCGGGCCTGTCCGTCCGGGTGAAGCTCACGCTCAGCTACGCGGTGTTCGTCGTGCTCGTCGGCATCGCGGTCTTCACGCTCGGGTTCCTCGTCCTGCGCTTCCTCCCCGACGGGAATCTCTTCGCCGACAGCGGCGAGTTCACTCCCGCCCGGCGCGACCTCATCGCCGCGTTCGTCCGCTACGCGTGGTGGACCGTCGCCGGCCTCGCGGTCGTGGGGCTCGGCGGCGGGTGGATCGTCGCCGGGATCATGCTGCGGCCCCTCACACGGATCACGGATGCCGCGGGCGCGGTGCGCGACGGCGACCTCGGGCAGCGCGTCGACCTGCCCGGGCGTCGCGACGAGCTCACCGATCTGGCGGACACCCTCGACGCGATGATCGCGCGCCTGAGCGAGACCCTCGAGGAGCAGCAGCGGTTCGCCGCCAACGCCTCGCACGAACTGCGGACGCCGCTCGCGACGATGCGGACTCTGCTGGAGGTCGCGCGCGCCGACCCGGACGGCGTCGACCTCGCCGTCCTCCTCCCCCGCCTCAAGGCGACGAACGAGCGGGCGATCCGCCTCACCGAGGCCCTCCTGACGCTCGCGCGGGTGGGGCGGCGCGGGGGCGTCGACCCGGGACCGATCGACGTCGCCGCCGTCGTCACGGCCGTCGTCGCGGAGGAGCGCGACGCGGAAGAGGGCGCACACGTCGAGCTCGCCGTCACGACCACGGGCGAGCGACCCGGT
>NZ_BADA01000008.1 GCF_000333395.1 Microbacterium sp. B19
GATGCGCGAGTCGGCGAGACCTCGGCGGGTCGAGGGTCCGGCCGTTGAGCGTCACGGAGTTCACCGTGCGCGCGATGAGGTCGATGAACGTCGACGCCCCCTCGGTGGCGGCGAAGCGGACGGTCGTCACGGAACCGAAGACCTCGTCGCCGCGCGTGAGGTCGAGGCGCACGTCGTAATCGTGCGTGTCGACGATCGCGCGGCGCTCCTGCGCTTCGATGCGGGTGAGGTTCTCTCCTGGCACTGGCGTTCTCCCGAGGATGTGGGTGGATCGTCGCGGATGGCACTGCTGGCGCCGACGACAACCGTATAAGCCTAGTGTCGAGATACCCCCGGGCCGGGCTGATCGCTCAGGTGGGAGGATGTCGGGGTGAGCACGACCGACACGGACACCACCCCCGAGACCGTCCTCTACGCGTCTCCCGCCGCGGCATCCGGACCCAAGTGGGTCGAGACCCCGGTGGCGTACGACGCGATCCTCCTCGCCGGTTTCGGCGGCCCGGAGGGCCAGGACGACGTCATCCCCTTCTTGCGAAATGTGACGCGCGGACGCGGGATCCCCGACGAGCGCCTCGAAGAGGTCGCCCACCACTACCGCCACTTCGGCGGCGTCAGCCCGATCAACGAGCACAACCGTCAGTTGAAGGCGGCGCTCGAGGCCGAGATCGCGCGCCGCGGGCTGAACCTCCCCGTGTACTGGGGCAACCGCAACTGGTCGCCGTACCTCGAGGAAGCCGTCACCGAGGCCGCCGAGGCCGGTGACACGACGCTGCTCGCGATCGCGACGAGCGCGTACAGCTCGTTCTCCAGTTGCCGCCAGTACCGCGAGGACTACGCCCGCGTGCTCGAGGCGACCGGCCTCGGCGAAACCGTGACGATCGACAAGGTGCGGCAGTTCTTCGACCACCCCGGGTTCGTCTCGACCTTCGTCGAGGGAGTGAAGGATGCCGTGTCGACGTACGTCGCGGACGGGATCGCGCCCGAGAAGATCCGCGTGCTCTTCTCCACCCACTCCATTCCGACCGCCGACGCGCAGCGCTCCGGCCCCCGTGACGTCGACTTCGGCGAGGGCGGCGCGTACGAGGCGCAGCACAAGGCCGTCGCCGCGTTCGTCATGGCCGAGGTCGCCGCGGCGATCGCCGACGTGGAGTGGGAGCTCGTGTATCAGTCGCGCTCCGGCCCCGCGTCCCAGCCGTGGCTCGAGCCCGACGTGAACGACGTGATCGCCGAACTCCCCGGCCGCGGCGCCGAGGCCGTCGTGATCGTGCCGCTCGGCTTCGTCAGCGATCACATGGAGGTCCTGTGGGACCTCGACACCGAGGCCATGGAGGCCGCGGAGGAAGCCGGCATCCGCGCCGTCCGCACGCCCACCCCGGGCATCGACCCCGCGTACGTCTCGGGCCTCGTCGACCTCGTCGAGGAGCGTCTGAAGGGCACCCCGAAGGCGGACCGTCCGCACCTGACCGACCTCGGTCCCTGGTACGACGTGTGCCGCCCCGGCTGCTGCGAGAACGTGCGCGCGGGGTTCAAGCCCGTCGCCGCGGGCCTGCGCCCCTGACACACCACGGCGCCGCTCGTCCCGATCCGGGGCGGGCGGCGTCCTCGTTCGCGCCCGCAGTGTCGGTGGCCGTCCCTAGGATGGGCGCATGCGCATTCACATCGGCACCGATCACGCCGGTCTCGAGTTCTCCACCCAGCTCCAGCACCACCTCGCCTCGCAGGGCCACGAGGTCGTCGATCACGGCCCCATCGAGTACGACCCGCTCGACGACTACCCGGCCTTCTGCATCCGCGCCGCCCAGGCCGTCGTGCGCGACCAGGCCGACGGCATCGAGACGCTCGGCGTCGTCTTCGGCGGCTCGGGCAACGGCGAGCAGATCGCGGCGAAAAAGGTGCTCGGGGTGCGCGCCGCCCTCGTCTGGAACATCCCGACCGCCGAACTCGCGCGTCAGCACAACGACGCGAACGTGATCGCCATCGGCGCGCGTCAGCACACGTTTTAAGAGGCCGCGTCGTTCATCGACCGCTTCATCGCGACGCCGTTCTCGGGCGAAGAGCGCCACGCCCGCCGCATCGCGCAGCTCGCCGCCTACGAGCAGGACGGCATCCTGCTGCCCGATCCGCGCGAGAACGCCGCGCAGCCCGACGTCCTCGACGCCAGCGACTCGTTCGACCCCGAGGCAGGCTGATGCCCGAAGGGCATTCCGTCCACCGCATCGCTCGGCAGTTCGACCGCAACATCGTCGGCCGCACGGTAGCGGCATCCAGTCCCCAGGGCCGGTTCGCCGAGGGCGCGGCCGTGATCGACGGGCGCGAGGCCCTCGAGGTCCGCGCCGTCGGCAAGCAGATGTTCCTGCGGTTCGACCCCGACGTGTGGTTGCGGGTGCACCTCGGTATGTACGGCGCGTGGGACTTCGCGGGCGAGGTCGCGATCGACGCGACCATCGCCTCGGCGAACGGGCGCATGGGGCACACGAACCAGCGCGGGACGGTTCTCGACGAGCCGATCCTGGATGCCGCCGGCGAGAACTCCCTCACCTCGATCGGCGCGCCGCGGCGCGCACGCGTGCGCATGTCCGAGCAGACGACCGGGCTCGAGGAGCAGACCGAGTGGCCGCCGCCCGTGGTCGGTGCGGTGCGGCTGCGCCTGCTGACCGAAACGACGTGCGCCGACCTGCGCGGACCCACCGCGTGCCAGCTGCAGACCCCCGACGAGGTGGCCGCGACGATCGCCAAGCTCGGCCCCGACCCGCTCGTCGACGACGTCGCCGCGGGGGAGGAGCGGTTCGTCGCGACCGTGCGCCGCAAGCCCACCGCGATCGGGCTCCTGCTCAGGACCAGGCCGTCGAGCGGC
>NZ_BADA01000007.1 GCF_000333395.1 Microbacterium sp. B19
CGGCTGCTCATCCTCGGGACGCTCGTGAGCACCGGATTCACCGCGGTGCGGGACCTCCGCGGTAGCGAGGCGGGCGCCCCGGTGCAGCAGAGCGCCGTCGACGGCGTGCGCGACCTCGACATCCGGGTCACCGGCGGGGCGCTCACGGTCGCGTTCGCCGACGTCGCGGAAGCCCAGCTCGACGGGAGCGGCATCGGCGGGTGGACGCTCGAGCAGCGCGGCGAGACCCTCAAGGTCGCGACACCCCGTCGGTCGTTCGGCGACTGGGGCAACGGGGCGGAGGCGACCCTGACGCTCCCGAAGAAGCTCGAGCGCTCGAACCTCGACCTCCGGGTCGAGGTCGCCGGGGGCAGCCTCGATCTCGGCGGGGACTACGGCGATGTCGACGTGCAGGTCACGGGCGGCGGCGCGACAATGACCGGGAGCGCGAGCGCGCTGACCGTCTCGGTGTCGGGAGGCTCCGCCACGGCCGACGTCGAGGGTGTGGATGCCGCGAAGTTCGAGGTCACCGGCGGCGACCTCACGGCCGACCTCACCGGCAAAGCGCCGGCGCGCACGAGCGTCGAGGTGACCGCGGGTTCCGCCGACATCGGGCTGCCCGACGACACGTACCGGTTCACGAGCGAGGGGCCGGGCTCGATCGACAACGGCCTGCGCACCTCGCCCACCGCGACGCCCCGCGTCGACGTGCAGGCGACGATCGGTTCGGTGACGCTGCGCACGTCCTGAGCCGTCATCGTGCGCGTGAGTCGCCAGGATTTGTCGNCCGCGGCGAGCGGGAAGCGACTCATCCTGGCGACTCACGCGTCCCGCGGCGGGGTGGGCGCGAGACCGCGATCGCGGACAGAACCGCCAGGATGCCGAGGACCTGGCCGATGCCGAGCGACTCGCCGCCGACCGCGATGCCGAGCAGCACGCCGGTCACCGGGTTGAGCAGGCCGATCAGGCCGACGGTCCCCGCAGGCAGCAGCCGCAGGCCGGTGAACCAGCACACGAATGCCAGGGCCGTCGCCACGACCGCGATCCCCGCGTAGGCGATGACGCCGATGGCATCCACTCGCGGGGGCGGCCCCTCCACGATGTCCGCGACGGTGATCAGGGCGATCCCGCCCGCGGTGAGCTGCCACGACGTCGTGGCGAGGAGCGGCGTGTCGTCGCGCCACCGCGTCGTGAGGATCGCACCGAGCGAGGACGACACCAGGGCGACCGCGGATGCCACGACCCCGGCGGGGGAGACATCGTCGGCGCCGAGTCCGACGATGAGGATCACCCCGGCGATGCCGAGG
>NZ_BADA01000006.1 GCF_000333395.1 Microbacterium sp. B19
CGCGAGCGCTTCGCGCACTACGGCCACGGCACGCCGCAGCAGGCGATCGTCGGTCTCGGCGGCCAGGTGTTCATGCGGTCCAACTCGCAGGACGCCGTCAAGGAGTTCCGCCCGTACTTCGACAACGCGCCCGTGTACGGCCACGGCCCGAGCCTCGAGGACTTCAGCGAGATGACCCCGCTGACCGTCGGCTCGCCGCAGCAGATCATCGACCGGTACGCCGCCATGCGCGACACGTTCGGTGACTACCAGCGCCAGCTGTTCCTCATCGACCACGCCGGACTCCCGACCAAGACCGTGCTCGAGCAGCTCGACATCCTCGGTGGCGAGGTCGTGCCCGTGCTCCGCAAGGAGCTGCAGAAGAACCGTCCGGCCGAGGTGCCCGACGCTCCGACGCACGCGAACCTCATCGAGAAGATCTACGCCGGCGCCGCTCCGCGCCAGGCCGTTCCCGGCGCGAACCGCGGTGACAACCTGACCGCCGGCAGCCCCTACCAGGACGCCCCGGCCAAGGCCGGCAGCTCCTTCGGTGCGGCCGCGACGCGAGTGGGGGCCTGACATGACCGCCCGTCGTATCGCGGTCGTCACCGCGGGACTGTCGACCCCCTCCTCGACGCGCATGCTGGGCGACCGGCTCGCGCACGCGGCGCTCACCGAGCTCCGCGCGCGCGGGATCGACGCCACGAGCGACGTGTTCGAGCTGCGGGACTTCGCGCACGACCTGACCGACAACCTGCTGACGGGGTTCGCCCCGCCGGCACTCGAGCAGATGATCAACTCCGTGGTCTCGGCCGACGGCCTGATCGTCGTGACGCCGATCTTCTCGACGAGCTACTCGGGCCTGTTCAAGTCGTTCATCGACGTGCTCGACCCGCAGGCCCTGAGCGGCACGCCGGTCCTGCTCGGAGCGAACGCGGGCACCGCCCGTCACTCGCTCGCGATCGACTACGCCATCCGTCCGCTCTTCACCTACCTGCACGCGAATCCGGTTCCGACCGGGGTGTTCGCGGCATCCAGTGACTGGGGATCCAACGCGGACGAGGTCGCGCCGCTCGGCGCCCGCGTCGACCGCGCCGCTCGCGAGTTCGCCGACGCGATCGCCGCGCGCGAACCCGTGAAGGATGCCGACCCCTACGACCCCGCGTCGTACCTCGGCGCTGGCAAGTCCTTCGGTCACCTGCTCGGCGGCCTCGCCGGGGAGTGACCCGTTCGAAGCCCCGCTCTCCTCCGGGAGGGCGGGGCTTCGTGCTGCGCGGGCCGCGCCGACTCAGTGATTCGCGCAACCTCAGCGAGTTCGCGGGGATTCGGGCTGAGGTCGTCGAATCACTGAGGTTGTGCAGCCGAAGGGGCGTCGCGCGGATCACCCGGGTTCCGCGGCGGCCCTAGGGTGAGGGCATGGATGCCGCGCAGTGGGACGAGCGCTATCGAGCCTCGGCCGGAGGGGTGTGGGCGAGCGAGCCGCCCGCCGTCGTGCGGGAGATCGCCGGGCCCTTGACGCCGGGCACGGCCATCGACGTGGCCACGGGCGACGGGAGGACGGCGCTGTGGCTCGCCGCGCGCGGCTGGGACGTCACGGGCGTCGACTTCTCGGCCGAGGCCCTCGCGATCGCGGCGGACCGACCCGGTGGCGACGCCGTGTCGTGGGTCCGCGCCGATGTTCACGCGTGGGAGCCGGTGGCATCCGTCGATCTTGTTGTGTCGTGCTACCTGCACCTGAGCGACAACGCCGCGGCGATCGCCCGCATCGCCGAGTGGGTGACGGTGGGTGGGACGCTCGTCGTCGTCGGACACGACGTCGAGAACATCGCCGCCGGCGGGCACGGACCGTCCGACCCCGCGATCCTCTACACGCCCGAGTTGTTGCGCGGGGCGCTCGACGATCGGTTCCGCATCGAGCGCTGCGAGCGCCTGACCCGCGGCACGGCCGACGCCGAGCTGCGCGGCGGCCACGCCCATCCCGCGATCGACACGCTGCTGCACGCGGTGCGTGTGCGCTGAGCCGCGGCGCCCGCTCAGAGCACGATGTCGCCTGCGTCGCGCAGCTCGCGCACGCCGGACGGCCGAACGCCCGGCCGTGCGAGGACGTCCGCGTCCGCGAGCTGCCCGACATCGACGCGAGCCTCGGCCGCGATGTCGCGGATCGGCACCTGGAACGTCCGGAACGCGCGGAGGGGCGGCACGCGCAGCCCCTGGCGCGTGTCGACGAGCGCGCTCTGGTCGAGCACGAACCCGGCGGCGGCGAGGCCCGCGTCCGACCGCCAGGCGGCGATCTTCCAGAACCTCAGCGGTACCCGGATGCCACGGTACGGAGGATCGTCCGGATCGAGCACCGGCGCGGTGAACACCGCGAGCCGCTGATCGGTGCTCTCGGCGTACGCGAGCACGTGATCCTCCAGGCCGAGCCACAGCTCCTTCGACTGGTTGAAGCCCGCCGCCTGCGGCGCCGCGTTCGGGTACACGAACGTCGCGGCCGTGGCATCCCGAGCCTCCGCCACCGAGCCCCAGCCGGGGTCGCGACGGCGCACGAGATGCCCGCGGTCCAGGTCGTTGTCGGCGTACACCGCCGGACCCGCCTGCGCGTCGACGGCGACCCGCGGATCGAGGCGCCATTCGCCCGTGCGTGGGAGGTCCTGCAGGGTGGACCCGTCGATCACGACGCCGGTGACCGCGGCGAACCGGCGCGCGGGGTCGAGCAGCACGGAGAACCGGGGGTAGTCGAGCCGTACCGTCTCGACGGCGGGGGAGGGGAGGGGCAGGGGGATGCCGAGGAACTCGGGGTCGAAGCCGTCGCTCATCGCTCCATCGTGCCCGGGCCCTCCGACATCGCGACAGACTGGGGCGATGGAACGGCTGGTGAAGACCCGGGACGACGCCCCCACGGGGTTCTTCGCGGCGGAGGCCGCGGGACTCGCCTGGCTCGCCGCCGCGGGCGGCGCCCGGACCGTCGAGGTGCTCGAGAGCGCGCCGACGCGCATCGTCCTCGAGCGCGTGGAGACCGTGCGCCCCACCCCGGCCGCCGCTGAGGAGTTCGGTGCCGCGCTCGCCGCAACGCACGACGCCGGCGCCCCCGCCTTCGGCTCGCCGCCGCCGGGATGGACGGGTGACATCTTCATCGGCCGCCGGACGCAACCGGCGCGGCCCGAGCCGACGTGGGGCGCGTTCTACGCGGCCCAGCGCGTCGAGCCGTTCCTCGCTCCCGCCGTCGCGGCGGGCAACCTCGCGGCATCCGGGTCCGAGGTCGTCCGACGGGCGTGCGCGCTGATCGCCGCCGGAGCCTTCGACGACGCGGACGCCCCCGCGCGCCTGCACGGCGACCTGTGGGCGGGAAACGTGCTGTGGTCGGCCCAGGGCGTCGTGCTCATCGACCCCGCGGCGCACGGCGGACACCGCGAGACCGACCTCGCGATGCTCGCGCTCTTCGGCTGCCCGTTCCTCGACCGCATTCTCGCGGCGTACGACGCGCGGCATCCGCTCCGTCCGGGCTGGCGCGACCGGGTGCCCGTGCACCAGCTGCATCCCCTCGCGGTGCACGCGGCGGGGCACGGCCCGGCCTACGGCGACGAACTTGTGGATGCCGCCGAGCGCACGCTCGCGCTGGGGTGAGGCGACGGCCTACCCCGACGCGCGCTGTATGGCCCGCTACGCCGACACGCCCCGCGCGGCCCGCGCCGTAGGGCCCGCTACGCCGACACGCCCCGCGCGGCCCGCGCTGTAAGGCCCGCTACGCCGACACGCCCCGCGCGGCCCGGCGCCGCGCCCGCCGCGCGAGCAGGAGGTCGATGCCGACGCCGATCCCCACGGCGACCACGATCGACACGATGACCGCGACCACCGGTCCGCCCGGGACGAGCGCGGCCACGACCGCCCCGATGACCGCCTGATACGCGGCCCACGCCATCGCGGCGACCGCAGCCACCCCGAGGTACCGGGCGGGATTCACCCGCGCCGCACCCGCGGCGAGGTTGACCGCGAGCCGGGCGAACGGCACGAACCGGGCCGTGAACAGCACGACCGCGGCGTTGCGCTCCAGGCGGGCGCGCGCCCATTCCAGAGCCGAACGCACGCGCGGTCCGCGCATCCACGCCCAGCGTTCGACGCCCACGGCACGCCCGACGAGGTAGCAGCACAGGTCGCCGCAGAAGGCCGCCGCGCCCGCGACGAGGATGACCGCGAAGAGCGGGGGAGTGCCGTTCGCGACGGCCAGCGCGCCGAACGCCGTGACCGCCGCCTCACCCGGGATCACCACCAGGAACGCGTCCGCGAACACGAGCGCGGCCATGGCCGGCAGCGCCCACGGGCTCGCCGCGATCAGCCCGAGCCACGCATCGATCCCGTCCACCACGTCACTCTCCGTCGCGAATCGAGACGGGATGCCGACCGTGCGGTGACCCGGCGCGGAGCATCCGGTGAACATCGCGAACGTCGGGCCGTGATCGACGCCGCGGCGTGTCGCGGGGACCCACCCTGGATGCGTGAGAGTCGCGCTGCTGGCCGAGTCCTTCCTCCCGCACATGAACGGAGTCACCGGTTCCGTTCTGCACGTCCTCCGCCACCTGGCGGAGGCCGGTCACGAGACGCTCGTGATCGCCCCGAAGTCCGGAGACGTCACCGCCGATCTGCACGGTGCCCGCGCCGAGCTCCTCCGCTCCGTGCCGCTGCCGTCGTACCCCGAGGTCCGCGTCGTGTTCGCGCGCGCGGCACGCCTCGGCGCGCTGCTGCGGGAGTTCCGCCCCGACGTGGTGCATCTGGCATCCCCGTTCGTGCTCGGCTGGCAGGGACTCGCCGCCGCCGAGGCGCTGAAGATCCCGTCGGTCGCGGTGTACCAGACCGACGTCATCGCCTACGCGCAGAAGTATGGCCTGCCGCAGGCCACGGCGCTCGTCGCCGGACACGTCACGCGGCTGCACCGCCGCGCGACGCTCACGCTCGCGCCGTCCTCCGCGTCGTCGCGGCAGCTCGAGGGGCTGGGCGTGGACCGGATCCGTCGCTGGGGCAGGGGAGTGGATGCCATCCGCTTCGCGCCCGAACACCGCGACGAGGCCTGGCGCGCCGCCGTCGCGCCGACCGGCGAGCGCATCGTCGGGTACGTCGGCCGTCTCGCGCCCGAGAAGCAGGTCGACGACCTGCGCGCGCTCGCCGATCTCCCGGGCACGCGTCTGGTGATCGTCGGCGACGGTCCGTCGCGTCCCGCGCTGGAGAAGGCGATCCCGGATGCCGTTTTCACCGGCCATCTCTCGGGCGGCGATCTCGCACGGGCGATGGCGGGCTTCGACGTCTTCGTGCACCCCGGTGAGAGCGAGACCTTCGGCCAGACGATCCAGGAGGCGCTCGCGAGCGGCGTCCCGGTCGTCGCGACCGGTGTCGGCGGTCCCCTCGACCTCGTCCGCTCGAGCGTCGACGGGTGGCTGTACAAGCCGGGCGACCTCGACGACCTGCGCGACCGCGTCGCCGACCTCGTCGGTGACGAGTCCAAGCGGCAGGCGTTCGCGCGTGCGGCGCGGGAGGCGGTGGCGGGTCGCACGTGGGAGGCCCTCACGCGCGACCTCGTCGGGTACTACCGCGAAGCGGCGGCGCTGCGCGCGATGGACGAGGGCATGCTCGTCCGCGGCGGCGAGCGGCCCGAGGTGCCCGCGCGGCGCACCCGCGGACGGTGGACGCGCTTCGTGGCGCTCGGCGATTCGCTGACCGAGGGGCTGTGCGACGCGTCCCGGATGCCGTCGGGGCAGTTCCGCGGCTGGGCCGACCGCCTCGCGGAACTCCTCGCGCACACGAGCGACGAGGGACCGTTCCAGTACGCCAACCTCGCGGTCCGCAGTCGTCGCGTGCGGCACCTCATCGACGAGCAGATCCCCGCCGCGCTGGAGATGCGGCCCGACCTCGTCTCGATCCTCATCGGGGCGAACGACCTCGTCGGACCCGCACCGGTGATTCCGGCGCTCGTCGCCGAGGTCGAGTCGGCGGTGCGGGCGGTGCGCCGGACGGGTGCCGACGTCCTGCTCGTGACGACCTTCCTGCCGCGCAGGGCGGCCGCACGCATCTTCGCGCGCCGCTTCTCGGCCTACAACGTCGAGCTGCGGCGCATCGCTCGGACGCACGGCGCGATTCTGCTCGACCTCGAGGCCGTGGCCGAGATCGGCGACCTCCCGCTGTGGGCCGACGACCTGGTGCACCTCCGTTCGCGCGGGCACCGGCTCGTGGCGTACCGCGCAGCCGAGGCGCTGGGCGTCCCCGACGCCGATGCGCTGCTCGGCCTCGACGAGGCGCTGCACGCCGATGACGACGTCCCGCAGGGCGGTTGGCTCCTGCGCGACGCACTGCCGTGGGTGTGGCGCCGGGTGCGTGGCCGCACCGCCGGCGACGGCATCCTGCCCAAGCACGATGGATACGTCGAGCTGCCCACGCGCGGCGACCGCCAGCGCCAGCGCGCGACGTCCTGAGGCGTGCGAGGGCTCACGATCGGGTCGAGCGCTCACGCTCCGACCGCAGGGATCGTGAGCGCTCGCACGGATCGTGGGCGCTCGGCGGCGCTCAGTACCAGCCGGTCGCCTCGGAGTGCGCCCACGCCCCGCAGGGGGAGCCGTAGCGAGACCTGATGTACGACAGGCCCCAGGCGATCTGCGTCGCGGCGTTCGTCCGCCAATCGGGACCGGCGGCGGCCATCTTGTCTCCGGGGAGAGCCTGAGGGATGCCATAGGCACCGCTTCCGGGGTTGTAGGCGTCCGCGCGCCAGCCGGATTCGCGGTTCCACAGCGAGACCAGGCACGAGAACTGGTCGTCGCCCCAGCCGTAGCCGCCGAGCGCGCCGCGCGCGTAGTCGCGCGCCTGGGCGGGGCTCATCGTCGGACCCGCCGGCGCCGTGGACCCACCGCCCCCGCCCGAGCCGGAACCCCCGCCGGAGCCGGAACCGGAGCCCCCGCCCGAGCCGGAGCCCCCGCCGGAACCGGAGCCGCCCGAGCTCGACCCGCTGCCGGAACCCGACCCGCTCGAGCCTCCACTCGACGAGGACCCGCCCCCGGACGAAGCCCCGCCGCCCGACGAAGACCCGCCCCCGGACGCCGCGGCCCCACCGCCGGTCGCGCCGCCGGGCTGGGCCGCCTGCGCCGCCGTCTGCTGGGCCAGCCGGGCCGCGCGTTCCTGCGCGGCCGTGGTCTCGCGCAGCGCCGCGAGCTGGGCGAACAGTGCGTCGAGCCGACCCTGAGTCTCCGTGACGACGGCTGCTTCGGCATCCGCTTCCGTGTTCGCCTCGGCTGCGGTCGTCTCTGCCTCGGTCGCGAGTCGCGCGGCCTCGGCCCGCGCGTCCTCCGCCTGCGTGCGGAGCGACGTCGCGACATCGGCGGCGCTGCGTGCCTCCCCGACGGTGTGCGCCGTCAGCGTCGTCACCCGATCCAGGATGCCGAGCCGGTCGAGCAGCGAATCGGGGTCGGCCGTCGTCAGCAACTGCGCGACGAGCGGACCGTCGACGGTCGAGCGGTAGAGCCGGGACGCACTCGCGCCGACGCGGGCGCTCGCCGCGGCGAGAGCGGAGTCTGCCGCGGTGCTCTGCGCGGTGAGGGCATCGGCGCGTGCGGCCGTGCTCGCGGCGAGTTCCCGCGCGCGCTCGGCGGCGGCGGAGGCGTCCAGTGCCCGGCTCGACGCCGTAGCGGCCTGGGACTGGGCGGCATCCAACTGCTGTTCGATCGCTCGGACGGCAGGGTCGTCGCCATCGGCCGCGGTCACGTGCAGGGGAGCGGCGGTCGCTCCACCCGCCGGGATCGCCACGAGAGCTCCGCCCACGAGCACGCACACGGCCAGCGTGTGACGCGTGTGACGTCTGAGGCCCATGAGGTGAGGGTACGGCACTCCCGCGAGCCGAACCAGCCGGGAAAGCGGGGCACTGATAGGCTCTCGGAGGGTGCCGCCATGGCATCCGCTCAATTACACATGAGCTCACGGAGCAGGCCGGCAGACGCTGGTCCCCTGTGGTGGACTCCCCGTCATGATGCCGGGTGGTCGTCTACTGGTGGCCAGTCGCCGGGATTTCCGGGCCGACGAGTCGGCGCGCCCTTTCTGCCTGTTCCTGCTCCTTCGCATGTCAGCTCGTCGCCCACACGGGGCGCCGAGCCTAAACAAAGAAGGAGGGACCTCTTGGAAGGTCCAGAAATCACCGCCGCTGAAGCCGTTCTCGACAACGGCCGCTTCGGCACCCGCACCGTTCGCTTCGAAACCGGTCGTCTCGCGCAGCAGGCGCAGGGCTCGGTCGCCGCGTACCTCGACGAAGAGACCATGCTTCTCTCGGCCACCAGCGCCGGAAAGCACCCGCGTGAAGGCTTCGACTTCTTCCCGCTGACCGTCGACGTCGAGGAGCGCTCCTACGCCGCCGGCAAGATCCCCGGCTCGTTCTTCCGCCGCGAGGGTCGCCCCTCCACCGAGGCCATCCTCGTGTGCCGCCTCATCGACCGCCCGCTGCGTCCGTCGTTCGTCGACGGTCTGCGCAACGAGGTCCAGATCGTCGTGACCGTGCTCTCGATCGCGCCGGGCGAGTTCTACGACGCCCTCGCCATCAACGCCGCGTCGCTGTCGACCCAGATCTCGGGTCTGCCGTTCTCGGGCCCGATCGCGGGTGTCCGCCTCGCACTCATCCCCGGTCACGGCGAGCACGCCGACCAGTGGGTCGCGTTCCCGACCGCCGCGCAGCTCGAGGACGCCGTCTTCGACCTGATCGTCGCCGGTCGCGTCCTGGAGGACGGCGACGTCGCGATCATGATGGTCGAGGCCGAGGCCACCGAAGGCAGCTGGAACCTCATCAAGGGCGGCGCCACCAAGCCGAACGAGCAGGTCGTGGCCGAGGGCCTCGAGGCCTCGAAGCCCTTCATCCGCGAGCTCGTCGCCGCGCAGAACGTCGTGGCGAACACCGCGGCGAAGGAGATCCAGCCCTACCCGGTCTTCCCCGCGTACAGCTCCGAGGTCTACGACTTCGTCGCCGGCCGCTCGTACGACGACCTCGTGGGCGTCTACCAGATCGCCGACAAGCAGGAGCGTCAGAACGCCGACGACGCCGTCAAGGACCGCGTCAAGGCCGAGCTGATCGCCGCCGTCGAGGCGGGCGAGCTGCCCGCCGGCGCGCCGCTGGAGTTCGCCGGCGCGTACAAGTCGGTCACGAAGAAGATCGTGCGCGGTCGCATCCTCACCGAGGGCGTCCGCATCGACGGCCGCGGCCTGGCCGACATCCGTCCGCTCGACGCCGAGGTGCAGGTCATCCCGCGCGTCCACGGTTCGGCGATCTTCCAGCGCGGCGAGACCCAGATCCTGGGCGTCACCACGCTGAACATGCTCAAGATGGAGCAGCAGATCGACTCGCTGTCGCCGGTGACGCACAAGCGCTACATGCACCACTACAACTTCCCGCCGTACTCGACCGGTGAGACCGGTCGCGTGGGTTCGCCGAAGCGTCGCGAGATCGGGCACGGCTTCCTCGCCGAGCGCGCCCTCGTCCCGGTTCTGCCGAGCCGCGAGGAGTTCCCGTACGCGATCCGTCAGGTCTCCGAGGCGCTGGGCTCCAACGGCTCAACGTCGATGGGCTCGGTGTGCGCCTCGACCCTGTCGCTGCTGAACGCGGGTGTGCCGCTGCGCGCTCCCGTCGCCGGTATCGCGATGGGTCTCGTGTCGGATGAGGTCGACGGCCAGACGCGCTACGCCGCGCTGACCGACATCCTCGGCGCCGAAGACGCCCTCGGCGACATGGACTTCAAGGTCGCGGGCACGAGCGAGTTCGTCACGGCGATCCAGCTCGACACCAAGCTCGACGGCATCCCGTCGTCCGTGCTGACCGCCGCGCTGCAGCAGGCCCGTGAGGCGCGCCTCACGATCCTCAGCGTCCTCAACGCCGCGATCGACGCTCCCGACGAGATGGCGCCCACGGCGCCGCGCGTCATCAGCGTGCAGATCCCGGTCGACAAGATCGGCGAGCTGATCGGCCCCAAGGGCAAGACGATCAACGCGATCCAGGACGAGACCGGCGCCGACATCTCCATCGAGGAGGACGGCACCGTTTACATCGGCGCGACCGACGGCCCCTCGGCCGAGGCCGCCCGCGCCCAGGTCAACGCGATCGCCAACCCCACCAACCCCGAGGTCGGCGAGCAGTTCCTGGGTACGGTCGTCAAGATCGCGACCTTCGGTGCGTTCATCTCGCTCCTGCCCGGCAAGGACGGCCTGCTGCACGTCAGCGAGGTCCGCAAGCTCGCCGGTGGCAAGCGCGTCGAGAACGTCGAGGACGTCCTGTCCGTCGGCCGCAAGATCCTGGTGCGCATCACCAAGATCGACGACCGCGGCAAGCTGTCGCTCGAGCCCGTGCTCGACGAGGCCGCCACGACGCCCGAGCCCGCGGACACGCAGAGCTCGGCCGCCGCGAGCGAGGGCCCGGAGGCTCCCGCCGAGGGCTGATCCCTCTTCACCGGATGCCCGTCCCGCTTCGCGCGGGGCGGGCATCCGTGCATTTCGCCCGCTTCGGCGCCGATGCTCCCGCCGAAACCAAGCGTTATGCAATGTTTACCGCCGAGCCGGGCGAATCGGGAGCGGTCGTCCGGGGAGGCCCTACCCTCGAACTACGCGTCGGGGGGCGCAGCGGGTGCCGTCGGCATCCCGTCCCCGGCGCATCGAGGAGAGGCCCATGAGCGGCTCGGGCGTCGAGGAGACGACCCCGCCGCCCCTGCGCCGGAACCGGGCGACGCAGCCGCCCGTCCCCGCTCCGCACCCCTCCGCGCCCGTGACGCTCCAGGGCCCGGGTCTCGGCTCGCACGTCCGGGTCGCACTCGGCGAGACCGGCTTCGACGTCTTCCCCCTCTTCCTCGGGGGTGGTGAATTCGGCTGGAACGTCGACGCGTCGGCCAGTCACGAGATCCTCGACACGTACGTCGAACTCGGCGGCAACGCGATCCACACGGCCGACAGCTACGCGGCGGGCCGCAGCGAGCACATCATCGGCTCTTGGATGAGGGATCGCCGCATGCGCGACGACATCGTGCTCGCGGTGCGTGTCGGGCGGCATCCGGACAATCCCGGACTCGGCTCGGTGAACCTGGTCCGCGCCGTGGAGGCGTCGCTCAGTCGCCTCGGCACCGATCGCATCGACGTCCTCTCACTGGACGCCGTCCGCGGTGACACCGCGGTGCTCGAGGACACCCTCGCCACGTGCGAGTGGCTCGTCGAGAGCGGCAAGGTGCGTGCGATCGGCGCGCACGGCTACACCGCGTCGCAGTTGGTGGAGGCCCGCATCCTGTCCTCGGCGGGGTACCCGCGCGTCACGGTGCTCGACGTGCCGTACAACGTGTTGCGGCGCGAGGAGTTCGACGGGGATCTCCGACTCATCGCCTCGGCGCAGGGCATCGCCGTGACGCCCTCGCACCCGCTCGCCCACGGCTTCCTCGCGGGCGAGACGCGCACGCGCGGCCAGCGCGCCACCTCGGTGCGCGGGTCGCAGCTCGCCGCGCACTTGAACCGTCGCGGCTCCCGCGTCCTGCGCGCGCTCGACACGATCGGTGACGAACTGGGGATCCCGGATGCCGCGGTCGCGATGGCGTGGCTGCTCGCGCAGAAGGCGGTCACCGCTCCGATCGTGAACGCGTTCGCGCCGAGACACGTCGTGGAATGCATGCGGGCCGTGGGCGTTCGGCTCAGCCGCGCCCAGCTGTCGGACATCGCCCGCGCCGCCGAGTGAACGGCCGCCCGTCGGGGGCGTGACGTAGGCTGGAAGTGTTCTGCGGGGGGCCCGCACACTGACAACGAGGTGAGCCGACGTGACGCATTACATCTACCTGGTGCGCCATGGTGAGCACCAGGATGCCGAGCACGGGCTCACCGACGGGCCGCTGTCGCCGCGCGGACAGCGTCAAGCCGCGCTCCTCGCCGACCGCCTGTCCGGACTCCCGCTGGATGCCGTGTGGCACTCGCCCCTTGAGCGTGCCGCGCAGACCGCCCGTGCGGTCGCCGAACGTCTCCCGTCCGTCACGCCCGAGGCATCCGCTCTGCTCTTCGACTGCGTTCCGACGGGCATGACGCCCGAGACGCCCGCGGCGTACGAGCCGTTCTTCGGCGGCGTGACCGAGGCCGAGATCGAGGCCGGGCGCGCGCAGATGGAGGATGCCACGGCCGAATTCCTCGCGCGGAAGACGGGCGAGGTGCACGAGCTGCTCATCACGCACAACTTCGTGATCGCGTGGTTCGTGCGCGAGGTCCTGCAGGCCCCGGACTGGCGCTGGATGACGATCAACCAGGCCTACTGCGGCCTGACCGTCATCGCGCAGAAGAAGGGCCGCCCCTGGACGCTGCTGTCGCACAACGACCTGGCGCACCTCCCCGTCGAGCTGCGCACGGGTCTCGTGGACCCGCTCCCGGTCTGAGATGGCGGCGGCGTCGCGCGGTGGGCCGTACGTGCCCGTCGTCGCGTGGCTGGCTGTGGGCGGCGCGGTCGCCGGGGCGGTGGTCTGCGGCCTTCTGTTCGGCTTCGTGATCCCGCCCGACCGCGGCGAAGAAAACGTCGTGTGGGTCATGCCGTTGTACGGAGCGTTCGTCGGCTTCGTCGCTGTGCTCCCCGCGATCGTCGGTTTCTGGGCGGGGCTGTTGTCGTGGACGCGAACGGCGGCCCGCTCGGTCTCTTCGCGCGCGGCGGTCGCGACCCTCTCGGCGGCCGGGGCGGCCCTGGTGTTCTGGGCGGCCGTCGTGACCGTAACGACCGGTGGCTACGGAACTGTGCTCGGGCTCATTCTGGGCGGCCTGACCGCGGTGGTCACGGTGGCGATCGTCGCTCCGGCGACGGTCCGCGCCGCACGCCGCGCCGACCGTGCCGCCGTGGGCGCCTGAGTGCGGATCGCCGCATGCTGCCGTCGTCCGGTAGCCTCCGGTGCCATGCCGGCATCCTCTCCCGTGACCGTTCGCGGAGCAGCCGAGACTGACACCGAGACGATCTGCGCCTTCGGCTCTCGGTACGTTGCGGCCTTCTACGCGCCGATCCTGGGCCCCGAGGCGGCCCAGTCCCAGGTCGACACCTGGTGGAGCGACGCGGCGATGCGCCCGGCCGTCGCGGCGGGTGGCGTGGCCATCGCCGTTCGTGAGGAGACTCTCGTGGGCGTCGCACAGTTCGACCTCGACCTCACGCCGCCGATGATCTGGAAGCTGTACGTGCATCCCTCCCTCCGGGGGCAGGGCATCGGTCCACGCCTGCTCGACGCGGTCATCGCGCGACTTCCCCGGGATGCCACGTCCGTCGGCATCGAACACTTCACCGCCAACACCCGCGCGGGGGACTTCTACGAGCGGGAGGGGTTCCTCGTCGACCGCGTGGAGGACGCGGCATCCGGAGATCCGCGCCACAGGGTGACGTGGCGCGTGAAGCAGCTGCGCTGACGATCGCCGCAGATCTCTGCGCGCGCCCCCCGATTTCGCAGAATCCGACGAAAATCGCAGCATTCGCCCCGAAATCTGCGAGGTTCGGGCGCATCTGCGAAGTTCGGTGTCAGACCAGCACCTTCCCGTACCACCGCGTCGCGTTCGCGTTGTCGTTGTACGGCGGGATCGCCTCGAAGCCCGACCGCGCGTAGAGGCCGCCCGCGGCCTCGAGCGTGTGATGCGTGTCGAGGACGAGTTCCGCGGCGCCGCGCTCGCGGGCCCGGCGCTCGAGGTCGTCGAGGATCCCGCGGCCCCAGCCGCGTCCGCGTCCGCTGTCGCGGACGAACAGGTGCTTGACCTCGTCGCGCGGGCCGTGCGGGCCGTCCTCGATCCGGCGGATGCCACCGCACCCGACGGGCTGGCTCTGGTCGTCGTCCATCACGACGAAGACGCCGGCCGGCTCCACGAACGTGGCGGGGGAGGGGAACACCGTGCGGTACGCCCCGCCGGGGAAGATCGCGGCGCGCAGGCCGAAGTACTCCTCGAGGAGCGCGTGAGCGTCGGGGGCGTCGACGGGGGATGTGCGAATCGAGACCATCCGTCGATGCTAGGCGAGCGGCACCCCGGCGCGTCTGTGGACAGCGCCGCTCCCGGCATCCCGGGTCCGCCTAGGCTGGCTGCATGACCACACGCGTTGCCATCGTGGGCGGAACCGGAAAGCTCGGCGGAGTCATCCGCGAGGTCGTCGAGGCAGAAGAGGGGTACGAGGTCTCGGCGCTGCTCGGTTCGGGCTCCGACTTCTCCGAGCTCGACGGTGCCGACCTCGTGATCGACGCGTCGACGCCGGCTGTGTCGATCGACGTGGTGCGGGCGGCCATCGAGCGCGGGATCAACGTGCTCGTCGGCACCTCGGGCTGGTCGAACGAACGCATCGCCCTCGTCCGTCCTCTCGTGGATGCCAGCGGCACGGGCGCCGTGTTCATCCCGAACTTCTCGCTGGGGTCGGTGATCGGCAGCGCCCTCGCCGCCGCGGCCGCGCCGTTCTTCCCGTCGATCGAGATCGTCGAGGCGCACCGCGAGTCCAAGGTGGATTCCCCGAGCGGCACCGCCGTCCGCACGGCGGAGCTCATCGCCGCCGCGCGCGAGAAGGTCGGTCCGGTGCAGTCGCCGCACGTGGACCAGCGCGCACGCGGACAGCAGGTCGCCTCGGTCGCGATCCACTCCCTGCGGCGCCCCGGTGTCGTCGCGCGTCAGGAGACGATCCTCTCCGGCGCGGGCGAGTCGCTCACGATCGTCCACGACACCATCGACCCGACCGCGGCGTACGCGCCCGGCATCCGGATCGCCATCGCCGCCGCCCGCGAGGCACGCGGCGTCGTCGTCGGACTCGACAGCTTCATCGACATCGGCGTGCGGACGCGTCCGGCGCGCCCCGAGGCGCCCATCGCCGACGGGGACGTGTCCGGCCAGGTCGCCGGCGTCACCAGCGCATGAGGACGCGCGTCGCCGTCGCGATCATGACGGTGCTGCTCCTGCTCTACATCGTGCTGGCCGGCCAGCGCGCGGTGATCCTCCTCACCAGCGGCGACGGCGTCGCCGTGGCCATGGGCCTCGCGCTCATCGTGCTGCCGCTCATCGCGTTGTGGGCCATCGGCCGCGAGCTCTGGTTCGGCGTGCGCGCGCAGAAGCTGGGGGAGACCCTGGATGCCGAGGGCGGTCTCCCCGAGGAGGAGCTCGAGGTGCGCCCGAGCGGTCGTGCCACCCGCGACGATGCCGACGCGCTGTTCCCGACGTACCGCGCCGACGTGGAGGCGCACCCCGCGGACTGGCGGGCCTGGTACCGGCTCGGGCTCGCGTACGACGCGGCGGGTGACCGCCGTCGTGCCCGCGCGGCGGTCCGGAGAGCGATCGCGCTCGAGACCGCGGACCGCCGGGCCGCCTGAGCTCTCCGGGGCGCGCGCGGCGATCCGGTCGTCTCCGGCGGCCCGGTCGGCCGAGGCGACCCGGGCAGAGCCGCGGTCAGCGCGCGGCGGGAACCGCGGACGCCACGGCGTCCTCGACGGTCTCGTGCAAGAACGTGAAGCCGCTGTCCTGCAGGACGGCAGGGCGCACGTCGGCATCCGAGGTCAGGAGCGCCTCGGTCGCGTCGCGACCGAGGGCGAGCTTCATGGCCCACACCGGTGCGCGCAGCACGTACGGCCGGTTCATGCGCCGAGCGAGCGCGAACCCGAGGTCGTTCGCCGTCGCGCGGGTGGGGCCGGTGAGGTTCACCGGGCCGTCCAGGTCGGAGTCGATGACGTGGCGGATGGCGCGCACCTCGTCCTCGAGCGTGATCCACGGCCACACCTGCGTGCCGCGCCCGATCGGCCCGGACGCGCCGAGCTTGGTGAGCAGCAGCAGCGGCTTGAGGACACCCTGTTCGTGGACGATCGGTGCCGTCCGGAGCAGGGCGACCCGGGCGCGAGAGCCGGCGTCGCGCGCCGCGTGCTCCCACTCGACGCAGATGTCCACGAGGAGCCCCTCGCCGCGCGGCGAGGTCTCGGTCAGCACGGCGCCCGGCTGAGACCCGTAGAACCCGGTCGCCGAGGCGTTCACCAGGGCGGGGGCATCGTCACCGAGTTCGCGGATCGCCGCAGCGAGCGTCCGCGTCGGGGTGATCCGCGACCAGAGCAGCTGACTCTTGTACGACGGCGTCCACGGGAAGCGACCGATCGAGGCGCCGTTGAGGCACACCACCGCGTCGGCCCCGGCGAGGACGCCCGGATCGAGCGGGGTGGCATCCTGCAACCACTGCACCTCGTGGGGACCGGAGGCCGGATGCCGCACGAGCGAGGTGACCTCGATGCCGTCGGCCCTAAGCGACTCGGTGAGGGCGGAACCGATGAGGCCCGACGCGCCGGCGAGGACGACGCGTCGGGCCCCTCCGGCAGAGGACTCAGGCAAGCGTCGCCTCGAGCGTGATGTCGATGCCCGCGAGCGCCTGCGAGACCGGGCAGTTCGCCTTGGCGTCGTTCGCGATCTTCTCGAACGTCGCGGCGTCCAGGCCGGGGACGACGGCGTCGACGTTCAGGTGGCTGCCGGTGATGCCGGTGCCGGGCTTGAATGTGACCGAGGCGGTCGCGTGGATCGACTCGGGCGGGGTGCCGTTCTCGGCGAGGGCGTTCGAGAGCGCCATGCTGAAGCACGACGAGTGCGCACCGGCCAGGAGTTCTTCGGGGGTGGTGACCGAGCTGGAGCCCTCGCTGCGGGCCTTCCAGTTCACGTCGAACGTGCCGATCCCCGACGAGGTGAAGGTGACCTCGCCCGATCCCTCGAACAGGCTGCCCTTCCAGGCAGTGGTGGCTTCGCTCGTGACGGACATTCGAACCTCCGCGGTTTCCGCGCAGCCCGGGATGGCTGCCGCGGAAGTCAGCCTAGCCAGGGGCTCCGACCCGTCGGGGGTCTTGACAGCAGCTCCAGAAGAAGGGCGTCAGGCGGCCGACGGACGGCGTCGCCCGATGAGCCCGGCACGCTGCAGGAGCAGGTAGAGCTGGCATCCGAGGCACAGTCCGAAGACCGCGTTCAGGAACGCCGCGATGAACGCCGCGGCCGCAGCGATCGGCAGCGCCCACGGCACGCCAGCGAGGTGGAGGAGCAGGCCGACGACGGTGACGAACAGGCCGACGCCCTGCGCGAAGCGCGGCGGGCGGGGGTCTTCGAACTCGGTGGGGGGAGCGAGGCGCGGCCGCACGACGCTCCGGTAGAGCGCGCCCCACGGCGCGGTGCGCGGAGAGACGACGCCCCACAGGAACAGCGCGGCAATCACGAGCACGAGGAGGAACCCCGGGTCGGCGACGCGGGCGCCGAGGGACGCGGACGCCAGGTCGCCGGTGGCGATGCCGACCAGCGAAAGGAACGTCGCGATCAGCAGCAGGACGGCGGTGATGGATGCCGCGAACCGCGGGCCTCGGACATCGATGCGCTGGACCTCAGGCACGGGCGGACTCCTCTTGCAAACGGGTCAGTTCGAGTTCGACCACGGCGCGGCCGGGCGTGCCGCCGAAGCGGGTGCGGATCGCGCCGTTCCGGTCGAGGACGAGGGTGGTGGGGGTCTGCAGCACGCGGAAGTGCTGAGCGATGTCGGGGCGGTGGGTGAGGTCCACGTCCAGGTGGCGCACGCCGTCGCGGCCGTCGGCGATGTCGGACAGCATGCGGTGGACACCGGGGCAGCGCGAGCACATCTCGGTGCTGAACTGCAGGAGTGTGGCTTCTTCGCCGAGCCCGTCGGCACCCAGGCGGCGCGGGTCGACGACCTCGGCGGAGTCCACGGTGCGGGCGCGGCCCTGGGTGCGGCGGTAGACGACGCCGGCGCCCAGGGCGACCACGACGAGCGCGGCGGTCACGAGGAGAGCGATGGTCAGGTCCACGACCGACAACGCTAACGCGCGCACGGGAGGCAGGGGCCGATGAGTCGCCGAATGACGCTCCCGCCCGGTGTTTCCGCAGCCATCGCTCAGACAACGCGGCCGACACCCGGGCAGAGCGGCCGCGCGCTCCGCCCCGGTGTCGGAGGACCCCGGTATCGTGAGGGCCGTGACCGCCGACATCCCCACGCCGTACGAAGATCTCCTCCGCGACGTCCTCGAGACGGGCGTGCACAAGTCCGATCGCACCGGCACGGGCACGACCAGCGTGTTCGGTCGGCAGATCCGGTTCGACCTGGCGAAGGGATTCCCGCTCGTCACGACCAAGCGGGTGCACCTGAAGTCGATCGTCTACGAACTGCTGTGGTTCCTGCGCGGCGAGTCCAACGTCTCCTGGCTGCAGGAGAACGGTGTGACCATCTGGGACGAGTGGGCGGATGCCGCCGGCGAGCTGGGGCCGGTCTACGGCGTGCAGTGGCGCTCGTGGCCCACCGCGGACGGCGGTGAGATCGACCAGATCTCGCAGGTGATCGAGCAGATCCGTCGCGACCCCGACTCGCGTCGGCTCATCGTCTCGGCGTGGAACCCGGCCGACATCCCCGACATGGCGCTCGCGCCGTGCCACGCGCTGTTCCAGTTCTACGTCGCCGACGGCAAGCTCTCCTGCCAGCTCTATCAGCGCAGCGCCGACATGTTCCTCGGGGTGCCGTTCAACATCGCGTCCTACGCGCTGCTCACGCTCATGATCGCGCAGCAGACCGGGCTCGAGCCGGGCGAGTTCGTCTGGACCGGCGGCGACTGCCACGTCTACGACAACCACCGCGAGCAGGTGCAGGAGCAGCTCTCGCGCGACCCGTACCCGTACCCGACGCTGCGGTTCGCGCAGAAGCCCGCCTCGATCTTCGACTACACCTACGACGACATCGTCGTCGAGGGGTACCAGCACCACCCCGCCATCCGAGCGGCCGTCGCGGTATGACGACGCTCGGGCTCGTCTGGGCTCAGGCTCACGGCGGTGTCATCGGCGCCGAGGGTGGGATGCCGTGGCACGTGCCCGAGGATCTCGCGCACTTCCGCGCGGTGACGGGGGAGTCCGACGTCATCATGGGGCGACGCACGTGGGAGTCGCTCCCGCCGCGATTCCGTCCTCTGCCCGGTCGCCGGAACATCGTCGTCTCGCGCTCGGCGGATTGGGCGGACGAGGGCGCGGAACGCGCCGATTCGCTGGATGCCGCCCGCGCGCTGTCCACCACACCCGAGGTGTGGGTGATGGGAGGCGGGCGCCTGTACGCCGAGGCCATCGGGCAGGCGGACGTCCTCGAGGTCACGCAGCTGGATCTCGAGGTCGACGGCGACACGTTCGCCCCGCCCCTCGCCGGATGGACCCGGACCGCCGCCGACCCGGCCGACGGCTGGCACGTCTCGCGCACCGGCATCCGGTACCGCTTCGAGACCTACGCGCCGGCGGACCGCCCGTGACGCGCACCGCGCTCATCACCGGCGCCAGCTCCGGCCTCGGCGCCGAGTTCGCGCGTCAGCTCGCCGCCCGGGGCGCGGACGTCATCCTCGTCGCGCGCGACCGCGCGGCGCTCGCCGCGGTGGCCGACGGCATCCGCGCCTTCTCGCGCGGCCGGGTCGAGATCCTCCCCGCCGATCTGCTCGACGACGGCGATCTCGCGGCGGTCGAAGCGCGCCTCGCCACCGGCGTCGACGTCCTCGTCAACAACGCCGGATTCGGTCTCGACCTGGCATTCG
>NZ_BADA01000005.1 GCF_000333395.1 Microbacterium sp. B19
ATCGACACCGTGACCCGCACGGAAGGGGCGGGGGGCGCTCAGGTCACCCGTTCGACCACGCGCTCGTCGAACGACGACCTCGTTTGACCCCGTCGGGGGCTTCCCCGATCCCAGGACGCGCATGACCGACACCGACACGACTCAACCGGCCGACACGCCCGCCGTCGACCTCTTCGACGGGCGTTACCGTCTCGGGCGGGTGCTCGGCACGGGCGGGTACGCCCGCGTGTACGAGGCCGTGGACACGCAGCTCGGCCGCACCGTCGCCCTGAAGGTCATGACAGGCGACGGTGCGGACCCGTCGGACATGGCGCGCGTGCGGTCCGAGATCCGGTTGCTCGCCTCCCTGTCGCATCCCTCGCTCGTCACCCTCTACGACGCGAAACTGTCGAGCACGCCGACATACCTCGCGATGGAACTCATTGCGGGGCCGACGCTCGGCGACGTGATCGCACGCGGGACCGTCACCCCGGCCGATGTGGCCCGGTACGGCCGCGAGATCGCCGAGGCGCTGTCCGTCGTCCACGCGCGCGGCATCGTCCATCGCGACGTGAAGCCGTCCAACATCCTGCTGCGCCCGCCCGCACACACCGGGGAGCGCACACGAGCGACCCTCGCGGACTTCGGCATCGCCGCACTCGTCGGCGCGACGCGCGTCACCCGAGCGGACACCGTCGTGGGGACAGCGGCATACCTCAGCCCCGAGCAGGCGCGGGGGATGCCGGCCGCCCCGGCGAGCGACGTCTACGCGCTCGGTCTCGTCCTGCTCGAAGCGCTCACCGGTCGCCGCGCCTTCGGCGGGCGGACGCCGCACGAAGCGCTGGCCGCGCGACTCGTGTCGCCGCCCGAGATCCCCGATCACCTGCCCGGACCCTGGCGGACGCTTCTCACGCGCATGACCGCCATCGATCCGGCGGAGAGA
>NZ_BADA01000004.1 GCF_000333395.1 Microbacterium sp. B19
CGCGGCGGCAGCACAACGACCTGGAAAACGTCGGTTACACGGCGCGTCACCATACCTTCTTCGAGATGCTGGGCAACTGGTCCTTCGGCGACTACTTCAAGCGCGAGTCGCTCAAGTGGGCCTGGGAACTGCTGACCCAGGTCTATGGCCTGCCGGCCGACAAGCTCTGGGCCACCGTCTACCAGACTGACGATGAAGCCTACGACATCTGGACCAAGGAAATCGGCCTGCCGCCCGAGCGGGTGGTGCGCATCGGCGACAACAAGGGCGCACCCTACGCCTCCGACAACTTCTGGCAGATGGCCGAGACCGGCCCCTGCGGTCCCTGCTCGGAAATCTTCTATGACCACGGCCCGGACATCTGGGGTGGCCCCCCGGGCAGTCCCGACGCCGATGGCGACCGCTACATCGAGATCTGGAACAACGTGTTCATGCAGTTCGACCGCCAGCTCGACCCGGCCACCGGCGAATACACCCTGACTCCGCTGCCGGCCCCCTGCGTGGATACCGGCATGGGTCTGGAGCGCCTGGCCGCGATCCTGCAGCACGTGCACAGCAACTATGAGATCGACCTGTTCCAGGCGCTCATCAAGGCGGCTGCCCGTGAAACCGGCGAGACCGACCTCTCCAATGCTTCGCTGCGCGTGATCGCCGATCACATCCGTGCGACTTCCTTCCTGATCGTCGACGGCGTGATTCCCGGCAATGAAGGCCGTGGCTACGTCCTGCGCCGCATCATCCGTCGCGCGCTGCGTCACGGCCATAAACTGGGCCAGACCAAGCCCTTCTTCTACAAGCTGGTCAAGGACCTGGTGGTGCAGATGGGCGCAGCCTATCCGGAACTGCCGGAAGCCGCCGAGCGCGTCGAGATGGTCTTGAAGCAGGAAGAAGAACGTTTCGGCGAAACGCTGGAACACGGCATGAAGATCCTGGAAGCCGCGCTGGCTGCCAACACCGGCAAGCTGGATGGCGAGACCGCCTTCACGCTGTACGACACCTACGGCTTCCCGCTGGACCTGACCGCCGACATCTGCCGCGAGCGCAAGGTGGAACTGGACGAAGCCGGCTTCGATGCCGCCATGGAGCGCCAGAAGAGCGCCGCCCGCGCCGCTGGCAAGTTCAAGATGGCCGCTGCCATCGAATACACCGGTGACAAGACCCGCTTCGTGGGCTACGAATCCCTGGCCCAGTCGGCCAAGGTCGTCGCCCTTTACGTGGCCGGCAGCCCGGTGCAGAAGATCGAGGCTGGACAGGACGCTATCGTGGTACTGGACACCACCCCGTTCTATGCCGAATCCGGTGGCCAGGCGGGTGATGCCGGTGCGCTGGAAGCGGC
>NZ_BADA01000003.1 GCF_000333395.1 Microbacterium sp. B19
GGCAGCCGCGCTGCGCTGGGCCAGTGCCCGCACTTCAGAGGCCACCACCGCAAAACCGCGCCCCTGCTCGCCGGCACGCGCCGCTTCCACCGCGGCATTCAAGGCCAGGATGTTGGTCTGGAAGGCGATGCCATCGATCACGCCGATGATGTCGACGATCTTGCCCGAGCTTTCCTTGGGAGGCAACCGCCCCAGTTAAACTACCCACCAGGCACTGTCCCTGAACCGGATCACGGTCCTAAGTTAGATATCCAGAGTGACCAGAGTGGTATTTCAACAATGACTCCACGAACACTGGCGTGTCCGCTTCACAGTCTCCCACCTATCCTACACAAGCCACACCGAACACCAATACCAAGCTGTAGTAAAGGTCACGGGGTCTTTCCGTCCTGCTGCGCGTAACGAGCATCTTTACTCGTAATGCAATTTCGCCGAGTTCGCGGTTGAGACAGTTGGGAAGTCGTTACGCCATTCGTGCAGGTCGGAACTTACCCGACAAGGAATTTCGCTACCTTAGGATGGTTATAGTTACCACCGCCGTTTACTGGGGCTTAAATTCTCAGCTTCGCCTTGCGGCTAACCGGTCCTCTTAACCTTCCAGCACCGGGCAGGCGTCAGTCCGTATACATCGTCTTGCGACTTGGCACGGACCTGTGTTTTTAGTAAACAGTCGCTACCCACTAGTCTCTGCGGCCACCACACCCTTTCGGAGCAAGTCCTAATAAGTGGATGGCCCCCCTTCTCCCGAAGTTACGGGGGCATTTTGCCGAGTTCCTTAACCACGATTCTCTCGATCTCCTTGGTATTCTCTACCTGACCACCTGAGTCGGTTTGGGGTACGGGCGGCTAGAAACTCGCGTCGATGCTTTTCTCGGCAGCATAGGATCACCCACTTTTTATCCGCATCGTGTCTCAGCCTATGTGAG
>NZ_BADA01000002.1 GCF_000333395.1 Microbacterium sp. B19
CATCGAGACGTGGACCGGACGCGGCTCCCCGAGCAGGACCGGTCGTCGGGCGCGACAAGGCGCAGGGCGCGCCGCTCTCCGGTGGCGACGAGTTCGCGGCACCGGACTTCACCGCGACGATGCCACGGGCAAACCCCGCATCGACGCCCGCAGCCATGTGCGACTGGCGCATCCCGACATGAACAACGGCATCCGGATCCTCCGTCGCGGCTACAACTTCGTCGACGGCACCACCGACCTCGGGCGGCTGAACGCGGGTCTGTTCTTCCTGTCGTTCCAGCGGAGCCCCGACCGCTTCGTCACGCTGCAGAAGTCCCTGGCCACGGACGCGATGGGGGAGTACCTCAAGCACGTCGGTTCCGGCCTGTGGGCCGTGCCGCCCGCGCCGAAGGCCGGCGCGTCGATCGGCGCGGGGCTCCTCGGCGTCTGAGGCGGCGGCTCTCTCACATAAACGCTCGGGCTCGGCGGAAACGCCGCGTCCGAGCGTTTCTGCTGAGCTGGGGCGTTTATGCCGGGGATGCGGGACCGGATGCCGGGACCGGATGCCGGGCCCGGGAATAGATCTCGCGGTTCTGCGTTTCACGATGTATATTCAGATGCATACAAACAGGAGGGGCATCGTGAACGAGACGAACAACTGGCCCGGGATGCAGTTCGGTGTCATGACGGTGAGCGACATCACCCAGGACCCGACCACCGGCAAGACCCCGAGCGAAGCCCAGCGCATCAAGGACACGCTCACGATCGCGAAGCACACCGAAGAGGTGGGGCTGGACGTCTTCGCGCTCGGCGAGCACCACAACCCGCCGTTCTGGTCGTCGTCGCCCACCACGACGCTCGCGTACATCGCGGCCCAGACCGAGCGCCTGATCCTCACGACCTCCACGACCCTCATCACCACGAACGACCCGGTGAAGATCGCCGAAGACTTCGCGATGCTGCAGCACGTGTCGGGCGGACGCGCCGACCTCATGCTCGGCCGCGGAAACACCGGCCCGGTCTACCCGTGGTTCGGCAAGGACATCCGTCAGGGCCTGCCGCTGACCATCGAGAACTACGACCTGCTCCACAAGCTGTGGCGTGAGGACGTCGTCGACTGGGAGGGCAAGTTCCGCACGCCGCTGCAGGGCTTCACCTCGACCCCGCGTCCGCTGGACGGCGTTCCCCCGTTCGTCTGGCACGGCTCGATCCGCACGCCCGAGATCGCCGAGCAGGCCGCCTTCTACGGCAACGGTTTCTTCGCGAACAACATCTTCTGGCCCAAGGAGCACTACCAGCGGCTGATCATGCTGTACC
>NZ_BADA01000001.1 GCF_000333395.1 Microbacterium sp. B19
GCGCCGCTGAGTCCGGGCTCGAGGGCGGTATCGACCGCGCGCTGCAGGGCAGCGTGTGGGCGCTCGTCATCGTCGGGTTCGTGTCGGTCGCCCGCGAGGGAGTGGAGACCACGCTGCTGCTGTGGTCGATGGTGCAGGGCTTCGGGGACAAGCCCGTGTCGCTGATCGGCGCTCTCGTCGGCCTCATCGCCGCGGCGCTGCTCGGCTGGCTCATCGCCCGCGGGATGCTGCGGCTCAACCTCAGCCGCTTCTTCACGTGGACCGGCGGATTCCTCGTCATCGTCGCCGCGGGTGTGATCGCGTATGCGTTCCACGATCTGCAGGAGGGCGGCGCCCTTCCCGGCCCGTTCGGAGCCGGTGCCCCGATCGACCCGACCACGGGCGCCGTCGCGGTCGGCTGGGCCGGATTCCCCTTCGGTTGGGCCTTCGACCTGTCCGGTGTCATCGCCCCGAGCGGCGGACTCGCCGCCCTCCTCCAGGCGACCGTCGGCTTCATGCCCCAGATGACCTGGCTCCAGGTCATCGCGTGGGTCCTCTACATCGCCGTCGTCGTCCCCCTTTTCGTGCGGGGCGTGCGGGCGAACCGCCGCCCCTCCGCGGCCGCCACCGCCGCGGCCGCCACCGCCGCGGCCGCCACCGCCGCGGCCGCCACCGCCGCACCTTCCCCGACTTCGGATGCCGCGCCCGCCGTGGCATCCACCGCCCACCCGAACGGAGCATCATGAACCCGACACGCCTCCTCGCGGCCACGGCCGCGGCCGGCGCGGCCGTCCTCGTCCTCTCGGGCTGCGTCGCGAAGACCGACGCCGCCTCCGCCGGAGCCCTCACCGTCACCTCGACGGCGGACGGCTGCGACGTGTCCGCGGCGACCGCGACCAGTGGCACGCTCGCGTTCGACGTGGTGAACAAGGGCGACCAGGTCACCGAGTTCTATCTGCTCGCGTCCGACGGTCTGCGCATCGTCGGTGAGGTCGAGAACGTCGCTCCGGGGGCGTCACGCAGCCTCACCGTGACGGCGCAGCCGGGCGACTACTTCACGCTCTGCAAGCCGGGCATGGTCGGCGACGGCGTCGGCAAGGCCGGCTTCACGGTCACCGGTGACGCGGTGGCGATCGACGGCGCGGACGCCGAGCAGAAGCAGCAGGCCATCGACCTGTACGCCGCGTTCGTGAAGGACCAGGTCGGGCAGCTGCTCCCGGCGGTCCAGACGTTCGCCGGCGTCTACGAGTCCGGCGACGACGCGGCCGCGCGCGACCAGTACCCCCGCGTGCGCGCGTACTACGAGCGCATCGAGCCGATCGCCGAGGCGCTGGGCGACCTCGACCCGCGCATCGACTACCGCGAAGTCGACGCCGCCGCCGAGGGGCTGTCGTGGACCGGCTTCCACCGCATCGAGAAGGACCTGTGGGTCCCCGCGCAGGACGCGCTGAACGCCGACGGCGAGACCCCGGCCTGGAAGGACTGGGCACCGTCCACCCCCGACGAGCGCGCGACCTACGGCCAGACCCTGATCAAGGACACGCAGGAGCTGTACGACTACGTCCACTCCGACGCCTTCGAGCAGGCGCTCACCGACCAGGGCGTCGCGGGCATCTCCAACGGTGCGATCGCGCTCCTCGACGAGGTCGCGACCGGCAAGATCAGCGGCGAAGAGGACTGGTGGTCGCACACCGACCTGTACGACTTCGCCGCCAACGTCGAGGGCTCGAAGATGGCCTTCTCGCTCGTGCGCGACTTCGCCGAGTCCAAGGGCGACAAGGGTGCGTCGCTCGTCACGCGGATCGACACCGGGTACGCCGACCTCGAGGCCGCCCTGGCGAAATACGGCTCCGCGGACGCCGGCTTCGTGCCCTACACGCAGCTGACCGACGAGGACAAGCGCCAGCTCACCGACCTCATCAACGCGCTCGCCGAGCCGCTGTCGCAGCTCACCTCCACCGTCCTGGAGTGACCGTGACCGAAGAGCAGCCCGAGAAGGATGCCGATGCCGGGGTATCTCGGCGCGACCTGATCGGCCTCGCGCTCGGCGCGAGTGCCACGAGCCTCGTCGTGGGCGCCGGTGCCGGTCTGGCCGGTGGCGCCGCCTACGGGCAGACGCAGGCGCGACAGGTGATGGATGCCGTGGCCTCGACATCCGGCATCCATCAACCGGGCATCACCACCCCGGTCCAGGAGCACCTGCACTTCGCGGCGTACGACATGATGGCGCGGACGACGCGCGACGACCTCGCGTCGCTGCTGTCCGACTGGACGTATGCGGCGACGCGCATGATGCAGGGTCTCGAGGTGAGC